>CALXNM010000003.1 GCA_944389745.1 uncultured Clostridia bacterium | reverse complement strand
CCATTAATAGCATCAATCAAAGGCTGATCATGGTTGATATGAACGTCAGCTCCCGCCTTGAGTAATTTGCGAACAAGTGAAGTTTTTTCAGCGTAGTTAAAATAGCTGTAGTTGATTACTCTCAGTAGCACGGATTTACCCGGCTCATTCAGGTTTGCACCTTCTTCAATTAGTGCATAGCACTGCTCTCTGTCGCCATCTGCCACGGCTTTAAGAAGCCTTTTGGTGTTTTCGGCCAAAGCCTCAACATCCTGAGTCACTGCTTTTTCGTTCACTTTTCCTCCAAAACAATCGTTTTCCTATATATGTAAAACTCCTGATGAAAAAGGAGCAGAAAAGAATTAATAATAAAAATTGTATCACATTTTACATAATTGGTCAAACTGTTACCGATGTACTTTTACTATCTAAATAACTTTTTATACGCTTTTTTTATAGTTATTTTATTTACTTTTTTTCTACAATTTTTTCTTTTTTTCTCTTGAATTTATTTCTTTTTTGATATATTATATATTCGAATATTTTATTATTATGGAGGAAAAGATGCCAAGAAAATCAAAAGATGAATTAAAAAATGTTAAAACAAATACTGAAAACACTGTAGTAGAGAATATTACTGCAAAAGTAGATACTGATGTTGCAAAAAAGAAAACTTCAGCAAAATCTTCAAAAGCCAAAAAAGAAACTAAAACAGAAGCAAAAATGGCTACTAAAAAAACGACTAAAACAACTAAGACAGCTAAAACAGTTAAATCTGAAACAGAGAAAACAAAAAAATCAAAATCTGATAAGACAAAAGTCGAAAAGGAAGCTAAAAAAGAGGCTAAAAAGGTTGCAAAAAAAGAAAAGGCTGAAAAAACTCCTAATAAAAAAGCATCATCTAAAACAACAAAAGCAGCTACTAAAAAGGCTACTTCTAAAACTGCGTCTAAGAAAACGACAAAAACAGCATCTTCTTCTAAGAAACAGGTTATTGCTACTGCTGAATATTATGATTTACCTTATAGATATAATCAAACTGTTGTAAAAATATTAGCACAAACACCTACAATGCTTTTTATCTATTGGGATTTATCTGATGATGATAGAAATTCATATATTCAAAAATATGGAGAGTCTTTCTTTAATGATACAAAACCTGTTTTAATTATCACTAATAAAACTATGAATTATACTTTTGAAGTTGAAATAAATGATTTTGCAAATAGTTGGTATTTACCTTTAAACGATCCTGATTGTGACTATTCTGTTGAATTAGGAAGAAAACCAAAATATCCAAATTATCAAAATACTCCAGCACCAATTACAGTAACTGATGCTGATGGCAATACTGTAACTAAACAGTACCAACCTTTAGATAATTATATATATATTTGTACATCTAATGATATGGAAATGCCTAATAATCATATTCTTTTTGATAGACTTGGAAAATCAGTTTTCTTTAAAAATGTAAAAAATAATTTTGTAGAAGAAAAAAATATTTCTTCATTATCATTTATAACAAATATAGGAAAAGTATATAACATATATGATTTATATAAAGAAATGTATAAAGACGAAATAAATGCAGAAGATTTATCTTCTGATAGTTTGAATTTAAATCTTTCTTCTTCAGGTGGCTCTTCAAGTAGTTCTACTTTTAAATAATACTTTATATAGAAAGATATATACTAAAATATATACTAAGAAAGGTTTTGGTTAAATATGGCAAAAGAAAAAGGATATGTAAGTTTTGTGCTTCATGCACATCTACCTTTTATCCATCATCCAGAAAGTGAAGATTATTTAGAAGAGCAATGGCTATATGAAGCAATTTCAGAAACATATATTCCGCTTCTTTTAACTTTTCAAAAACTAGTGGAGGAAAAAGTTGATTTTAGAATTACTATGTCACTTACTCCTCCTCTTCTTAATATGTTGGATAATAATTTACTTCAGGAAAGATATATTAAATATTTGAAAAAACATATTGAACTTGCTGCAAAAGAAGTTGTAAGAACAAAATATGATGAACGATTAAATGAACTTTCAAAATACTATTTAAATAGATACACTAATGATTTACATGTTTTTAAAGATATATATAATTGTAATCTAATTCAAGGTTTCAAGCATTTTCAAGACATTGGGGTTTTGGAAATAATTACATGTGGAGCAACTCATGGTTACTTCCCTATTTTATATATTACTGAGCAAACTGTAAAAGCTCAAATTGCAGTTGGTGTTCAAACATATGAGAAATACTTTGGAAGAAAACCTCGTGGAATTTGGCTTCCTGAGTGTGGATATGTTCCAGAAGCAGATAAATACTTAAAAGAATTTGGAATAGATTATATTATTACTGAATCTCATGGTATTTTATATGCAAATCCAACTCCTATTTATGGAACATTTGCCCCAATAGTTTCACCTGAGGGAGTTATTGCTTTTGGTAGAGATATGGAATCATCAAGACAAGTATGGAGTTCTATTAATGGATATCCTGGTGATTTTAATTATAGAGAATTTTATAGAGATATAGGATATGATACAGATTATGATTATATAAAACCTTATATTGCATCTAATGGTGTAAGAGTTCATACAGGTATTAAATATTACAGAATTACTGGTAAGGATTGTGAAAAAGATTACTATAACATTCAATGGGCTAAAGATTCTGTTGAAAAACAAACTGGTCATTTCTTTGATTGTAGAAATGCACAAATTGAACATTTAGCACCACTTATGGGCAACCCACCTATTATTCTATGCCCTTATGATGCTGAGCTTTATGGACATTGGTGGTATGAAGGTCCTTATTGGTTGTACATATTATTTAAAAAAATATATTATGATGATTGTAATTTTAAACTAATTACACCAAGTGAATATATAGATAAATATCCTCTAATGCAAGTATCTACTCCTTGTAGATCAAGCTGGGGTGCAAATGGTTATAGTGAAGTATGGCTTAACCCATCAAACGATTATGTTCATAGACATTTACATGTTGCAGGTGATCGTATGGTTGAACTTACTCACCTATACCCTAACGAAGAAAAAGATTCACTTAGAAGAAAAGCATTAAATCAATGTGCAAGAGAGCTTCTTTTAGCACAAAGTAGCGATTGGTTATTTATTATAACTAATGGAACTATGGTTGATTATGCTAAGAAAAGAATAAAAGATCATATAGGAAGATTTACAAAATTATATTATCAAATAAAAAATGATAAAATAGATGAAGATTTTATTGATGGTATTTATGAGCAAGATTGTATTTTCCCAGAAATAGATTATATGGTTTATTATTAAAATAATATGAGCAAAATCTTCGATTTTTCCTATATAACAAAAAATGATAATACTAAATAAAATTAGTATTATCATTTTTTATTATATTAATAAATTGTATTAAAGAGGACTTTTATTTTGCCGCTATATAATATATATTAAAATCAAATATTATATCCATTTTACTAAGTTTAAATTCTCAGCATCTAATATCATTTCATGTTTTGGTAATACCCTAAATGTATATCCATATTCCCCACCATTTATTAATTTAATTTTAGCAGTAAATGTATATACTTTATTTTCTTTATCTTCTGCCTCTAAATTCATAGGTATTACTTGAATATCATCTACTACACCATTTTCTTCTATTTTACCATAATATACTTGTGCTTCTATATTTTCCACAGATATATTTGGTAATGTTACATCACAATGAACTGTTATATAATTACCTGCATCTATTGTAATATTATCAATATTGTTATCTTGTGTTATTTTTATATCATTCCAATTTCTATATAAATCTTCTTTCCAGCTATTAAATTCTGTAACTTTATCTAATTTACTATAGTAATTGTCATATAAATTACATAATGGTAAGTATAATTTTTCTACATAATCTACAAGCATTCTTGATGTGCTAAATCTTCCTCCTGTAGATATTATAGAGTTTTTCATTATTTGTACCCATTTCGTTGGAATATTTTTATCATTTCTATCGTAATATGTAGGTATTATTTTATTTTCTAATGTAGTATATAAATCTTCACTATCAGCTTTATCTTGAACCTCATAATTGTCATAATCTTGATTTAATCCAATATACCAACCGTTTTTTGAATTATATCCTTCGGCCCACCATCCATCTAATACACTAAAGTTAATAACACCATTTACAGATGCTTTTTGTCCACTTGTTCCTGAAGCTTCCATTGGTCTTCTTGGAGTATTAAGCCATACATCAACTCCACTTATTAAATATCTTGACATAGCAATATTATAATTTTCTAATAAAAATATCTTCCCTTTAAATTGTGGTGTCATTGATATTTCATGTATGAATTTTATTAAATCTTGACCTTCTTTATCAGCTGGATGAGCTTTTCCAGCGAAGATTATTTGAATAGGTCTGTTTTCATTGCTAAATATTTGAGTTATTCTTTCTAAGTCTTTAAATATTAATGTTGCCCTTTTATATGTGGCAAATCTTCTTGCAAAACCTATTGTTAATACATTTTTGCTAAGTTTAGATGTTATTTTATCTATTTCTTGATAGCTATATCCACATCTATGTAGTCTAGTAGTTGTATTTTTCTTTACTAAATCAATAAGTTTTCTCTTTCTTTCCATGTGTACATTCCATAATTTTTCATCTGGAATGTTATTTATTCTTTGCCATGTTTCATCATTAAATATATTATCTTGCCAATATGGTGCTAAATATTCATTATATAATGCTTTTATGTTTTGAGGTAACCATGAACATGTATGAATTCCATTTGTTACGTATGTTATAGGTGCTTCATTTGATGAAATATTAGGCCATATATCTCCAAATAGTTCTCTTGAAACTGCTCCATGAAGTTTACTTACACCATTTTTCTTTCCCGCTACTTTAAGTGCTAATACCCCCATATCGAAACCACTATTTGGGTTTGCATTTGGTTTCATTCCCATTGCGAAAAATTCTTGTTTAGAAATACCTAATTTCTCCCAATAATCTTTAAAATATGTTTCCATAAGTTCTAATGGGAATATATCATTACCAGCAGGTACTGGTGTATGTGTAGTAAATACAGTTTTTGAACTAACGATATCTTTTGCTATATTAAAAGATACTTGTTTATCTTTAATAGTATTTTCTATTAGTTTTAATATTAAGAAAGATGAATGTCCTTCATTCATATGATAAACAGTAGGTTTTACTCCTAATCTTCTTAATAATTCTACGCCTGCCATACCTAGAACAATTTCTTGCTCGATACGCATTTCTTGATTTCCACCATATAGAGTTTTTGTAATTTCTCTGTATTCTGGAATATTAGCATCTAAATCAGAATCCATTAAATATAGAGTAACTCTACCAACTTTTATTTCCCATACTTTAATATATAATTTCTTTTTTGGCATATCCACAGAAATAATTAAATCTTGTCCATCTACATCTTTTACTGGAATTATTGGTAAATTTTCCAAATCAATTTCTTTGTATTCTGTTTCTTGAACTCCTTGCCCATTTATTGTTTGCCAAAAATATCCGTTTTTATATAAAAGCCCAACAGCAATAAGAGGTACACCTAAATCACTCGCTGACTTTAAATGATCTCCAGAAAGAATTCCAAGTCCACCTGAATATATAGGTAAAATTTCGTCCAAACCATATTCAGCTGAAAAATATGCTATTAAATCTCCTGCATTTTCTGGATGTTTTCTATTGAACCATGTATTTTTACTTTTTAAATAATCTTCAAAATCTTTAACAAATTTATCATATTGTTTTAATATTTCTTGATTTTCACAAGCTTCTTCTAATTTTTCTTGTGATACATACTTTAAAAATTTTACAGGATTTTTTCCTACTCTTTCCCATAAATCTATATCAATTTCTTTAAATATCTTTAAGAAATTTGTGTTCCACGACCACCATAAATTATTTGCTATTACAGATAATTTCTCAATTCTTTTAGGCAATTGAGGATTAACTTTTATCCTATTAAATGTGTACATTTATTATTTCCTCCTTAGGTTTTCTTAAGCTTTTTTTCATTAGTCTAATTCTTTTTGAAGCCTAATACTCCAAATTTACAAATATATTTTATAGATAATATCAAAATATGTCAATGTATTTTAGTAATTTTTTTAGTTCAAATTTAATCAAGTTGAGTCCTTTTTTAAAAGAGGACTCAACTTGATTATTAACTTTTATTGTAAATCTAAAATTTTCGTATCTTTTTCTGAATATTCTTCCGGCTTTAATCCCACTTTATTTCTCATATTAAATAACATTAAACAAACTATTATTCCTAAACCAATACCTAATATAAAAAATGTATTTGTAGTATTTGTAACTCTTAATAGCATTGATGCTGAAAATGTTATTACAAATCTTAATAAGTTTTCAAGCAAATTAAATGATGAAGAAATCTTATTTCTTACACTTGATGTTGTAAAATTATTTAAATATTGTTTTATTAATGGATAAAATGGTCCTCTTGCAATATATTGAATAATAAAAGCTATTATTATTACTGTTAAACTAAAGTTATATCCTATATCCAAATTACAAAGTACTCCTAGCAATATAAATGAAATTATAACCGGTATTGCTATAACAGTAAGTGTTCTATTTCTATATTTCTTATGAAATTTATTTTCATTTTTTGCTGCTATAGCCGAAAGAATCTCCATAACAGCAAATATTATTCCAAAATACTTGTCCGGTACTCCAATATCTTCCATTATACTACTTCTAAGCATACTAGATGATAAAAATATAGAAGATATTAAAGCTCCAAAAACTATTAAGTTTTTTAATCTAGGGGACCTGCTGAACAACTTAAAAGATTTAAAAAGATTTTTGCACTCCTTATAAACTCTTCTTTTATCCACCTTTTTGCTATTTTTTTCTTCATTTACATTTCTAAATTTAATTGAAAGCCCTGTAGAAAGCATTGCAGTTAACAAACATAGAAACATTGGGATATATCCATTAATTACAAATAAAAATCCTGATGCTACTGAAGTTATTGCTTCCATCCAATAAAAATATGCAATTCCTCTTCCTTCTATTTTTGCAAATTTAATTCCTCTTTTTTCATCTTTTTCTATTGAATCATATAATATATTTGATTCGCAGACACCTTTTATTATAAATCCTATTGCAGATAACAGCTCTCCTATAATTACTACCATAAGGCTATTAGCTGCTATATATGTAAGAATTGATAAGCATACGAAGAAGTTTCCTATTATTAAACTATTTCTCTTTCCTAATGATTCTATCATTATTGTCGCAGGAATAAGAAAAATAATTTTAAAAACTGGATATAAAGCTTCTGCTAAAAGTACATCTGCTGCATTTATTCCTTTAGTTTGCGTAAAGAACAAAAATATAATCGCATAATAAAATAAGAAATCCCAAGAAAACATTTTATATCTTGTATATAAATTCACATTAGTCTTCTTTGCTTTTATATCTTCCAAAAATGTGCCTCCTTTCTCAAATAATAATATCATCAACTATTGTTACTGGAGTTGCCCCTTCCTTTATTAGATTGTTGGTTCCAAATGAATTTTCATTTGTTATATCTCCTGGAACTGCATAAATATCTTTTCCTTGGTCAAGCGCAAAATCGACAGTAATTAAGGTGCCACTTTTTTCTTTTGCCTCTATCACTAATACTCCATCTGAAAGCCCACTTATTATTCTATTTCTTTCTGGAAAATGATATCTTTCAGGCTTTGCCCCTAATGGATATTCTGTAACAATCAATCCATTATTTTTTAAAATTTCACAGTATATTTCTTTGTTTTCTTTTGGATATATAACATCCAGTCCGCTTCCTAATACCGCAATTGTTTTACCTTTTGCTTTAATTGCGCCTATATGAGAGTAAGTATCTATTCCTCTGGCTAGTCCACTTATAATGCATACTCCTTTTTTGGCTAATTCGTATCCAAACCTATATGCATTATAAGCTCCTTTTTTAGTACAATTTCTACATCCAATTATAGCTATTGATTTACAATGTAATAATGACTTATCACCTATTACATATAGCTTTTGGGGACTTGAATATATATTTTTTAATTTTTCTGGATATTCTTTATTTCCATATTCAATAGTTTGTAAGTCTTTTCTAACAATTTCATTTATATTTTCTTTATTAATATTCATATACAATCTCTCCTTTGACTTAAAAAGAAATTGCCCCCGAATATTTTATTAAATATTTTATAATTTATTGTTTTGTAATTCTGCCGCTTTTACAACATTATTCATAAGCATAGCAATAGTCATAGGTCCAACTCCTCCAGGAACTGGTGTAATGTATGATGCTTTTTTTGAAACATTTTCAAAATCAACATCTCCTACTAATTTTCCTTCTTCATTTCTATTTATTCCAACATCTATAACTACTGCACCATCTTTTACCATATCTTCTGTAACAAATTTAGCTTTTCCTAATGCTGCTACTATAATATCTGCTTGTTTTGTAATCTCTTTAATGTTTTTTGTTCTAGAATGACAAACTGTTACTGTTGCGTTCTTGTTTAGTAAGCATTGAATTAAAGGTTTTCCTACAATATTGCTTCTTCCTATTATTACTGCTCTTTTTCCCTCTACCTCAATATTATATTTTTCTAACATTTTTACAACCCCATAAGGTGTACATGATACAAACGAATCCTCCCCTATTGACAATTTTCCAACATTTATAGGATTAAATCCATCAACATCTTTTCTGTAATCAATTGTATTAAAAGCTTCTCTAATATCTAGTCCTTTTGGAATAGGACTTTGTAATAATATTCCATTAATATCTTTTCTTTCATTAAGTTCTTTTATTAAACTAATAAGCTCTTCTTGTGTAGTATTTGCATCTTTTAAATATTCTTCAAATTCTATTCCTATTTCATTACAAGCTTTACTTTTATTTCTTACATATACACTAGAAGCCTTATCATCTCCAACCATTATTACTGCTAATTTTGGAAATATATTTTCCTTTTTTAGCTCATCTACTCTTCTCTTTAAATTAGTTCTTATTTCTTTAGCAAGTTCTTTTCCGTTTATTAGTTCCATTTTTTCCTCCCTATATGTACTTTTCTATTTCTAAAACCAAATTACCCTTTCTAGTATTATTTACTATTCCTTTAATTTTAAATCTACCTTTTCCTCTTACAGTTATTATGTCATTTTCTTTTACTTCTTTAGAGCCCTTAACAACTAATTCGTGATTCACAAAAGCCCTCTCTTCTTTAATAACTCCTAATGCTTTTGCTCTTGAAGTTCTAATTATTTCTGACAGTATGCTATCAATTCTCATTGAAGGAATTATTACTTTTACAGTTACAGTTTTTGGTTCTTTCACTTCTAATTCATTTATTTTGATTGTTTCAAACTCAGCTTTACTAAAACGTGTTAAAGCTTGTAAGCCTTCTTTTATGTATTTTTCTGCTTCTTTTAAAACTATAAGTTCAGCCCCATCTTTACTTGTAATAATGTCTCCTACTTTTTCTCTTTTCATTCCTATTTTAACAATTGCTCCCAAATAACTTCTATGGGAATACATTCCTTTAAGTTCATTTGGTAAAGTTATTTTTATCACACTAAAAATAGCATTATAATCAAATAATTCATTTTTAAATATTTCTTCTAACTTATCAGGATAAATTATTATAGCTGTTCTTTCAGCTGTTTTATATCCGCCATATGAAATATAATTATTAACTTTTATATCTCTAAGTAATTTTTCTAATAATTGTCTTTGCCTCATATCTAAAAATTCTGTATTTTCTACTGTATTTCTTTTTTCTACAAATTCTATTTTGTCTAGTAATCTTGAAGCTAAAAGTCTGTCTTCTTCATTTGCATATTTTTCTAAAATTTCTTGTCTATTCACTTATACTCTCCTCTATATATTTGCAAATTGATTCAGTATCCATATGATACTCTTTTTCTAATCATTTATTTACTTTCACTGCTCTTGAAACCATATTGCCAATCGCTATTATTGTAACACATTTTTCCCCATTTTCAAACGTATTTTCCTTAATTTTTTCACATTTTTCTAACATGATTTTTTAATGTTTTTTGTTTACTCAATTCATGAAACCTAGAAATATTATGTAAATCATATTTTATGCTTGAAATATTAGTATTTTTGGTATATAATATATATGAATGTTTAAAAATGAAAAAAAAGGAGAACTGATATTTATGTTAAAAACAAATTTAAAGAAATTTTTATTTACATTTATAGCATTTATATTTGTATTTAGTATGACAACCAGTGTATTTGCTACAGATGATAATATAGTTTCAAATACGGTAACAACAGAAAACACTGTAACAAATGCTATAACAAACGATGATTCAGTATATGCGAATACAACTTTAGAATTAGTTGAAAATACTGTATGTAGAATCGATGCTGGTGGATATGGAGAATTTACAAAACAAATTACAGAATTTAATGAATCTGAGAAGTCAGCAACATTAACATTAACAATGACTAATACTAAAACTGTAGAAGAAAGCCAAAGAGATGTTGAAATATTCTTTGTTATTGATAACTCTTCAAGTATGCTTCAAACATATGAAGATACAACTAGAAAACAGGCTGTTATAAATTCTGCAAGTTCATTAATAGATAAATTATTTACAGCAAACTCAAAAGTTAAAATTGGTCTTGTTGGTTTCTCAAGTTTAGACTCTTCTAAAGGAGAAACAGAAGGAACAATAGATGATGCTAAATTAATATCAAATTTAAGCAATGATCAAACTTCTGTAAAAAATTCTCTTACACAATTATCTGAATTAGAAGTTGGACCAAGAACAAATATTGAAGCTGGTTTAACAATAGCTCAGAAAAATTTCTCTCAAGACGAGAATATGGCTAGATACATAATTCTATTAACAGACGGTGTTCCAAACAATGCAACAGATGGAACTTCAATGACATACTCTGGAGTAGTTGCACAAAGAACAAAAGCTAAAATAGAAGAAATAGAAAATAGTGGAATTTCTATAATTGGTGCAATGATTAACTTAGATAGTGAAAAAGAAGAACCAACTACTCATAAAACATATAGAGAATTAGCTGAAGAAATCTTTGGAACTGAAGAAAGTTCAACATTAACAGAATATTTCTATATTCCAGATGATGAAATAGAAAATACAATAGTAAATGATATATTTGATAGTTTAGTTATAAGAACTGATAATACTTTAAGAAACATTACTATAACAGACTACTTCCCACAAGAAATAATTGATAACTTCGATTTTGAATATGTGGCAAGTCCTAATATAGGTACAGTATCACAAGAAATAAATACTGAAAACAATTCAATAACATGGAATATCGAATTATTAAGTGAAGGAGAAACAGCAACATTAAGTTATAAACTTACATTAAAAGAAGATTATGATCAAAATATTATAGATGTAGTTTTACCAACTAATACTCATGTTGATATAACTGGTGAAACACCTGAAGGCGAAATAAATAATACTTCTGATGACTCACCAACTGTAGTTGTAAAATATAATAAACCAGAAGAACCTGTTAGTCCAAATAGTCCAGTTATAGATAATACAGTAATTCCAGATACTAAATTACCTCAAACAGGTGAGGCAACAACATGGATTTTAGCAGTGATTACTATATTGGTAGCAATATTGGCTGGAAGAACATTAATATTAAAGAAACAAAATAATAGAGGAAATAATAATAAATAATGCTAAATAATTAAAGATTACAAGATAATCTCTATAGTAAAAATAGCTTAGACTATATAGTCTAAGCTATTTTATTTCAACTATTTTAAATCTATCATCTATTTCATTTTTATTCTGTATATTAACCTTCCTTTATATTACTAATTTTCTCATATAATCATACACCTTTTTATTAATATACTCTTTCTCTTTTTCTACATCTTTTCTTATCCTAGTTGCACATATGTTATACTTTTTTCTTTCTTTATCCACTATAACATTCTGTATATCTAAATATTCTGCAACATATTTACCATATTCCTCACTACTATAAAAATGTGTTACGGAAATATTTTTTATAATATTGGATAAATATTTCATTTGGATTTCCACACTTTCTTTATCTAAACCATACTGTGTTGGACTATTAAAAGCCTTTAATATTTTTACATCTGGGAACTCATCTTTTATCCATTTTATTTTCGTCTCAATATCAATATTAAATTTAGGTGTATCATAAACCACTATATAAAATTTGTCCATTTCACTAACAGCCTTATTTATTAAATATTTATGTCCATCATGAAATGGCGCAAATTTTCCTATTGTAAATCCGATGGTCATACTTTATTCATCCCTTTTTAATTATGCTTACTTAATATTCCTTTAGTCAATTTGAACACCTTTATCAATATTTGAATCTTGCAATATTTTATTCCAAAGTTCTTCTCCCAATTCAAATTTAAAAAGCTCTTGAGTATCTTCACTCATACGTTGAGGATAAATAATCGTATGTTCTCCTACTTCTGCAATCAATTTACTTTCTTCTTCTTGAAGTCTTACCATATCTTCTAGTGAATGTCCTTCAGATATGTCGTCTTCATAAGAAAGTGCTTCTGGAAATCCCCATTTAGCTTCCTCAAGTAAACCTGCTTCATCGAAACATACCATTTCTGGAGACCAAATAAAATTGGTATATACTCCATCTTCTAATACAACTGCTGCTAATTCCTCGTTTTTCGCCTCATAAATTCTTGATACTATCATATTCTTTTCTCCTTTTTTGAAATATTACATATTTATTGTTATAAAAATCTTTTGATTATTAATATGTTTTATATTATAGCATACAAAATTCAAATTGCAACAGCTAAAACAGTACTTTATTTTACCTTATTAAATATCCAAGTCATCACATTTTCATCATAAGCAAATAGCCCAAGTCCTGCATGTTCGTCAGAAACTCCTTGTGAAGAAAAATATTCTACTAATGCAATAGTATCATCAGCTGATTCTTCCCCCCAATCATCTAATTGAGGTGAAATAATTATCATATCACTATTATATTTTTGTACTACTTCATCATAATCACTTGAAAAAGGTTCAGCTGGTTCTAATTCTAAAATATCTGCATTTAATTTATTTTTTACGTATTCAGCTACTCTTTTACTATTTCCTGTAAAACTATAATATATAACTAATGTTTTATTTTCCATAATCATCAACCTCCTCAATGTCAAGTTTTTTAGCTTATTTTTGTCCATCTAAATCTGGTTTCATTGCAGCATAACCTGCCAAAGTTTCTGGTGTAGCATAATAATATCTCTTATTTTTATTTATTTTACTTATTTCTTCCATTTCTTCATCTGTTAATTTAAAATCAAATACATCAATATTTGCTTTAATATGATCTGGATTAGATGCTCCAGGTATTACTATATTATTAGATTGAATATGCCATCTTAATATAATTTGTACATTACTCTTTCCATATTTTTCTGCAAGTTTCGTAAATACTTCCTCATTTATTAATCCTTTATCACCATGTCCTAATGGATACCAAGCTTGAATCCTTATATCATATTTATTTAAGAATTTTTTCATTTCTGTTTGTGGATAATATGGATGAGCTTCTGTTTGTAATACAGTTGGTTTGATTTCTGCATTTTCTATTATTTCTTGTATTTTTTCTTCATCAAAATTAGATAATCCAATTGCTCTAACTTTTCCTTCTTTAACAGCTTTTTCCATTATTTTATAGCCCTTCATATAATTTCCTGCTGGTTGATGAAGCAATAATAAATCTATATAATCTGTTCCTAGTCTTTCTAATGTTTTTTCAACCTGATCTTCCTCCTCATAAAAAGCTGGCCATAACTTTGTCTCCAAAAATATTTCTTCTCTTGGAACTCCTGATTTTTTTATTCCTCTTCCTACTCCTCTTTCATTTACATATGCATTTGCTGTATCTATTAATCTATACCCATCTTTTAAAGCATTATATACAGATTCTTCTGCTTGATCTGGTGTTAATAAAAATGTTCCTATACCTAACATTGGCATTTCTACACCATTATTTAATTTTACTTTTTCCATATAAATTTACCTCCAAAAAATTTTATAATATTTGTTTTTTACCTATCTACGAATATATTATAATCTCTTCTATATTGACATGGAAGAATAAAAAAGTTATAATTGCATCAACGAAAAGTTATAGCGAGGTAGTGCTTATGTATAATAAATATCTTGATATTTTTATTGAAGTTGCTGATACAGGTAGTTTTTCTAAAGCTGCAGAAAAGCTTTATGTATCTTCTACAGCTATTATGAAACAAATGAATTTAATGGAACAATTTTAGATTTTCTTGTTTCTCCATGTGATTCCAAACAATGGATGGAAAACTTTAATTTCTTAAAACTTGGAAATTATAGATTCTGTATTGCTGTTCCAATCACTCATCCACTTGCTAATAAAGAAACAATTTCTATAAAAGATTTATCTGGAGAAAGAATTACAGCTATAACTAGAGGAGATAGTAAACAAAATCAAGATATACTTAATAAAATAAAAGAAAATTGTAAAAATGTAGAGATATTAGAAGCCCCTCTTTTTTATGATATAAATGTTTTTAATAAATGTGAGGAAACAAATAGTCTGCTTGTTACTTTAGAATGTTGGTCCGATATACATCCTGCATTTAAAACTATTCCTCTTGATTCAGGAGAAACAATTCCTTATGGTATTATTTATTCAAAACATCCAACTGAAGATGCAAAAAAATTTATAGAAATAATAAAGAAATTAATTTAATAATAAGAAATTTTATTTATACCAGTCTAAAATGCTTATACTATAAAAATTATAGTATAAGCATTTTTATTAAAAACGTTGTAATCAAAGTAAGATACAATATACATGTTCCACTTGATAATTTACATAAAAAAGCGTATAATTATATGTATAGTACACCAAACGGTGGCTATGTGTAGGTAGAGGTACTTTAGTAGAAAGGACACAACCATGGAAGTACCCACTTTTATCCTGAGGAGCAAAATTTCTCCTCAAATCGATTTTCCCAATCTGGGGAAACAAGAAGGAGTGCCGAGAGAGTATACGAGCAAGAAGTATGTGAACGGCTACAAGAAACAGCAGTTCACATCCGATGACTGCCCGGATACATTCTATGGATTCTACATCCATGATGATGAGGATCCTGGAAACGGAACTCTTCACCCGTCATATCTGACAGTGGTGACAACCAAACCCTGGGTGCCATATGGCCGTCAAGGTTGGGACGCTCATAGAGAGCTGAGCCTCATTTCACGAAAGCTACTGGCAAGCGAAGAGTTTGCCGAAGTACGCGCCGCAACGGTAGAAGACCTTGAAGGGGTAACTGTCCCCAAAGGCAAGTACTGGCTTGCATCTCCTACGTTAACGTTCAACGGGTTTGCAACTCATTGCTACCTGAGGTATGTTGATGATGGAAAAATCAAGCCCGCTGAACTGTTCTGCACACGCGGCGAAGGTGTGTATGAGGGTGCTGCCACTATCAACGCTGGCATCTTAGCGGTGGTGACATTAAACACCATCATCCGTGAAGACAAGCCTTCTGAGAGTGTTCCGTTCCTCTGGAATTAATTCTCAATAGCACTCTATTCGAGAGCTTCCCTCGTGGGAGCTCTCGTCTTTTTTCGAGCAAAAAAATAAGACCTTCAAATCCTTGAAAGTCTTGGTATTAGTGGTTGGGCTGGCTAGATTCGAACTAGCGCATGCCAGAGTCAAAGTCTGGTGCCTTACCGCTTGGCCACAGCCCAATATATTAGATGGGGTGGAAGATGGGACTCGAACCCACGGTCTTCAGTGCCACAAACTGACGCGTTAACCAACTACGCTACATCCACCATCTTCTAGACACATATATTATTTTACCCCATCATTTAAATTTTGTCAACTATTTTTTTAATTATTATACTTCTCTTGCCCATATAATTAATCTCTTTCTTGTATCATCTGTACAAGTCGATAATGATAGTTCTCTTTTTCCATTTGTATCTCTTGTCATGTATTCTGAATCACTAGTACTTGTTTCATATTTCTTATATATTTCATATGTAATTTTTCTTCCTGTATTATCTGTTATGTATATTTTGTCTCCATTTTCTAGTCTTTTATTATTTGAGAAGAATGTTCCATTTCTATAGTTATGTCCAACTAATACTGTATTTCCTGGTTCGTTTAAATCTATGGTTCCTGGATACATTTTTACAATCGCAACATTCATTGCATTTATACTCATTTCATAATCTGCTACTATTGGATATTTTACATCTGTTGCAGGTATTTCTATTGTACCTATAACATCATATCCCATATATTTTACTCCAGTTCCTTCATTTGATGCCTGTGTTGTGCTACCATCTTGTCCTAATCCATTCACATCTATTGAATCTGATAGTCCATTTAAGTCTAATGCATTTCCTTGAGGTAATGATGCTATTTGGTTCATTTGGTCTTCAAATTCTTTTACAGCATCTCCTGCTGCTCTTTCTATATAGTATTTTCTATAAACATCTATTCCAAAGTATATAAGTAGGCCTACAATTGCAATTATAACTATTACTAATATTATAGTTAAAGATTTGCTATATCGATTTTTAACCATATTTTTTCCTCCCTTGTTACTTTATCTACATATAATATATTATATCACATTTTTTGCAGATTTTCTACTCTTTTGTCTTTTTATGTTAATTTCGTTAACTTATTTTTATCCTACAATCTTGGGCCCTAATGTTTTTCCTCCTAAAATATGAAAATGTAAATGCATTACTTCTTGTCCAGAGTCTTTTCCACAATTTGTTATAACTCTAAAGCCTTTTTCTGCAAATCCTTGATCACTTGCTATTTTATTTATTACTTTATAAATGTGGGCTATTAAATCCATTTCGTCATCTTTTACATCTAGTACTTTTTCTATATGTTTTTTTGGTACTACTAGTATATGAATTGGAGCTGCTGGATTTACATCATTAAAGGCAATAACTTTATCATCTTCATATACAATTGTAGATGGTATTTCTTTATTTATTATTTTACAAAAAATACAATTTTCCATATATATTACCTCTTCTCTTTTTATTTATTCTAAAATAGCTTTAATTCTTCTTACACCTGCTGAACTAGACTCTTCTTTCTTTATTTTAAAATGTCCTAATTCTCCAGTATGAGTAACATGAGGTCCTCCACATATTTCTTTGCTAAAGTCTCCTATTGTATATACTTTTACTTTTTCTCCGTATTTGTTTTCAAATAATCCCATGGCTCCAGATTTTTTTGCTTCTTCTAATGTCATTTCTTCACAAGTAACTGGTAAATCTCTTTTTATTTGTTCATTTACTATATCTTCTACTTGTTTAAGTTGTTCTTTCGTCATTTTTTCCGGATGAGAAAAGTCAAATCTTAATCTTTCAGTTGTTATATTTGATCCTCTCTGTTTAGCATGCTCTCCTAAAACAATTTGTAAAGCCTTATGAAGTAAATGTGTAGCTGTATGATAAGCAATTGTTTTTTCGTTTTGTTCTGCTAGTCCACCTTTAAATTTTTGTTCACTACCCATTCTTGATTTTTCTTGATGTTCTTTAAATAATTTGTCAAATTCTGAATTATCTATTTTAAATCCTTGCTCTTTTGCTAAGTCTGCTGTAATTTCTGGTGGAAATCCATATGTTTCATATAGTTTAAATATAGTTTGTCCATCTATTACATTTTTATTCTCTGCTTTTGCTCTATTTATTGCTTTTTCAAATTCCTTTTCACCATGTGCTAATGTTTTTATGAATTTATTTTTTTCTTCTATTATTACTTTCTTAATAACATCTCTATTTTTTTCAAGTTCTGGATACATGTCTTTTAATATATCAATATTTAAATCAATAAGGTTTTCTAATTCATTTAAATCAATTTGTAATTTGTTTAAATGTCTTGACATTCTTCTTATTAATTTTCTTAATACATATCCTCTATCTATATTAGATGGTCTTCCTCCATCTGCTATTACCATCATACTTGCACGTAAATGTTCTGCAACTATTCTTCTACTTTCTATATTATCGTTTTTAGCAATTTCTTTTAATTTACTCATGATTGGTTCAAAAAGTTCTGTATCAAATGGTGTTTCTTTTCCTTGTAATAACATTGTCATTCTCTCTAAACCAAGTCCAGTATCAACATTATGTTGTTTTAATTTTTCATATTTTCCATCCTTAGTTTTATAATATTCCATAAATACATTGTTCCATATTTCAACATATTTACCACAATCACAAGATGGCTGGCAGTCAGGTCCGCATGGCTCTTTTCCTGTATCATAAAACATTTCTGTATCAGGTCCACATGGCCCTTCTTCTCCTGCTATCCACCAGTTATCATCTTTTCCGTAATAGTAAATTCTATCTTCTGGTATACCTGCTTTTTTCCAACATTGTGCAGTAACTTCATCTCTTGGTGCATCATCATCTCCAGCAAAACAAGTTACTGATAATTTCTCTACAGGTATTTCTAGCTCTTTTGTTAAGAATTCGAAGCTCATTGCTACAGATTCTTCTTTAAAATAGTCTCCTAAAGACCAATTTCCAAGCATTTCAAAATATGTTAAATGTCTATTATCTCCAACTTCATCTATATCATTAGTCCTTAAACATTTTTGATAATCTGTAAGACGTTTTCCCTCTGGATGTTTTTCTCCTAATAAATATGGAACTAATGGTTGCATACCTGCTGTTGTAAATAAAACTGATGGATCATTTTCTGGTATTAAAGGTGCACTTGGTATTATTTTATGTCCATGTTTTTCAAAAAATTTTAAGTATTTATTTCTAATTTCAATAGCCTTCATTCATATTCCCCTATTCTTTTTTGTTTTCTCATAATTTTAGATATAGTGAATTATATTACATTATTAGTTAAAAATCAATACTTTCGTATGCTTTTGCTAACTTTAAAAAGAATTCTATATATGAAAATATTATCTTTTATTTAGATAATTTTAATGATGAATTGTTATCATTATTTTCATATAGAATTCTTTCATATTTTATCCTTATGTATTATCTTTTATTCCAAATATCAATTTTACAAATCCTCTTAAGAATTTGGGTACTTTTTTTACAATAATAGTCATATATCAATTCCCTCCTTAGCATATATTCTTCTTTAACAACAAAGCCACATAATACCGACTGCAACAATAACTATTCCAATCACAAATAGCCATCCTGCTGTAGGAAGTAATAATACAAGAAGCATTCCTAATCCTAATCCAATTAAACAAACCGCAATTGTTTTCTTTAATACTCTTAACATTTTATTACCTCCTATCATTGGTATATTATATTATTTTCTTTTTTAATTTGTTACCACTTTATGTTATTTAAAGCTAATATTTGAAATCAAAAGACTTACATAATATGTTTTATCTTGTAAAAATTATCATTTTATGTTTTAATAGAGTAAATTTAATAGATATTGGAGAAAATAATTATGAAAAAAGAAGAATCAATAAAAATTTTAAATATTTTAAAAGAAACTTATCCAGATGCTAAATGTAGTTTGGATTTTACCTCACCGTTTGAAATGCTTGTCGCAGTAATTCTATCTGCACAATGTACTGATGATAGAGTTAATAAAACAACGCCTAGTATTTTTTGTAAATACTCTACTCCTGAAGATTTTGTAAAAATGCCTTTAGAAACTTTAGAAGGACTTATACATCCTTGTGGATTTTATAAAAATAAAGCAAAAAATATAAAGCTTACCGCTGAAAAAATTGTAAATGAATTTAATGGAAAAGTGCCTGATAATATGGAAGATTTACTTTCTCTTCCTGGTGTTGGAAGAAAAACTGCAAATGTTGTAATGCTAGAGGCTTTTGGAAAACCTCAAGGCATTGCTGTTGATACTCATGCTAAGAGATTATCTAATAGAATTGGTTTTTCTGATAAAGATACACCTGAAAAGATTGAACAAGATTTATTAAAGCTATTTCCTTATGAATATTTAAAAGATGTTAATCACATTCTTATTTACCATGGAAGAGCTACTTGTACTGCTAGGTCTCCAAAATGCCAAGAATGTCCTATAAATTCATATTGCAAATACTATAAAAATTCTAAATAATAAATTTTTAATATTATTTTTGCATATTTATTTTTTATCACTCCATAATATAAATTATGGGGTGGTTTTATTTTGACTAATATCAATTGTTCTTGCGATTGCAAATATCAAATAGACGGAAAATGTAATTTAGAAAATATTAAATCTCAAAAGGTATCTTCAAAAAACAAAGAATGTATATATTTTTCACCTAAATAGTTATTGACAAATTTTGTATTAAATTATATTATATTTTTATGTTTTAAGGAGGGATTTTTTTGAAAACTAATTTTTTTAAAAAGACTATTTTTTGTCTTTTACTAATACTTTTTATTTTATCTTTTAGCACTGTTTTTGCAAGTAACAATTTGGTTATAGAGCCTAGAACAGTTGAAGAAGACAGCGTACCTACCACAACAGATTCAGACAATACATATATTTCATCAGATTTATTTTTATATAATGTAAACGTAGAATTATCTGATAACGTTGATGGTAATGTTGCTATTTACGGACAAAACGTTAACATTACTGGAGAGATTCAAGGTGATGTATTGGTTATAGCAAATTCATTAAGAATTTCTGAAAATGCTATGATTTATGGTAATGTATTTGCCTTAGCACCTACTATAGATGTTGCGGGTGTTGTATCTGATATATATGCACTTTCTAGTAACTTTACATTAGAAAGTACAGGTAGAATTGCTAGAAACTTAAACATAATTGCTCCAAATGCTACTCTTAATGGAAAAATTGGAAGAGACGTAAATATTAATACTTCTAATTTGAATTTTGCAGAAGAAACAACAGAAGCAATAGTTGGTGGAAACTTTAACTATTGGTCTGACACTGAATTAGATATTCCTGATGGAGTTATTAGTGGAGAGACAAAGTATACTGCTGTTGAAACCCAAAGAAGTACCAAGGATGTAATTGCATCTGCATTTTCTAGTATTGTTACAGGACTTGTTTTATCATTTGTTATAATTATGTTATGTATATGGATTTCACCTGATTTTAAAAATAGATTAAGCACCATGGTTAAGAATCATTCTATCAAATGCTTTTTAATAGGTCTTTTAATAGCTCTAGCTGTAATTGTAGCTTCTATATTCTTATTACTATTTACTTTCAGTCTTGGAAGCACTGTGGCAGTTTGTTTACTTGGTTTATTAATTTTAGCTTATGCAATATCTGGTACTATATTTGCAATGGGAATTGCAAAACTTATTACAGACAAACTAAACCTTACTAAAAATACACCATTTGTACTATTTTCACTTTTAGTTGTATTAATAGTTTCTTTATTAAAATTCATTCCTGTATTAGGAGGAGTTATTAATATATTAACTTCATTAGTTGGTTTAGGTATGTTAGGTATGAATTTCTATAAAAGAAAGACATTATATACAGTAGATGATAATAAATAATTTTATAAACTTAGAACATATTAATATGCTTGAAGCCATATGTTCTATACACAATAAAAAGTACTATAAAGAAAGTTTTAAATTTCAACTTATAGTACTTTTATTTTTTTGTTTGCTTCTTACTAATTTTTATTTTTTTGTTTTTTGGCCGCTTTTACTAACTCTACAAATAAAGGTGCTGGTTTATCTGGTCTTGATTTAAATTCAGGATGGAATTGACCAGCTATGAAATATGGATGATCCTTTAATTCTACTATTTCAACTAACTCCCCATTTGGAGATGTTCCAGATATTTTTAGCCCTTTTGCTTCCATCTCCTCTCTATACTTATTATTAAATTCAAATCTATGTCTATGTCTTTCTGTAATTTCATGAGTATTATATACTTTTTCTGCCAAAGAACCTTTTGCTAAAATACAAGGATAAGTTCCCAGTCTCATTGTTCCACCTTTTTTAGTTACATCCTTTTGGTCATACATTATGTGTATAACTGGATTCTCACAAACTTCATCAAATTCTTCAGAATTTGCATCTTTAAGATTTAATACATCTCTTGCAAATTCTACTACTGCCATTTGCATACCTAAACAAATTCCAAGGAAAGGTATCTTATTTTCTCTTGCAAACTTAATAGCTTGTATTTTTCCTTCTATTCCTCTATTTCCAAAACCACCTGGAACTATCATTCCATCACATTCTTTAAGTACTTCTTTGGCATTATCTTTAGTAATTTTTTCTGCATCTATTAGTTTAGCATTCACTTTAACATTATTTTCATATCCAGCATGATGCAAACTTTCTATTACAGACAAATATGAATCTTCTAATTTAATGTATTTTCCTACAATTCCTATAGTTACTTCTTTATCTGATAAATTTTTAATTTTTTCATTTAGTTCTTCCCAATTTTTATTATTAGGTTCAACATTTTCTAAATGTAAGTGCTTACATACTTCTCTTGCAAGTCCTTCATCTTCTAGCATAAGTGGTACTTCATATAGGCAACTTGCTGTTTTGTTAGCAATAACACTCTCTTTCCTTACGTTGCAAAACAAAGCTATTTTATCTCTTAAATTATCAGGAATTTCAACTTCTGTTCTACATACTAAAATATCCGGTTTGATTCCTAAAGATTGTAGCTCTTTTACTGAATGTTGTGTTGGTTTTGACTTTAATTCGTTTGAACCAGAAATATATGGTAATAATGTAACATGAATATATAACACATCTTCTGGATTATTTTCTATACCAACTTGTCTTATTGCTTCAAGCATTGATAATCCTTCTATATCTCCTACAGTACCACCTATTTCAGTTATAACCACATCAACATCTTTTTTCTCAAATGAATATATCTTTTCTTTTATAGCATTTGTTACATGAGGTATTACTTGTACAGTTTTACCCAAATAATCTCCTCTTCTTTCTCTCTCAAGTACTTCTTGATAAATTTTTCCCATTGTAATACTTGAATTTTTGGTTAAGCTTACATCTGTAAATCTTTCATAATGTCCTAAATCTAAATCTGTTTCAGCGCCATCATCAGTAACAAAAACCTCTCCATGCTCATATGGACTCATTGTTCCTGGGTCTATATTTAAGTATGGATCAAATTTTTGATTAACAATTTTATACCCTCTATTCTTTAATAGCCTTCCTAATGATGCTGCAGTTATACCCTTTCCTAATCCTGATACAACTCCTCCTGTAACAAAAATGTACTTTGTTTTCATTTATTTAACCATCCTTTCCAAAAAAACAAAAAAAATAGATTAAAAAAATAATCGCCAAAATCGGTTTTTTTTTAATCTACTAAGTATGCTTGTATATTATCATATTCATTTTAGTTTTTCAATAGTTTCTTTCATGTTTTCTGATTTTATAATGCAAGTACCTGCAACTACAATATTTGAGCCCGCTTCTCTTACTTTTTCTATATTGTCTAAATTTATTCCTCCATCAGCTTCTATGTCTACTTCAATATCATTATCATCTATATATTTCTTTAATTCTTTTATTTTATCCAAAGTACTTTCTATTAGTTTTTGGCCTCCTTTTCCAGGCTCTACGGTCATAATTAAAACAGTATGTATATATGGTAACAAGTCATATATTTCTTCTACTTTTGTTTCAGGTTTTATACTTATTCCTACTTTACAATTATTGTCCTTTATGTATTTTATCCATTCCTGTAATTCTTCTTTATTTTTTGCAGCTTCATAATGAACAGTAATATTCCTTGGTTCAAATATTAAAAAGCTTTTTATATATGACATTGCATCTTCTACCATTAAATGTACATCTAAAGGCACTCTAGTTATGCTATTTAAATATTCACAATATTCAATCATTTGTGTTACTGTATTATTCTCAACAAATTTCCCATCCATTACATCAATATGGAAATAGTCTGTTCCTGCTGTTTCTATGTTATAAAATGTTTTTATACAATTTTCTTTTTCTACATTTAATACCGATGTTGCAACTTCCATTTACTCTTCTCCTTTTCAATAAATTATAAAGCGTTTTAATAATCTTTTTGGCTTTTCATTTTTTCGTATATTTTACAATATCTATCATATCTTTCTTTAGAAATTTTATTTTCTTCTAATGCTTTTTTTACTCCACACTTTTCTTCTTTTATATGGCTACAATCTCCATATTCACATTCATCTATATATTGATTAAATTCTTTAAAATATCTTGCTAACTCCTTTTTATCTATTTCGTTAATATCAAAGGTAGAAAATCCTGGTGTGTCTGCTATATATGAATTATCATTAATTTTATATAGTTTTACTTGTGTTGTAGTATTTTTTCCTCTTTTATTTTTTGCACTTATCAATCCTTCTTCTGTAATATTTTCTTTTAATAAGGCATTTATTAAACTAGATTTTCCTACTCCTGAATTTCCAGAAAAGGCGGTTATATTGTTATTCAAGTATTTTTTTAATTCTGATACTCCTGTACTGTCTTTTGCATTTGTTTTTATTACAGTATATCCTATTTGAGTATATATCTCATAAATGTGGTTTACTTTTTCTTCTTTTTCTAAATCAATTTTATTTAAACATATTATTGGTTTTATTTTCATAAACTCCGCATATGCTAATTGTTTGTCCAAAAGCTCCATATCTGGTTTTGGAAGCTTCATTGATACTACAAATATAATCTGGGAAAGATTTGCCATTTTAGGTCTTTTTAAATAATTTTTCCTTTCTTCTATTTCAATTATTACTCCAGCCATTTTTTCTTCATCTGTTATTTCTATATCTACTAAATCCCCTGAAACTGGACTTATTTCATTATTCTTAAATATCCCTCTTGCATTACAATCATATATTTTATTATTTACTTCTACTTTATATAAATTTGATATATTACTTAATACAATTCCTTTTGGCAATGCTCTTCCTCCCTTAATAATTTAGGTTATTATATCATAATTTAAGTTTAAAAAAAACCAAAATATTAAATTTTAGTTTTAATATCTTGGTTTTGTGTTTTTATATTAATTATTGATTTTATTCAAATGTTACTGAATCTTGTGAACCTAATGTTACAGTTGTACTATCACTGTATATAGGATCTCCTGTAACTGGATCAGTTATAGATATTTCAACATCTAAACTTTCTCCGTCTTTTCCTGAAAGAGTTATCTCAGAATATGCTGTTTCGTTTTTACTAACTCCTGTTCTTGTTTTACCATTTACATTAATGTTTACAGTTGAACTTCCTCCATCTTCTCCTTCAGCAGGCTCTGTATATCCACCTGTTATTTTATACACATTAACTATTACCTTCAATGTTTTTGTTGCAACTATTTTATTTACTGTTAATGTAACTTCTGTACCATCATCAACTGTTGTTCCTGAGTTTATGCTTTGTTCTAATACAACTCCATCTTCTTTTGTTGTATCCTCATCATATTCAACATTAACCTCAAATCCTAATTCTGTAAGTCTTTGTTTAGCATCTGATTCTTTATCTCCTAAAACATCAACCATTGTTATTTGTTTTGTTCCTGTGCTTACATATACTGTTACAGTTTCTCCAGCATTTAATTCACTATCTGCTTCTGGGTCTTGTCTAATTATTATTCCTGCTTCTACAGTACTGCTTGCTTCTTCTACTACTTCTATTCCAAGTTCTTCTGCTTTTAACAATTCTGTTGCACTGTCTACTGTTTCACCTATAACTTTAGGTACTATCTTGATGTTTTCTCCTAAACTTACAACTATCTTAACTGTTGAATTTTCTTTTACAGTATATCCATCCAAGTATGCTGGATCTTGTGAAATTATTTTTCCTGCTTCTACATCAGAACTATATTCTTCTGATATTTCTAGTTGCAATCCTGCTTCTGTTGCTGTTTGTTCTGCTTGTTCTCTTGTCATGTTTACGAAATTAGGTAGTGGTACATCTTTTACACTTCCTATATTTAATACTGCTTGTGCTCCAAAGAAGCAAATTACTGGTATTAATATTATGGCGATTATAATTGTTATAACTTTAGCTGCTGGATGTTTTTCATAAAATTGTCTTATTTTTCCTTTTTTCTTTTTCTTCTTTTTCTCATCGTCTTGGCTATTTCCTTCTTGTTCTTCATTTAATGCTTCTTCTGGTATGTCAATTCTTTGTGTATATGCCATCTCATTAGAACCTGCTTTTACAAAATCTCCATCTGGGTCTTTAAGTGCCATATTTAAATCTTTAAGCATTTCTGTTGCTGATTGATAACGCAAATTTGTATCTTTTTCCATTGCTTTTAAAATTATTTTATTTACTGAATATGGTATAGATGGATTTAATTTTATTGGCTCTACTGGTTTTTCTTGCATATGTTTTAATGCTATAGATACTGCTGTGTCTGCATCAAATGGTACTCTACCTGTTAGCATCTCGTACATTACTACTCCTAAAGAGTATAGGTCTGATTTTGCATCAGTATATCCTCCTCTTGCATGCTCTGGTGAGAAATAATGTACTGAACCAATTGTTGTTCCAAATGCTGTTATTGTTGAATTTGATACTGCTTTTGCTATACCAAAGTCTGTAACTTTTGCCACTCCATCTTCAGTTATTATTATATTATGTGGTTTTATATCCCTATGTACAATATTATTTTTATGGGCAACTTCTAATGCTGATGCTATTTGAATTGCTACATTTAAAGCCCATTTCCAAGGAAGAACTCCATCTTCATCAATTATTTGTTTTAATGTTTTTCCTTGAATTAATTCCATTACAATATAATATATATTATTTTCTATTCCTACATCATAAATAGATACAATATTAGGGTGTGTTAAGCTTGCTGCTGATTGTGCTTCTGTATTAAATCTTTTTATAAATTCTTCATCTGTTGTAAATTCTTCTCTTAATACTTTTACAGCAACATATCTTTTTAGCATTTTATCTTGAGCTTTATATACTGTTGCCATTCCACCTTTACCAATTATCTCTAGTATCTCATATCTATTTCCTAGTATCTTTCCTTCTAGATTCATAAAATCTTCTCCTCTTAACTTATTATAATAACAGTAATATTATCATATCCGCCTGCATCATTTGCTTCTTTTATTAAATTATCTGTTGCAGTTGTTATATCTTCTTTTACAAGCTCATATATTCTTTTTTCGTCTACCATATTTGTTAATCCATCTGAACATATTATGAAAACATCACCTTTTTCAAAGTTTCTTGCACGTAAATCTGGTTCTACATAAGCTGTACATCCAAGAGCCTTTGTAAGCATATTTTTCTTAGGATGAATTTTTGCTTCTTCTCGTGTTATTTTCTTATCTTCCACAAGTTTTTGTACATAGCTGTGATCTTTTGTAAGCTTTCTAATAACATCTTTTCTTATTCTGTATATGCTACTGTCTCCTATATGTCCAATATATGCCTTATTATTATATATTAAACAAATTTCAATTGTAGTACCCATTCCTTCTAATTCTGGAATTTCTTTTGATTTTTCGTATACTACCATATTTGCATATTCGACAGCACTATTTATTAGCTTTAATATTTCTTCTTTTTCTTTTGCTATACTACTAAAATTGGTTTGAATATATTTCCTGACTGAATCTGTAGCTAACTTACTAGCTATTTCTCCACCTTTATATCCTCCCATTCCATCTGCCAATATATATAATTTAGGTTCATCTGTATCTTCTGAGATATAGTAGTAGTCTTGATTTAATTCTCTTGCTTTTCCTATATCCGATTTTGCAAAAACCATTAAATTTAACCTTTCCTTTCTTAGATTTTACATCTATATTAATAAAATTTATAGTTCCACTAACAACTCATTCTTTCTAGTTTGAAAAAGAATTGTTATTTGGCTAGGCGTACAAGTTTGAAATTTATGAGGCGTACTCTTTGTACGTTGATTAAATTTCAAATGAAGTACAACAACGCCAAATGGCAATTATTTTTCAAACTAAGTTCTTTCTCCTTAACTGTCCACACGCCGCATCAATATCTGACCCTAACTCTCTTCTTATTGTTGCAACTATTCCTTTCTCATTCAAATAATCTCTAAATTTTATTATGTTCTCATTTGAACTTTTAGTATACGCACCATTTTCTATTTTGTTTATAGGTATTAAATTTACATGGCATAACATACCTTTTAATAATTTTACTAATTCTTTAGCATCATCTAAATTGTCATTATTGTCTTTTGCTAATGCATATTCAAATGATATTCTTTTATTAGTTTTAGAAATATAGTATTTACATGCTTTCATTAATTCTTCTATATTGTATCTATTATTTATTGGCATCATACTACTTCTTTTTTCATCATTAGTAGCATGAAGTGATATTGATAATGTGCATTGAAGTTCTTCATCTGCAAATTTATATATCATTGGTACTAAACCACTTGTTGATATACTAATATGTCTTGCTCCTATGTTTAATCCTTTTTGATTATTTATTATTTTTATTGCATTCATTACATTATCATAATTATCAAAAGGTTCTCCTATTCCCATAAATACAATATTTGATATTTTATCTCCAATATCTTGCTCTACTGCTATTATTTGTTCCACAATTTCTCCACTTGTTAAGTTTCTTATAAATTGTATTCCTGTTGAAGCACAGAATTTGCATCCCATTTTACAGCCTATTTGAGAAGAAACACATATTGTTTTTCCATGGTGGTATTGCATAAGAACTGTTTCTATTGCATTTCCGTCTAAAACATCAAACAAATACTTTTTTGTTCCATCTGATGATTCTTGTTTTTTCAATATCTTAAAATTACACATTGTATATTCTTTTTTTAGTTTTTCTCGTAATTCTAAAGATAAATTAGTCATTTCATCAAACTCTTTAACTTTGTCTACATATAGCCATTTAAATATTTGCTCTGCTCTATACTTTTTCTCGCCTATTGAAATTAATTCTTCTTTTAATTCGTCTAAATTATATTCTTTTATGTTCTTCATATTAATCATTCTATCTCTATTCTAATTTAATCTTTTTTCCATTTCATCTTTTATTATAAATTTTGTCTATTTTATATCATACTTTAATCTATTTTTCAATAGATTAAGTACTTTGATATTTTGAAAATTATAATTTTTTTAATTCTTTTAATCTTTCCTCATATGCTGCCATTAAGTCTTGCTCAAAAACTAATGTGTCTTCTTTTGCTCCCATAGCCTTTATAAGTTTTTTTGTAAATAATGGATTTTGTATTAGTATTGGCCCAATTATATAAGTACCTATAAAATTATTTTTCTTTATTCCTTCTAACTTACTTTCCTTGTTTATTCCAATTCCCTTTTCTACTTCTACAAAATATGAATCTTTATTATCTCCATACATCATAGTAAATTGACTTTTGAAGCCAATCATTTCAATATCTTCATACTTTCCTATTAAGAAGCTGTTATGTCTATGCATCATATCTCTTTTACTATATACATCAAATATTCCTACTGCATCTATTTTGCTTCCATCTTCATTTTCTATGTATTTTCCTAAAACTTCAAGTGCATTTCCAGTAAATAAAAATACTACATTTTTATTAATTAACTCTTCTATTTTATTTTTATATGGTTTAAGTCTTGCTATTACTTTTTCTTGTGTTTTTTCAGTCATAGGTCCAAGATATATCATATTTACATCTTCTTTTGTAAATGCTGGTACATCATCAAGTGCTGTTTCTATAAATTCAGCTTCTGGCATACACATTTTTAAATATTTCATGTTATACATATCCCCATATAAATTGCAAAACTCAGGGAATAAAATTTCTATTTTCATTTATTTTATTCTCCTTTCTCTTCCTTTTCTCTTTCTGAATTTTTTATCATTATTTCTACTTTATGTTTTATTGCATTCTTCAATTCAATTGAATATAAATCATGTAAGACAAATACTGTTTCTATTCCATCTAATTTTAATTTATCTACTGCAGATAATTCGTCTCTTTGATATACTATTTTATCTTTTGGAATTCCAGCTATTTCAAGTCTTACCAAGCCATCTAAATATCTTGCTCCAGCTATTATAATTTGTTTAATACTCTCATCATTTAAAAATTCATAATCTGTATCATATTGCCATGCAGTATTTTCACTACCATTTGCTGCTTCATGTAAATCATCTAAAATAACAATTACTGCTTTATTTCCTTTATATTTTCTTGTGTAATCAAATACTCTAGAACAAGCTATTGGGTTCATTCCCTTTGCTAAATGTGTTATTACTTTTATTCCATCAACCATTTCTTCACTATATCTTGTATCAACAATTTTTTGTTTTTTTAGTGATTCATTTATTTGTGTACATGTAAGTCCTAATGTTTTTAATATTGTAATTACTGTTACTATGTTATATATGTTGATTATATTATCACTAATTAAATCGTATATTTCTTCTGTATCACCATGTTTTAATGCCATTTTCATATTTTCTAAATCTAGGCTTGTAGCTAAATAATCTATATCAGGTGATTTAAAATCACATTTTGGACAATGTGCTCTTCCTATATGGTTATATCTTACGTAGTCATATACTAATTTTGTATTACATTTTGGACATACAATTATATCTCTTGCAATATTTATACATTTATCACCATCTGTTTTTAATCTATCAATTCCAAAATATATTCTTTTGTTTTCTGGTGCTATATTGCTTGTAATTAAGTCATCTCCATTTAATATTAATGTTGTTTCTTTTGGAATATATTTTGTAAGTAGACTAGAAATAAATTCAGTATGTGCATTTCTCATAAGCGAATCTCTAAATAAATTTGTGCATACTAAATATGTTGGTGTTAAATATGGATATATTTTTGGAGCACTTCTTTCATCTACTTCAAGTACTGCTAAATCTTTTTTTGCTTTTCCAGTAATGCTAGCCCCTCCAATTAAAGTTGTTGCAACTCCTGCATCTATATTTGATCCATATTTATTATCTATAAATTGATAGCCATTATCTCTTAAAATATCTTCTGTCATGTTACATACTGTTGTTTTTCCATTGGTTCCTGTTACTGCTACTATTGTTTTTGGCTTACCTATTTTTCCTATAAAATCCGGGCATATTTTTAATGCAAATTTTCCTGGGAAAAATGTTGCATTTCTTCTAAATAATTTTAATATAATTGTTCCTGCCTTTGCTCCCCATAGAGCAATATAAAATCTAAATCCTTTTTTCATTTACTATCACCTTTTTTGTATTTTATAGAGGTATTATATATTAAAAATATACCTAAATCAATAAAAGCTTGAAATTTTTAAGGTTGTTTTAAGGTTATTTCTATATTTTTATAAATTAATCATAAACTAAAAAGGATAGAATTATATTTTTTTAATTCTATCCTTTCTTTTTTTACCTCTTTTGTTCAATCTTTAACTTTTAAAAACTTCATATAATAACTTTTCTATGCTAGAAATTCTTTTTTCAAATACTGTATTTGTCATATCAGCAATCTTTGTATATTCAATCAGCTTTGAAAATTTCTGCATATTAACTTTATGATTTTTTGCTACATCTTTTTTTAGTTTTATTTGTTCATCTTTTATTTCATTTAATAGCTCATTTATTTGTGTAATTAATGTTTCTAAGTTTTCCAAAGTTTCATTCTTTTCACTACTTTTTGACATTTAATCACCTCATTTGCTATAAATAGATGTAATAACTATATCATCTAGTTAATAATAAATCAATATTTTTACGAAAATTTGTTTATAATATTTTTCCTCCTCCCAGAACAATATTATCTAAATAAAATACTACAGATTGTCCTGGCGTTATTGCTCTTTGAGGTTCTTCAAATTCTAATGTAGCTAAATCATTATTTACTTCTAATGTAGCAACCGCTTCTTTTGCTCTATATCTAATTTTCGCTTTTACTTCAATTTTTTTAGTTAAATCAATATCTAATAAAAAGTTTAATTCATTAGCTTTTAGCACTTTGCTGTATAATTCTTTTTCAGTTCCAACAATTACATTGTTATTTTCTTTATCCAACTTTAATACATATAAAGGTTCTTTATATGATATTCCTAAACCTTTTCTTTGTCCTACTGTATAATTTATAATACCTGAATGTTTTCCTAAAACTTCACCATTATTTAATACAATATTTCCTGATTTATTTTTTTGTTTGAAAGCATTACAATTTCTTGTCAAAAATCCTACATAATCATTATCCGGTATAAAACATACTTCCTGACTCTCTTTTTTCTTTGCCACTCCAAGTCCGTTTTTTTCTGCTATATCACGTATTTCTTCTTTATTTTCAAATTCAGAAAGAGGAAATAGAATATGTGGCAATATTTCTTTATTTATTCCATACAGAAAATATGTCTGGTCTTTCTTTTCTTCATTTGATTTTGTAAGTACATATTCTCCATATTTTTCTGAATATTCTATTTTAGCATAGTGACCAGTTGCTATATATTCACAATTTAGTTTTTGTGCACATTTATAGAACATATCAAATTTCATAAATTTATTACATTCTACACATGGATTTGGTGTTTTACCACACATATATGTACATATAAAATTATCAATTACATTTTCTTTAAATTCTTTTCTTAAATCTATTACATGATGTTCTATTCCTAATTTCTCACATACTCTTTTTGCATCCTGAATTGAGTCTGGCTCTTCATTTGTGTTATCTTCCCATAGCCTCATTGTAGCTCCAACTACTTCATAACCTTTTTCTTTTAAAATAACTGCCGAAGTAGAGCTATCAACACCACCACTCATTCCAAGTAGTACTCTTTTACTCATTATTTTTTATCTCCTCTAAAGCTTTTGCTAATTGATCTGGACACGATGTTCCTTTTGTACCACAAAGTATTCCTTTTAGTCTTTTTATTACTTCATCTATTTTCATACCTTCTACTAACCTTGATACACCTTGTGTATTTCCTTGGCATCCGCCTATAATTGTTACTTTTTTTACTATATCTCCATCTGTTTCTATTATCATTTCTCTTGAACAAACTCCACTTGGTACATATCTATATTCCATTTTTGCTTCTCCTATTTGTTTTATTTTTATTCTTCTTCTTGGTTTTCTTCATTTGATTTTTCCTCAACATCTACTTTTATATGAACGTCTTTTAATTGCTGCTCTGTTACTTTACTTGGTGCTCTCATAAGTAAATCTCTTGCTTTTTTATTCTTTGGAAATGCTATTACTTCTCTAATATTATCAGAATCAGCTATAAGCATTACCATTCTATCTAATCCTGGTGCTGCACCTGCATGAGGTGGTGTTCCATATTGGAATGCATTATATAGTGCTCCAAATCTTGTTTCAACTTCTTCTTCACTATACCCTGCTATTTCAAATGCTTTTACCATAAGTTCTGGGTCATGGTTTCTTACTGCTCCAGATGCCATCTCATAACCATTGCATACAACATCATATTGATATGCTAGAATTTCTAATGGGTCTTTATTTTCTAAAGTTTCTCTACCTCCTTGTGGCATTGAGAATGGGTTATGATTGAAATCTATTGTTCTTTCATCAGATAATTCATACATTGGGAAATCAGTTATAAAGCAGAATTTATATACATTTTTCTCAATTAAATCTAATCTTTTTCCTAGTTCAATTCTAACAAGTCCTGCTATTTTTTGAGCTACTTTTAATTCATCTGCTATAAAGAATATTGCAGAATTTTCTTTTACTCCATATTCTTCTAAAGCCTTTTTATTTTCATCAGTTAAAAACTTAGAAATTCCTCCTGTATATCCATTTTCTTTTTCTATTTTAACCCAAGCTAATCCACCTGCTCCAGCTTCAGTCTTAGCAAATTCTGTCATACTATCAAAGAATTTTCTTCCTTGCTCAGCTCCATCTGGAACAACAATTATTTTCACTGTTTTTCCTTTAAATGCATTAAATTCAGTATTTTCAAATAGTTTAGTAGCATCTTGTATAATTAATGGATTACGTAAATCTGGTTTATCTATACCATATGTTTCCATGGCTTCTCTATATGGTATACGTCTAAATGGTGCTTCATCTACTTTCCAATTTGTATGTTCTTTAAATACTGTTGTAAATACTGTTTCTAATACTTTAAATACATCTTCTTGCTCAGCAAAACTCATTTCAAAGTCTAATTGATAAAACTCTCCTGGTGCTCTATCAGCTCTTGGGTCCTCATCTCTAAAGCATGGAGCTATTTGATAATATTTATCAAATCCAGACACCATTAATAATTGTTTGAATTGTTGTGGGGCTTGAGGAAGTGCATAAAATTCGCCTGGATGTAATCTACTTGGTACTAAATAATCTCTTGCACCTTCTGGTGATGAATTTGCTAAAATTGGTGTTTGAATTTCAGCGAATCCTAATTCATCCATTATTCTTCTTAAAGTTTTCATTATTTTAGAACGAAGTAATATTGTATCATGTAATTTTGTATTTCTTAAATCTAAGAATCTATATTCTAATCTTAAATCTTCTCTTGCTTCACCTGTTGTTTTCTCTGAATTGATTTCAAATGGTAAAACATTTTTACATTTACCAAGTACTTTAATTTCTTCAGCTTCAATTTCTATTTCACCTGTTGGTATTTTTTTGTTTTTATTACTTCTTTCTAAAACTTTTCCTTTAACACTTATTACGCACTCAGTTACTAAATCATTAGACTCTTCTAATAAGCCTGATTCTTCATTTATAACTATTTGAGTAATACCAAATTGATCACGTAAATCTATAAATTTCATTGATCCTAAATTTCTTATAGTTTGAATCCATCCAGCAAGTAATACTGTTTGTCCTACATTTGATATGTTTAATTCTCCACAATTATGATTTCTGTACATATAATTACCATTCCTTTTATTTTGATTTTTTAATACATTTGTATATATTTTTCATGTTTATTACATAAATGTTTTATACATGAAAACAAAATTTTACATACGGTATATATTATACCTTTTTTTCACAGTATTTTCAATACTTTTAAAAAAATGAGCCCTCTTTATTAAACTGCTTTTGTCTAATAATTCGGGTTCAATTTATTTTTATTGTTCTATAAAGTCTATTTTCCCATCTTTTAAAGATTTTTGAACATCTATTACTCTTTGATTTGAAGAACCTCTCCATTTTAGTGTTGGATCATGTAATTCATCTTTGTATTGTCCATCTACTAATACATCAATATATTTTAAAACATCCTTATCTTTTAAGTCTTCAAATCTAAATCCTGACCATGCCCATACACTTTTATTTGGATATTTTTCTTTAAAAGCTTTTGCAAGCTTTTTAGTTCCTTCAATATTGGCCTGATGCATAGGCTCTCCTCCAAGTATTGATAGTCCAACTACATAGTCCTTTTCACATAGTTCTAAAACTTTATCTATAGTTTGAGCATTAAACTCTTTTCCATCTTTAAAGTTCCATGTTTCTGGATTAAAACAATTCTTACAGTGAAATTCACAACCTTGCATAAATATTGATACTCTTACTCCTGGTCCATTGGATATATCCATTTTTCTAATTAAATTATATCTCACGTTAATCAGCCACCTTATTATCTAAATGTAATACTCTTTCTTTTATTTCTTGAGTTCTTCCTTTGTTCCAGAAATTAGTTCCTATATATCCACATGTACGTCTTGCAACATTTAATGTATTGTGGTCTCTATTTCCACAATTTGGGCAATACCATTCCAAATTCTCGTCTATCAATATTTCTCCTGAATATCCACATTTTTGACAATAGTCTGATTTTGTATTTAATTCAGCGTACATGATATTATCATATATAAATTTAATAACTTCTAGTATTGAGTCTAGGTTATTTTGTAAGTTTGGTGTTTCTATGTATGAGATAGCTCCACCTGGACTTAATTTTTGGAATTCACTTTCAAGTTTTAATTTTGAGAATGCATCTATTTCTTCAAAAACAGGCACATGGTATGAGTTTGTAATATAGTTTCTATCTGTTATACCTTTAACTATTCCAAATCTTTCTTTTAAGCATTTAGCAAATTTATATGTAGTTGATTCTATTGGAGAACCATAAACAGAGTAGTCTATATCTTCTTCTTTTTTCCATTTTGCTGTAGCATCATTTAATTTTTGCATAACAGCTAATCCAAATTCTTTTCCTTCTCCATTATCTGTATGTGAATGTCCTGTCATAAATTTAACACATTCATATAGTCCTGCATAACCAAGTGAAATTGTTGAGTATCCATGATGTAATAGTTCATGAATTGATTCACCTTTTTCTAATCTTGCTAATGCTCCATGTTGCCATAGTATAGGTGCTACATCACTTGTTGCATTACTTAATCTCTTATGTCTTATTTGTAATGCTTTATGGCATAATTCTAATCTTTCATCAAATATTTTCCAGAATTTATCCATATCTCCATCAGATGAAAGTGCAACATCTGGTAAATTTATAGTTACAACACCTTGGTTAAATCTTCCATAATATTTACCTTTACCTTCAACATAGTTTCTAGCTTTTGCAATATTTCCAAGGCTCATTGTTCTATCTGGAGTAAGGAATGATCTACATCCCATACATGGATAGCATTCTCCATTTCCTAACTCATTTTTCTTTAATTCTTTCATTACTTTTTCAGAAATATAGTCTGGTACCATTCTTTTTGCTGTACATTCAGCAGCAAGCTTAGTTAAATACCAGTATTTACTGTCTTCATGAATATTATCTTCTTCTAGAATATATAGAAGTTTTGGAAATGCTGGTGTTATATATACACCTTTTTCATTTTTAAATCCTAGTATTCTTTGTTTTAAGAATTCTTCAATTATCATTGCAAGTTCATCTTTATATTCATCTGTTTCACCTAAGTACATACATACTGATAAGAATGGTGCTTGTCCGTTTGTATTTGTCATAGAATTTACTTGATAATTAAATGTTTGAACTCCATCTTCAACTTCTTTTTTAGTATCTTGCATTGCAAATTTTTCGCAATCTTTTTTGCTTAAATTTCTACTTTCATATTTTTTCAAATATTTTTCATAACTTGCTCTAACAAAAGGTGCTAAATGTGAAAGTGAAACAGTAGCTCCACCATAACTTGATGATGTAACAGCTAATATTATTTGTGTTGCTATAGTTGCAGCAGTTATAAATCTATGTGGTTTTTCTATCATAACACCATTTATAACTGTTCCATTTTGTAACATATCATCTAAGTTAATTAGTTCACAGTTATGTAGTGCATTTTGTGCAAAATAATCTGCATCATGGAAGTGGATTATTCCTTCATCATGAGCTTTTACTATGTCTTCAGGGAGTAAAAATCTTCTAGTTATATCAGTACTTGTAATTCCTGCTAAATAATCTCTTTGTGTTGTTACTACTTCTGCATTTTTATTAGAATTTTCATTATTCCAATATTCATTTTCTCCTTCTATTAATTCTTTAATAGATTGATCTGTTGTATTTGCTTTTCTAACTAATTCTCTTGTATATCTGTATGTGATATATTTTTTTGCTAATTGATATTTATCAAATTCCATCAATTTTTCTTCTATGATGTCCTGTATATCTTCAACCAAAATTCTTTTTTTATTTAAGTCTTCAATATACTTAATTATTTCTTCGATTTGTTCTTTAGAAGCTTTGTTTCTTCCTTTTACTTCATTGTTTGCTTTTCCTATTGCAATCCTTATCTTATCTGGATTGTAATCTACGATATGACCATCTCTTTTAACGATTTTCATGTCTTTTGTACCCCCTGTTTTTTCATTTTTTACTATTTAAGTTGCCTAAATTTTATTAATAAAATTTAGAACTTACAAGTTGCACTTGCACCTTTTTTATTTTTTTGTTAAAATAATTTTGGGTGATTATTATGAATAGTCCATTTGATGGATTAACAAAATTTCAAATAAATAAATTATATGATTTATTAGGTGTACATATTTATACTTTTAGTAAAAACCAAGAAATACTTCCCACTATAAAATACGGTAATATTGTAGGAATTATAACCGAAGGTTCTGCTCAAATTAAGAATATAGAATACAATGGTAATGAAATAATTATAGAAAATCTAGAATTAAATTCTGTATTTGGTACTAACATATCTTTAACTAATAATGAAAATTATGAAATCATAGCAAAAGAAAATTCTAAAGTTGTTGTAATAGATTATGATAAATTAATAAGTCCTAACAATTTAAATCATAATTATTATAATATATTTTTAAGGAATTTATTTGATATAACAAACGAAAAAATAAAAGAAAAAAATGAGAGAATTAGAGTTCTAGAAAAAAAACAAATTCGTGATAAACTCCTTGAATATTTTGAAATTGAATATAGAAAATCATATTTAAGACGTATCTATCTTCCTTTTTCTTTAAAAGATTTAGCAGATTACATGGGTGTTAATAGATCAGCTATGTTTAGAGAATTAAAGCATTTAAAAGAAGACCATCTTATTGAAGTAAAAGGAAGAAGAATTACTCTTCTTTATAAATAATACAAATGCCAAAGGGGTCTGTCCCCTTTGGCACACTTCTATTTATCTAATATAATTGTTACTGGTCCATCATTTAAAAGGCTCACCTTCATATCAGCCCCAAATATTCCTTTTTGCACTTCTATTCCTGTTGTTTTACATTTATCACAGAAGTATTCATATAGTTCATTTGCCATATCTGGTTTGGCTGCATTTATGAATGATGGACGATTTCCACCAGTACAATCTGCATAAAGTGTAAATTGAGATACAATTAGCAGTTTTCCATTAACATCTTTTATACTTAAATTCATTTTTCCGTTTTCATCTTCAAATACTCTTAAATTACATAGTTTTTTAACTAAATAATCTGCCACTTCTTTTGTATCTGTATGTGTTACTCCAAGTAATACTAAAAAACCTTTATCTATACTTCCTACTGTTTTATTATCTATATCTACTTTTGCATTTTTTACTCTTTGAACTACTAATTTCATCTTTTTACCCTTTCTCTTACTTTGCTTTTAAGTTGACAAATAATTAACGTTTTAACTAGGTAAACCCTTTTCTATTGGCCTAATTTTCTTCTAACAAACTCATAAATCATAATACTAGCAGCAACAGAAGCATTTAAACTTTCTGTTTTACCAAGCATTGGTATTATTACCTTTTCATCAGCAATATCTTTTATTTCTTTAGAAACTCCTTTAGCTTCATTTCCTATTATTATAACTGTTTTGTTATAATCAGCATTATAGATATTCTTTTTAGCATCTAATGTAGTTACCATTACTTTATAGCCATTTGCTTTCGCATTTTCTAATTCTTCTTTTAGGTTATCAGCTTCAACCACATTAATTCTAAAAATTGCTCCCATAGTTGATCTTACAACTTTTGGATTGTATACATCTACCGTGTTTTTAGATACTATAATTTGTTTTAAATTGGCACTATCTATTGTTCTTAAAATTGTTCCTAAATTACCTGGATCTTGTATATCATCTAAAGCAATGATTATATCTTCTTTGTAGTTTGCATCTTCGTTTTGCTTTTTTTCTACAACTGCAATAATTCCTTGTGGTGTTTTTACATCAGTAATTATATTAAACACAGATTTAGTTACATATACTAAATTATGTCTTGCTAGTTCAAACATAGTGTCCTTATCTACTTCTTCATCTGAAAATTCTTCACACACAACAATTTGTTTTATTACAGCTTTTTCCTCTATTGCTTCTTTTATAAGTTTTATTCCTTCTATAACATATGAATTTTCTATATCTCTATACTTTTTTTCTTTTAATTTTCTTATACTCTTTACTATTTCATTATCTTTGCTTGAAATGATATTCATAATTTATTTCAATCCTTCCTTTTTATTACTGAATTACTGAATTTAAAAACTCTTTAATTTCCTTAATAAGTTCTTCATCATTTAATTCCTTAAGAATTAAGGTAATATATGGTTCAATACCTGCTGAAAATTTAATTTTTGTGTTATATTTCTTTAATAGCTTATCCACAATTTCTGGATTATATTTATTCTTGTCAAAATAGAATACTACATTTTGATTATTTGTAAACATATTCTTTTTCTCAGTTATTTTTATTACTCCAGCTGTTCTACACAATTCTTTTATTCTAGCTACTTCAATTAGATTTTCTAATTCTTTTGGCATTACACCATATCTATCTATAATTTCATCAATTACATTTTGTATATCTTCTTCAGTTCTGCATAGAGCAATATTTTGATATACTTCAATTTTTTGACTACTATTGTCTATATACGAATCTGGAATATAGCTTGATATATCTATATCTATTTGAATGTCTTGTTCTTCTTCTACTTCAATTCCTTGCATTTCTTTAACAACTTGGTCTAACAAATTGCAATAAGTATCATAACCAACTTGTTCCATGTGACCATGTTGTATTTCTCCAAGTAGGCTTCCTGCCCCTCTTATTTCTAAATCTCTCATTGCTATTTTAAATCCAGAACCAAATTCAGTAAATTCACGTATAGCCTTTAACCTCTTATCTGCAACTTCTGATAATAGTTTATCTCTTTTATATGTTACATATGCATATGCTTGCTTATCACTTCTACCAACTCTACCTCTTATTTGGTACAGTTGAGCTAATCCTAATCTATCTGCATTTTCAACTATTATTGTATTTGCATTTGGTATATCTATACCAGATTCTAAAATGGTTGTACAGACTAATACATCTATTTCTTTATTGATAAATCTTTCCATTATATCTTCAAGTTCTCTACCAGTCATTTTTCCATGTGCAAATTCTACTTTGGCTTCAGGTACTAGCTCTGATATTTCCATTGCTTTTCTAGCTATATTTTCAACATTATTATATAAATAAAATACTTGACCATTTCTCTCAAGCTCTTTTGTTATAGCTTCTCTTATAACTTCTTCATCATATTCTAATACATATGTCTGAACTGGTCTTCTATTTTGAGGTGGTTCATATATAACTGACATATCTCTAACACCTAAAATAGACATATGAAGTGTTCTAGGTATTGGTGTTGCTGTCATTGTTAATACATCTACATTTGTTTTTAATTTTTTTATTTTTTCTTTATCTTTTACTCCAAAACGATGCTCTTCATCAATTATAAGTAGTCCTAAATCTTTAAATTCAACATCTTTACTTAATAATCTATGTGTTCCTATAACAACATCAACTTCACCTAATTTTAACTTTTTAACTACTTCATTTTGTTCTTTTTTAGTTCTAAATCTATTTAATAATTCTACTCTTACTGCAAAATTTTCCATTCTTGATTTAAAACTTTCATATTGTTGGTTTGCTAAAACTGTAGTTGGAACTAAATATGCAACTTGCTTGTGATCCATTACTGCTTTAAATGCTGCTCTTATTGCAACTTCTGTTTTGCCATATCCAACATCACCACAAAGCAATCTATCCATTGGTCTTGGAAGTTCCATATCTTTTTTTACTTCCTCAATACATCTTAATTGGTCTTCAGTTTCTTGATATGGGAATTCTCCTTCAAATTGTTTTTGCCATTCAGTATCTTTACTAAAAGCAAAACCTTTTATTTTCTGTCTTTTTGCATATAATTCTATTAAATCTTTTGCTACTTCTTTTAAATTTCTCTTTACTCTGTTTTTTGTATTATCCCATTCTTTACTTCCTAGTCTATTAAGCTTAGGTGTTGTATCTCCTCCACCAATATATTTTCTTACATTATCCAAACTATTTGTTGGAACATATAGCATGTCATCATTTTTATATCTAATTTTGATATAATCTTTTGTAACGCCATCAGCCTCGATTGTGTTAACTCCAACAAATTCACCAATTCCCTGTGTTTTATGCACAACATAGTCACCTGGTTTTAAATCTGCAAATACAACTTTTTCACCCTGTCTAAAGGTACTGCTAGTTCTTCTTTTCTTTATTTCACCAGAAAAAGCTTCTACTAGACTTATAACTATTAGATTTAAATCAAAACTTTCAAAACCAGCTGAAAGTCCTCCTGGCATTATCTTTATTTGTGCTTGTTTATCTTCATCTATTTTGTTATCAGAAAAGCCTTCAATTTTATTTTCTATTAATAGATTGTTTATCTTTTCTATATTTTCTTTGTTTCCTGCTAAAATTATTATTTCTTTATTTTCTTTTAGCCATTTTTTTATGTCTTTTATTAATAATTCAGTTTCACTTTTATAGAAATTAATTGGTCTATAATTAAATTCAATTCTATTTACTGTAGTATTTGAATTTTCATACACATACACAGTTTGTTTTTTATTATATATATCATTCCATTCTTCTTTATTAAATTCACTAATATTATTAATTGCCTCTGGAACAAATCTATCTTTTTCAGTTAATGATTTTATTAAATTATTATTTTCTATTATTATGTTTTCAATTCTTTGATTTATTTTTAGATTTTCATCAACAACTATTAATGAATTTCTTGGTAAATAATCTAATAAAGTATTATTTTCATTATAGAATTCATTAAAATATTTATCTATTTTGCTAATATATTCGCCATTTTGAATAGCTTCTATATCTGCCTGAATATTTTGAATTAATTTTGAATCATTACTACTTTTAAAAATTATCTTGTTTTTATCTAAATATTTATCTTCTATTTTTTTAGTTATAGTAGATACAATATTTGAATATTCTGGCAAAACACCATCTTCTACATTATATTCTAAAAGATATTCATGTGCTGGAAGTATATTTACTTTATCTGTCATTTCAGTAGTTCTTTGAGAACTAATATTAAAATATCTAATAGAATCTACTTCATCTCCCCAGAATTCTACTCTGACGCCAATTTTCTCTGATGTACCAATATCAACAATTCCACCTCTTATGCTGAATTGTCCTCTATTTTCTACCATGTCATTTCTTTCATAGCCAAGAAGTAATAATAGATTCTTTAAATTATTTAAATTCTTTTTGCCTGAGAAATTCGAGCATTCAAAAACATTCCCAACAGTAAAAGTAAGTATGTTTTTATACAATACTTTTTGTGGAATTATTTTCTGCATCAAAGCTTCTATTGTTGTAACAATAATCTTTACTTCTCTACCATATATTTTATTTAGTACATCTATTCTTTCATATGGCAAATCTTTGCTACCAGAAACATAGTCATATGAAGCAATTTCTTTTTTTCCAAAATACTCTATTTTTTCTCCGAAAAAACTTAAATCTTTTACTAGCTGTTTTGCTTGTAATTCATTATATGTTACAAGCAAAATTGGTCTTTTTAAGGTATCTTGCAAACTAGAAATAACATGTGATTTTGCCACGAATTCTAACCCCGATACATTTATCGGGGTTTTTTTCAAATTTATTTCATTTACTAATTCATTAAATTTTTCATGTTCTTCTAATCTTTTTATAAGTAAGTTTTTCATATAATCATTCCTTTATTCTTTTTACTTACCTATTTTGTGATTGAAAGTATTTTATATTTTATAACACCTGCAGGAGCTTGTGCCTCAACTATTTGGCCTTTTTTAGCACCCATTAATGCTGCACCTATAGGTGATTCATTTGAAATTTTATTTTGTGATAAATCAACTTCAGTAGATCCTACTATTGTGTAAACTTCTTCTTCATTAAATTCCATGTCTAACACTTTTACAGTATTTCCTACTTGAACTGTTTTTGTGTTTATTTCAGATTCATCAATGATTTTAGCATATCTTAATTTATTCTCTAATTCTGCTATTTTTGTTTCATTTGCAGCTTGTGCATTTTTAGCTTCATCATATTCTGAGTTTTCTGATAAATCACCAAACCCTAAAGCTACTTTAATTCTTTCAGCTATTTCAGCTCTTTTTTCTGTTACTAGATACTCTAATTCTTTTTCTAAGTTATCGTATCCTTCTTGTGTTAATAAAACTTCTTTTTCATTATCCATATTGTGTCACCTTCCTTTTGTTTAAATGGAATTTTGTTTTATGGGAATTAATAATAAAAGTATATTTTTTTAAATATACTCCCCTTCACTGCCTTTTTTAAGACAAGTTATATATTAAACTAATTTTCGATTTTTGTCAAGGTCAATCATATAGTTTTTGACCATTCGTTTTAGTTCATCTGTTGATATTTCTCCATTATTTCCAATTAGATATTTTATTCTTATTTTGTCTTTTTTTATTCTATTTTTGATATCATCATTGTTTGAAGTACTTAAAATATTTGAATAATATAAAGTAACAAAATCAAATTTTTCACCTATTTCTTCAAAAGTTTCGATATACTCATCTGGAATTTCTAATTCAAAATAGTTTACATTAATTCCATTAAAACTTGGTTCATTATATATAACATTTTCTTCTAAATTAATTATTATTGCATTTCTATTTATTTTATATTTTTCTAATTCACTCTTTTTCAAATTTACATTTAATATATATTTTGCTCGTTTTAATGCCTTTCTTTTATTATTAGAAACAGATACTAATATATTATCTTTTTCTAATATGTATTCCTGCAATTTTTTTAATTCTCTAATATCATTTGATACTAAATTGGTAAGTTTAAAATTATAAATATATTTATTTAAAAAACTTTTTATCATTTCTAAATTACTTTTAAAGCTTAAATTATAGTTTTTATCACTTTTGAAGATAATGTATATTTCTTCATTTTCCATATCCGCTTCTTGCTTTTCTAAAATATAATTTATTATTTCAAAGTCCATATATTTCATTAATTTTTTACCATTTAAATAATCAATATTATAATTATCTTTTTCAAGCCTTTCTATAACCTCTTTTTGAAACTCTGGTTTTATTTCTTTTGAAAAAACTACAGTATCTATTTTATATAGTTTAAGAATTTTTATTAATTTTTTTATTATTTTTTCTTGTTTTTTGCTTTCCTTTTGTAAATTTCTAATTTTGTTTTTATTTAAATTTCCATTCTGATAAATACTTATAATATAATTATTATTAAAATAATTTATTTCCACACTTATAAAACATTCCCCAAACCTATTCCCTTTTTTCTTTTCTTTAATATAACCAACTACCATAAAAATCACCTAAATTTATTTAAGATATCTTGTCTTAAATTATATTTAGGTGATTTTATTTTTATTACATTTATTTATATATTTTATTCTACTCCTAAAGATTGTGATATAACACTCCATATAGAAGGTGTTTCTCTATCCTTAGCCCAAAATGAAGCACCTGCCAAATTATATTTTTGAATTAATGATAATTTAGCTTTAATTGATTCTTCATCTTCTGACCAAAGTTTATATATGGTACCATCTTTTTCATATTCAATATAATATTGTTTTAACCTATCAACCCATACTTTTTTTGCATTATCTGGAACTATCTCGTCTAGTTTATTCATATTAACTGCAGAATTTGTTGTTGCACCATCTTTTTCTTTCCATACTCTAACGTAAAATGGTACTCCAAGAATTAGTTTATCTGAATCTACTTCTTCTTGTCCTAAGAATTTTTCAATATTAGCTTCTACCCAATCATATCCTGCGTTTGTTCCTTCCTCTTCAGAATAAGCTCCATTTTGGTCATACCCCATAAACACGATATAATCTGCAACTTGTCCAATTGTATATCTATCATAACATAATGACCATTCTGGACTTCCATCTGGCGCTGTAACATCAACTGATAATATAGCCCCTAATTCATGTAATCGTGGTTCAAGTTCTATTATAAATCTTGAGAATAAATCTTTATCCTCTTCATACATGTATTCAAAATCAATATTAATTCCATCTAAATTATATTCTTTTACTAAACTAATTATATTGTTGATTAACTGTTGTCTTAAATTGTAATCATGCATAATTTCAGAAGTTGTTCCTATATATGAATTATTTGACAAACTAGGCCATACTTTATAACCATTTGAATGAGCCCATTCGATATATTTCTTTCCTTCTTCTCCAACATTTTGATTTATTTTTCCCTGTCCTTCATCTACTAATGTAAAGAATGTTGGGCTTATTACATTTATTCCTTGTATGTCTGTACCTGATCTATCTGGAGGATATGCATATTCAGTAAAATAATCCCAAACCATACTTACTTTGCCTTCTATTTGTTTGTTTTCTTCTATTTTCTCTCTTTTTACTGTCTCATTTGATAAATCTTCATATTTTATATATCCAAGTTTTCCAGCATCAGTTCTTACTTCTACCCAATCACCAATTTGATAGTTTACATTGTTATCATCTTGAACTATAGTTACTTTTTCTCCAGAGTTTAATGTATCAACAACTCTTGAAAAATAAGTTGGATCCGATTTTATCACGTTATCTTCTGTACTATTTGCAGTTACATATTTTTCATCTAAAGAATCAACTGTAATTGTATCTGACGAATTTATATAATTTATTTCCACATTATACACATTTTTTAAACTTGAAAACGGTATATATCTTGTATTATTTCTTTCTATAACAGTTCCAGATATACTTTCTTTATTTCCATTATTAGTCATTGCATTTTCTCCAATTATAATGCTTGCTATTTGGTTTGCTGATGTTGTTATAACTTGATTATATTTTTCATCATAATATATATGTGGGTCAAAGAAATTTTGTATATCATCTTCTGAAATATATATAACCCCATTTTCAATTATTACATCGTTTTTTAATACATCTGTAACATTTGTATTATTAATTACTAAATTTGTTTTATCTGCAATCTCTGTATTAACATAATTTGGCGCTATTTTTAAAACAAAAAAAACTAATCCTAAAAATATTGCAACTATTATTATTTTACTAAAAATCTTGCTTTTTACTTTTTCTGCTTCTCTTTTACCTCTTCTTGACATCTTTATCTCCTATTTATCCTATTTTTTAGTTCTCTTATTATTTTTTCTTGCTAGTTTATTACTATTACTGTTTTCAAGTATCACTATATCATAAAAAACTAAAATGAACAAGAGAAACATATTTTTTTATATAGTATTTATAAATTTTAAAATATGTTTATCTTGTCCATAATTTAGTTAGTTATTCATTTTTCTAAAAATATACTATCAAAGCTCCTATAATTGCAATTATAAAGCCTAATATTTTAAGACCCCACGCTGCTTGGTTTTGGTCTCCAAATCCAAACATTTTCTTTGTTATGGCTCTAGCGTCATATATCATTACTACTCCACCTAAAGCCATAAGACTAGCTATAATATTTATCACCATATCCATAATTATCATTCCTTTAATTAAAGAATTCTACCGTATATTTGCATTCAAATGTTTCGTTAGGTTTTAATGCTATAATATCAGGTTTTTGTATAAACACACCCGTACTTTGAATTGTATCTGCTGTAGAGTACCATGGTTCTATACAGATAAATGGCGCTCCAGGTTTTGACCATATTGCCAAATATGGGAATCCAGTAAAGTCCATTGTAAGTAATGTTTTTCCACTTTCTTTATTTTTCAAACTAATTTTATTTGATGTTATTCCCTTCATTATTAAGGCATCATTATTAAAAGTATCCATTCCTATAGCAATTCTTCTCTTATCTAGCATATTATTTCTTGCATATTCTGTTCCAACTAATCCATCAACTAAATATAGGAAGTGGATTTTATCTTCGTCTTCTTCAAATTCCAAATAATAATTTCCCTTTTTTAAATCTCCCTGATCTATCTTGAAAGCAGGGTGTCCGCCTATTCCAAATGGAAGAGTAACATCTCCTGTATTTATAACTTTGTATATAGTTGTTAGTTTGTTTTCATCTAATCTATATGTTGTATATAACTCAAAATCATATGGGTATTTGTTTTTAGTAATTTTATTACTTCTTAAAACATATGAATGAAAATTGTCTAATTTTGTAATTGGCTCAAACTCGAAGTCTCTTGCAAAACCATGTTGAGGCATTTCATATATTCTACCATTTATGATTGTTTGATTTTTCTTTAGCTTACCTACTACTGGAAATAATACTGGTGAATGTCTTTTCCAATACACTTTTCCATTTTCGTCTACACATTCTAATCCTTGGTGGATTTTCTCTATGCCATCTAATTTAAAGCTTACAAGCTCTCCACCCATTTTTGAGGTTAGCATTTTAGTATACATCTATGTTCTCTCCTATTCTACAAAATTCTACTTTTTTTCATATATATAATATTGTGTTTTTATGTAAATGTCAATAGTTTTAAGCAATTTTTCATTTTCATGTAATAGGAAATGAGAAATTTCCCATTACATGAAAAGGCAGGGACAAGAAGTCCCCGCCTTTCATGCTCCTTTCTCTAGAAACGGCAAACATATGCACCGTATGGTGCAAGAGTTGTTGAGCTGCTCTCTTCCAAAGAGAAGATTTCCTTCGCATTCGGATAGAGTGCATCAATTCTCTGATACGTCTCAGACCTGTTGATGTACGCAACAATAATTCCGTCTGCGTTTCGTCTAACGATTTCAAGCACATCACTTGTTGCGTTCGTGTACAGATCCCCTGTAGCCAAAACATCTTTGTTAGATGTCCTCATAGTTCCAAGTCCGATATAGTAGTTCAGGATTTCCGTGTTCTCCATGCCCCAAGGGTATGGTTTCCTACAGAACGGATCCTTGTATCCACACACACCAGCTTCAGAGCCATAGTAGATTACAGGAATACCTTTCATCAGGTATTGTATCAGACTTGCCAGCTTATGCAGCTTGTCCACCTTAGGATCGAGTATGCCATCATGCTCGAATTCCCATTTTCTGAATTCATAAGTTGGAAATCCGTGCGGTGTCCTCCACCGCGCTTCAATATCCCAAATGAACCCGGAGAATGGATCTTCAACCATTGCTTCACCTGCAAGCATATTCCTCTCACGAGGAGTGTCATGTGTGCTCAGATAGTTCAAGAGCACGTCATGAACTTGCACAGGATATTTAGCAAGGTTGTTCATGCAAGCATTAAGATGGAGGTAGTTTCCATACCTTACCCACCTCAGAATAGCATCTGTCAGAGGATAGTTCATCACGCTGTCAACCTGCGAGTCGTAAATCTGCGGATTCTCTCTTTTCAGAGCAAAGCTCCACATCTCACTAGCGACAACAACGTCAGGATTAACCTCTCTAACAGTGGTACCGATTTTCTTCAGGAACTTCTTAGGGAATGTTTCTCCCAGATCAAGCCTGATTACGTCAGCACCTTTTCGAACGTAGAGCTCAGCCTCTTTGCAACAGAACTTCTGATAGGAAGGATTCATTTTGTCACATTGAGGCAATTCAGTGAACTCGTACCAGAACATGGGTGAACCATTTGCATCCCACATGAACCACTGCTTGTACTGCTCATCGCCTGCAAGAGCCCTCTGGAAGAACTCGCTATCAGCAGCCCTGTGATTGAACACAAGGTCAACGCCAAGTAGCATGCCCCTCTCATGAAGCTTGTCCGCAAGCATGGTGAAATCGTCCCAATCGCCAATGTATGGATCGAGCACCCTTTGATCATGTACATCATAGTGGTGGTAGGAATTGGTCCGAGAAATCGGACTCAAAAACACGATGTCCACACCCAATTTATCGAAATAGTCGATTTTACTGGCTACCCCTTTGAGGTTCCCCCCGTAGAAGTATCGATTCCTGAATTCTCCGTCATTATCCGGTTGCCAGTCAGGAACGGAATCATTCCATTCCTTATTCTTGCGTCCCTCCGTTGACTCTGGCGGCTCGCCAACTCGGCAGAACCTGTCTACCACAGCGAGATACCCTGTCCGCCCTTTCATTTTGTCCGGAACATAGATCATCTTGCATCTTCCTTTCTACTTAAAAAACAAGAATTCGCCAACATGTTCCACTTATACTTTACTCTCTTTTTGCCATTTTGTCAAGTAAAAGGAGATGCGAAATGTTTTATTTCTCGCATCTCTTTTAGCACTTTTTACCACTTTTTATTATCTTTTGTTCTTCTGCCTTTTTTTATTTTACCCCCTCTTGAATTCTTTTTCTTTTGAACAGAAAATCCAAATCTTCCAATCTTCCTACCCAAACTATAATAATGACCATTTGAATAAGCAATCAAATTACATTTAGATATATCAAATGCACCATTATCATCTATGTATTTTTCATCTGCATCTATTGATAAAACCTCCGCAATAAACATATGATGACTTCCAAGTTCTCTAATTTCTTTCACTTTACATTCTATACTAACAGGACTTTCTTTTATTAATGGACATTTTACAAACTCTGCTTTTTCTTTAGTTAAATTCATTTCTTTGAACTTATCAACTTTAGCCCCAGTTTTTACTCCACACCAATCTGTTGTATAAGCTAATTTTTCATTTGTAAGATTAATTACAAACTCACCTTTTTCTTTAATTAAATTGTATGAATATCTTTCAGGTCTAACTGAAATATAGCACATTGCCGGATTAGTATTTATAATTCCAGTCCAAGCAACTGTCATAATATTAGATTTTTCCATAGTACCACAAGACACCATAACTGCTGGTAATGGATATATAAATGTACCAGCTTTCCAAATCTTTCTACTCATCTTCTCCTCCTCGTTTAACAATTTTATGGAAAATTTATATATAAATTTCTATATGCTTATTCTATTAGAAAACTTTTCTTCTACTAATTTATGTAATTTCTCATTTTCTTCTTTTTCTAGTCTTGGATCAGTTTCTTCTATTTTTAAAGTTAGTTTTTGAACTTCTTTTAATGTTCCTACATCTTCAAATAAGTTCGCTATTTTAAATTCTGGAAGTCCATGTTGTCTTGTTCCAAAGAATTCTCCTGAGCCACGTAGCTCTAAGTCTTTTTCTGCAACTATAAATCCATTATCTGTTTCTTTCATTATTTTCATTCTTTCTTTTGTTGTTTTTGAATTTCCTTCATAAATTAAAATACAATATGATTGATATTCTCCTCTTCCTACTCTTCCTCTTAATTGATGAAGTTGTGCTAATCCAAAATGTTCTGCATTTTCAACTACCATTATATTTGCATTTGGCACATTAACTCCAACTTCTATAACTGTTGTAGATACTAATATTTGAATTTTCCCATCTTTAAATTCTTGCATTATTTCGTCTTTTTCTTTTTGTTTCATTTTTCCATGCAAATATTCTACCCTGAATTCTGGGAATATTGTAGTCTGATATTTTTCTGCAAGTTCTATTACAGATTTATAATTTTCAAATTCCTCATTTTCTTCAACTAATGGACATACAACATATGCTTGTCTTCCTTCTAAAACATTCTTACGAATAAATTCTTGTACTCTAGTTTCCATATTTTTAGTTACAGGATATGTTTCTATTTTCTTTCTATTTGGTGGAAGTTCATCTATAATTGAAATGTCTAGGTCTCCATAAAGTATTAAAGCAAGTGTTCTAGGAATTGGGGTTGCAGTCATAACTAATACATCTGGATTCATTCCTTTTCCTACAATATTTGCTCTTTGTCTTACTCCAAATCTATGTTGTTCATCAGTAACTACTAATCCTAGTTTACTAAATTCTACATCTTCAACTAAAAGGGCATGAGTTCCTATTAAAACATCTATTTTTCCATTTTTTAAATCTTCTAGAACTTCTCTTCTCTTTTTTACTCTCATTCCTCCAAGTAATAGCTCACATCTTATTCCAAATTGCTCTAAAACTTTAGAAAATTCTTGCATATGTTGCTCTGCTAAAATCGCAGTTGGAGCCATTATTGCTGTTTGATATCCACTTTTTGCAGCTTTATATGCAGCAATTATTGAAACTATAGTTTTACCTGAGCCAACATCCCCTTGAAGAAGCCTATTCATAGGTTTTATATTTTCCATATCATTATCAATATCTTCTAGTACTCTTAACTGTGCTTTTGTTAGTTTAAATGGAAGTGAATTTATTACATCTGACATTTTTACATTTTTATCAAATTTAATCCCATCAACTTCTTTATCATATCTAGACTTTAAACTAGAAAGAGCAAGTTGAACTGTTAGCAATTCCTCAAAAACAAATCTTGTCCTTGCTTTATTATATGTTTCAAAACTATCTGGGAAATGAATTTTCTTTATAGCTGTATTTAAATCCATTAAATTATATTGTTTTAAAATATATTCTGGTATAGTTTCTTCTAATTTATCTGATATTAGTTTTAATCCATTTTCTATAATCGACCTTATTTTATTTTGTGATAATTTATATGTTAATGGATATATTGGAATTATTTTACCAGTATTTTTATTAAGCCCTTCTTTGTCAAAAACTGGTTTTGTCATTTCTACTCTTCCATATTTTATACTTATTTTTCCATAGAATTGGTATCTCTCTCCAATTTTAAATTGATTTTTCACATATGTTTGATTAAACCATGTTATAACACAATCTCCTGTATCATCTCGAACTAGCATCTTTAGCATTACTTTATTTCTTGCAAACCTTACTTCACTTACTTTACTTGCACACACAACATCTATTAAAGCTTCTTCACCATCTACTAATTCATATATCTTTTTTGGTTTACTTCTATCCTCATAATTTCTTGGAAAAAATGTAATTAAATCTTCTAATGTATTAATTCCAAGTTTTTGTAAAAGTAGTACATTATTTGGACCTACACCTTTTACATATTGTACACTTTGTTTTAAATCTATCATAATTCCTCCACTTATTAATATATTTAAATATATTATTTTTCAATTAATTTTTTATTACAATACAAATCTTTGTTTTGTGTTATTTTATCAAAAAGGCTATATTTTTACAAGTTTTTATGTTTATTTTTAGTTTTTTTGCTTTTTCTCTTCCAATTTTATGTAATTTATAGTATAATAGTATATGTAGTGAATTTTTTTATTTTTAAATAATTTGGAGGTTATTATGTGGGTTTTATGGCTAATTGCTGCTGGTGTATTTTTCGTAGTTGAAATGGCAACAGTTGGATTTTTAGTATTCTGGCTTGGTATCGGAGCTCTTTTAGCAATGATAACAAGTTTTATAACAAGTAATTTAGCAATTCAGTTTGCTGTATTTTTAATATCATCAACAATACTTATAATATTTACAAAACCACTTGTAAATAAATTTGTTAAAATACCAAAAGAAGTAAAAACAAATGCTTATTCAATTATTGGTAAAAAAGCAATGGTTATAGTTCCAATAAATAATATTGAAGGAACTGGACAAATAAAAATTGATGGTGATGTATGGTCTGCAAAATCTTATAATGATGAAGACATTCCAAAAAATGCAGAAGTTGAAATAGTAGAAATAGATGGTGTTAGAGCTGTAGTAAAACTTTCTTCAGATGTAGCAGAAGAAGTAAATGCCACTATGTAATTAAATTTTATTAGTATTGATTTTAATTTTAATAAATATAATAAAATATATATTAAATAAAATATAATAATTTAGGAGGATTTTGTATGTGGTTTTTTGTTGTATTATTAATATTAATACTTATTATTGCATTTAAGACAATCAAAATAGTAAAACAAGCTGAAGTATATATTATAGAAAGATTAGGTAAATTCTATAAAATAGCTGACGCAGGTCTTACAATTATTATTCCATTTATTGATCATGTTCGTAGTGTAGTTAGTTTAAAACAACAAACAATGGATATACCACCACAAGGTGTTATCACAAAAGATAATGTTACTATTACAATAGATACAGTTGTATTCTATAAAGTAACTGATCCTGCAAAAGCAGTTTATGAAATTCAAAATTTGAAAAAAGGTATTGAATACTTAGCAATTACAACAATTCGTGATATTGTTGGTAAAATGGACTTAGATTCAACATTTAGTTCTCGTGATGCTATTAATGATAAATTAAGAGTAATTCTTGATGAAGCAACAGATCAATGGGGTTGTAAAATTGATAGAGTTGAAATAAAAGATATTACACCACCAGCAGACATTAGAGACGCAATGGAAAAACAAATGAATGCAGAAAGAAATAAAAGAGCTTTAATCCTTCAAGCTGAAGGTGAAAGACAATCTGCAATCACACTTGCTGAAGGTAAAAAAGAAGCTGCTATATTAGAAGCTGAAGCTGATAGAGAAGCAAGAATAAGAAGAGCAGCCGGTGAAGCTGAAGCTATTAAGAAAGTTGCTGAGGCAAAAGCTCAAGAAGTTCATGTAGTATATGATGCTATTATGAATGCAAAACCAGATGAAAAATTAGTTCAATTAAAATCATTAGAAGCTTTAAAAGAAGTTGCAAGTGGTGAAGCTAATAAAGTATTTATTCCATTTGAAGCAACTAGTGCATTATCAAGTTTAGGCGCTGCAGCAGAAGTATTTAAACCAGATAATAAAAAAAGAGCAAAAAGAAATCAAATAGTTGATGCTGCTGATAATATAGCTGATAACATAACTGATGCAAATAATGAAAATCCAAATAATGTTACAATAGAAGGCTAATGCCATCGGGGTCTGTCCCCAATGGCATTTTATTTATCTTCTTCATAATATTTTGTTCCCAGCATTTTGTCAGGTAAATATTGTTGTTCTACCCAATGACCTGGATAATTATGAGGATATTTATATCCTTCTTTATAACCAAAATTACTCATTCCTTCTGCAGGAGCATTTCTAATATGCATTGGAATTTCTCCAGTATCTTTAGTTTCTACATCGTTTAAAGCTTTATCTATTGCCATATATGTTGCATTTGATTTAGGAGCTAATGCAACATATGTTGCCGCTTCTGATAGAATTATTCTAGCTTCTGGCATACCTATCATATTAACAGCTTGCATTGCTGAAGTTGCTACTACTAATGCATTTGGATCTGCTAAACCTACATCTTCAGATGCACATATAACTATTCTTCTTGCAATAAATACAGGGTCTTCTCCGCCGTTAATCGCTCTTGCTAAGTAGAATATTGCTGCATCAGGGTCACTTCCCCTCATTGATTTTATAAATGCACTAATATTATCATAATGACTATCTCCGTTTTTATCAAACACTGATTTTCTTTGCTGTACGCACTCTTTTGCAATTTCATTTGTTATATGTATATATCCATCTTTATCCATCTCAGTTGTAAGTACAGCTATTTCTAATCCATTTAAAGCAGTTCTTACATCTCCATTTGATACCTCTGCTATTTTTCTTAAAGTTTCATCTTCTATTTTTATATTATAACTTGCCAACCCCTCTTCACTAACTAATGACCTTTTTAAAACTTTGTATATATCATCTTCTGTAAGAGGATTTAGCTTACAAATCATAGACCTTGATATTAAAGCCTTATTAACTTCGAAATATGGATTTTCTGTTGTTGCACCTATTAAAATTACAGTCCCATTTTCTACATATGGAAGAAGTGCATCTTGTTGTAATTTATTAAATCTATGTATCTCATCTATAAATAATATACATTTACCACTAGGATTTAAAAGCAAATTACTTGCATCTTCAATAGCCTGCTTTATATCACCTATTCCAGATGTTACAGCATTTATTCTTGTAAACTTATATTTGGTTGTATTACTTATTACTCTAGCTAGAGATGTTTTACCACATCCCGGAGGTCCCCAAAGTATTATACTTGATAATCTATCTGCTTTAATTGTTCTATATAACATCTTGTCTTTTCCTAAAATATGTTCTTGTCCAACGTATTCTTCCAATGTTTTTGGTCTCATTCTGTATGCCAATGGTTTACTTAAATCCATATTAATTCTACCTTTCTTTGTTAATTTTAGGCTACATTCCTAAATATTTTAGACTCTTTCTTATTATTTCCTCTACTTGATCATCTTTAACATCAATTTTTGATAAAACAACTTCTATATCCCTTCTTGAATATCCTAATACTTGTAATGCTTCTATTGCATCCTTTGTCTTATCATTGTTAACATAACCACTATTTATATTAACTACTTCTTCACTTTGAATTCCATCTTGAGTCTTCATTTTATCTTTTAGTTCTAATATCATTCTTTGTGCTGATTTTGCTCCTATTCCTGGCAAATTCTTTAATGTATTAATATCTCCAGAAATTATAGCAAGCGCAAAACTAGATGGTGATATATTAGCTAAAATTGTAAGTGCTGATTTTGCTCCTATTCCACTTACTCCTAATAATTGTTCAAACATTCTTAATTCTTCACTTGTGCAAAAACCGTATAAACTTATATCATCTTCTCTAACTCTCATATATGTATATACTTTTACACTACTTCCTATTTCTCCAAGTCTATTTATAGAATTAGAAGACATATATACTTTGTATCCTATTCCTCCAACATCTATTACTATATAATCTATATTCTTTACTTCTAAACTTCCTTTTAAATATGATATCATTTGTTATTCATCCTCCATTTTAAACTCTACATATTTTACCATAATTTTTAAAAAAATCAACACAAATCACAAAATTTTGTTTGTATTGTTGATATGTTTAATTTTGCATGATATAATATTTTTATTGAATTTCTTAGGAAAGATGTGATTAGCTATGGAAACTGAAAACTGGTTAGATAGAACTGAAAAACTAATAGGAAAATCAAATATAGAAAAACTAAAAAATAGCACTGTTGTTGTTTTTGGACTTGGCGGTGTTGGTTCTTATGTTGTAGAAGCTTTAGCCCGTAGTGGAATTCAAAATCTAGTTACAGTAGATAAAGATATCGTTGATATTACAAATATAAATAGACAACTTATTGCTACACATTCTACTATTGGTAAATCTAAAGTTGATTTAGCAAAAGAAAGGATTTTAGATATTAATCCAGACTGCAACATTATAGCTATTAAAGAATTTGTTTCAAAAGAAAATATTGCACAATTACTTGATGTGAAGAATATAAATTATATTATAGATGCAATAGATACTGTTAGTTCTAAGCTTAGCATAATTGAATATGCATATAACAATAGTATAAAAATAATATCTTGTATGGGAACAGGAAATAAGCTGGATGCAAGTAATTTTGAAATTACTGATATTAATAAAACTTCAGTATGCCCTCTTGCAAAAGTTATACGAAAAGAATTAAGAAAACTTAATATTCCAAAATTAAAAGTATTATATTCAAAAGAAGAACCTTTAAAATTAAATTCATCTACACCTGCAAGTATAAGCTTTGTCCCTTCTGTTGCCGGACTTCTAATTGCAGGCGAAGTTATTAGAGATTTAATACTTTAAAATTATGCTTTAAAAAAATTTTAATAATTATAGGTTTAAATAATTTTTTTGGCAAAAGACTTGTAATTTCTTGGATTTTATGATAAACTTATAAATAGTCAGTTTTATTTTAGCATATAGGAGGTGCAAAAAATCATGGCAAAATGCGAAATTTGTGAAAAATCAATAGCTCACGGAAATAAAATAAGTATAGCTCGTTCTCACGTAAGTAGAAGATCTTCTAGAACATTCAAACCAAATCTTAGAAGAGTAAAAGCAGTTGTAGATGGAAACACAAAAACTATCTCTGTATGTGCAAAATGTTTACGTTCTGGAAAAGTAACAAGAGCTTAGGTTATGATATTTGATATTCATAATTTATATATATTTTATTACGCGTAATAAAATGTAGGGTTGTCCTACATTTTTTATTTTGTCTTTTTAGATTTTATGATTTCATTTATATAATGTTTCAAGGTGTTTATTTTTTATTAAACACCTCTTTTTTTGTTTTTTTATTTATTTTTATAAATTTGTATAATTTGAAAATTATTGGAAAATATATTACTAAATTTATAAAATGGAGGTTGATTTTTAATTGGGAATTGAAAAACATTTAAGTATAACTGGAACATCAAGTGTTTCTTGGAAAGATGCTGTAGTTCAAGCAGTATCAGAAGCTTCTAAAACAATAGATTATCTTTCTTCTGTAAGAGTACTAGATCAAAGAGCTAAAATAGATGGTAAAAAGCTTGTTCAATATTATGTGGATTTAGATTTATCTTTTGTTATTGACAGAGACAGAGATAATTAAGAAAGGATTAAGTAAAATGAAAAAGATAGAAACAAAACAAGAATATTTAGATTATGTAGATCAAAAATCACCTAACTCCCCTATTCTAAAAAACTGTTTTAATGCTTTTTGGGTTGGTGGATTAATTTGTTCAATTGGACAAATTATATTTGATTTTTGTAAATATAAAGGTTTTGATGATACATCCTGTTCAACTATTGTATCTATTATATTAATAGGGCTTGCTGCTCTTTTAACTGCTCTAAATATATTTAATAAAATTGGTAAATTTGCTGGTGCTGGTTCTTTAGTTCCAATCACTGGTTTTGCAAATTCAATTGTTTCACCAGCAATTGAATATAAATCTGAAGGATATGTAATGGGTGTTGGTGGAAAAATGTTTACTGTTGCAGGTCCGGTTCTCGTGTATGGTATTTCTACATCTATTATAGTTGGAATAATAGCTACATTTTTCGTATAAGGAGGCTCATAAAAAATGAATAAAATAGGTAATCAAACAATTATGTTTAGTAATCCACCATATATTTTAGAGACATCATCAATAGTTGGTCCAAAAGAAGCCGAAGGACCTTTAGCCAAATATTTTGACCAATGTTTAGAAGATGAATTCTGGGGAGAAAAAACTTGGGAAAAAGCAGAAAGTAAAATAATAAAAGAAAACTCTAATGCAGTTATTTCAAAATCTGGCATTCCTGCTACTGATATCGATTACTGTTTTGCAGGTGACTTATTAAATCAATGTATTTCTTCAAGTTTTGGATTAAGAGAAATAAATATACCTTTTTTTGGAATATTTGGTGCTTGCTCTACTTTTGTTGAAGGCATGTCTCTTGGAAGTGTATTCATAGATAGTGGAGCTGCGAAAAAAGTGTTATGTGCTACATCTAGTCATTTCTGTAGTGCAGAAAAACAATTTAGATTCCCTCTAGAGCTTGGAAATCAAAGACCACCATCTGCTCAATGGACTGTTACAGGCTCTGGTGCTGCAATATTATCAAATGATAATATTGGAAAAGAATGTCCTAGAATTACTTATATTACACCAGGAAAAATAATTGACATGGGTGTAAAAGATGCAAATAACATGGGAGCTGCAATGGCGCCAGCTGCTTTAGATACATTAGTCACTCATTTTAGAGATACTGGTAGAAAACCAAGTTTTTATGATGCAATTATTACTGGAGATTTAGGATATATAGGAAAAGAAATATTAATCGAAATGGCTGAAACAAAAGGATATAATATCAAAAAGAATTATAATGATTGTGGTGTTTTAATTTTTGATAAAGAAAAGCAAGATACACATGCTGGTGGTAGTGGCTGTGGTTGTGTGGGCTCTGTATTTTCTGGCTATTTATATAAAATGCTTAATGAACATAAACTAAACAGAATTTTATTAATAGCAACAGGTGCCTTAATGAATTCCACTTCATCTCAGCAAGGTGAAAGTATACCTGGAATTGCTCATGCTATAGCTATAGAAAATTTATAGATAAGGAGTTTTATTTATGGAATTTATACAAAGTATTGATTGGATGCAACTACTAAGATGTTTTGTAGTAGGTGGCATTATATGTATAATTGGGCAAATATTAATTGATAAAACTAAACTTACTTCAGCTAGAATATTAGTTATATTTGTTACTACTGGCGTAATTTTAGGAGCACTTGGAATATATAAATATATTATAGATTTCGCTGGATGTGGTGCTACAGTTCCTTTATTAGGATTTGGAGCAAACCTTGCTAAAGGTGCTATTACAGAAGTTCAAACTTCTGGTTTACTTGGAGCATTTATTGGTGGAGTTAAAGCATCTGCTGGTGGAATTGCTGCAGCAATTTTCTTTGGATACATTGCATCTTTAATTGCAAAACCTAAAATAAAAAAACAATAAATAATTATAACATTGATGTGCCAAAGGGGTCTGTCCACTTTGGCATCAATGGCACACTTGATTATTCTATATTTTATTTCTTTCTATTTTATTTAATATATCATACCAACTATAAACTCTAGTAATATTCTTTCCTTTAACCTCTTTGTTATATGGATTATCATAGCAAAATATATGTATATCATCATCTTTAGTTAGTTTTTCTATATTACTAGGTGAATCCTCTATCATAACATCTATATTATTTTCTTGGCATACACTTAACTTATCTTCTGAAGTAAATAATAGCTTATCATAATTTATATTGTTTGCATTAAGCCATTTATTTGTAAGCTCCTGCATATGTCCATATTCTTTTGGTGGAAGTCCATATTCATTTCTTGCAGTAATTATATATATTTCATTATTTTCTTTTAATATATCTATTACTTGTTTTGCACATTCTCTTGGACTATATTCTGTAACATATTTTACTAAATACTCATTCCAAAATTTTTCAGCTTCAGCACTTGATATTCCTAATACTTTACTTTCATCATACTCACTTTCTTTTATTGAAAAATCAATATTATGGTCATAACAATATTTAGAACCATAATCAAAAATAAATTGTCCCATATTTAATAAAACACCATCAATATCTATACCTATTCTCATTATTTTCCCCTCTTCTACTTATTTAAGTTTATTCCTTACTGTATTTTGTTTTCCCTTAATGTTTATTATCGTTTTATCTGTTTGCCTGCTTACTTTTTATAGCTCCCTATACATTTTTTTATAACATCTATATAGTATCACATTTAAAATTGAATTACTATACTTTATTTAGCTTATATGCAAAAAAATAAAGTGCTTCAAACGCACTTCATTTTCATATTTCATTCATCTTATTTATATTTAAAACTAAGCTTTTTTAGCTATTTCAACAACTTCTGTAAAAGCTTTTGGATCTGTTACAGCTAAGTCTGCTAACATTTTTCTATTTATAACAACGTTAGATTTCTTTAATCCAGCTATTAATTTGCTGTATGTTATTCCATTCATTCTAGCTGCTGCATTAATTCTTGCTATCCATAATTTTCTGAAATTACTTTTTCTGTCTTTTCTTCCTACATATGCATACATTCCAGATTTCATAACAGCTTGTTTAGCCATTCTAAATCTATAATGTTTTGCTCCATAATACCCTTTTGCTCTTTTTAAAACTTTTTTATGTTTTTTACGTGTTATTATTGCTGTTTTTACTCTTGCCATTTATATTTCACCTTCCTTATTCTTAATACTCTCTATTTATTACCATATGGTAAAAGTTTCTTAATACCTGCTTCGCATGTTTTATCTGCATAAGCATCCATAACTTTTCCTCTAGCTTTAGCTCTTGGTGTTTTGTTTGCTAGAAGATGTCTTCTATTTGATTTTGTTCTTTTTACTTTTCCTGTAGCAGTATATGAATATCTTTTTTTAGCTGCTTTATTTGTTTTTAATTTTGGCATATTCTTCTTCCTCCTTGTAATTATTTAAATTTATATAAAATATATTGTTTATATATTTTTTTATAACTAATTTGTTAATATGCTTAAGTTATATTATTTTTCTACTTTTTTAGCTAATATAATAAACATATTTTTACCTTCTAAAATAGGTTTTTTTTCTGGACTTGCAATATCTGATAATGCATCTATAAATTTATTTAAGTTGTTTTCACCAAGTTTAACGTAGTTTAATTCTCTTCCTCTAAATCTTACTGTTATTTTAACCTTGTTTCCATCTTCAATAAATTTTCTTGCATTTTTTACCTTAAATTCAAAATCGTGTTGCTCAATATTTGGTGTAATTCTTATTTCTTTTACTTCAAAACTTTTTTGTTTTTTCTTAGCTTCTTTTTCTCTCTTAGCTTGCTCAAATTTATATTTACCATAGTTCATAATCTTACAAACTGGTGGCTGTGCATTTGGAGCAACTAATACTAAATCTAATTTCTTATCATAAGCTATATCTAATGCATCATTAAGTGGCATTACTCCTCTTTTTTCTCCTTGTTCATCAATAAGTTGAACTTCTTTTGCTCTAATTTGTCCATTAATAGGTAATTCCTGCTTGATATATAACACCTCCAACATAATTGTGCTTTTAGGCACTAAAAAATTGATTTGTCAAAAAACAAATCAATCCACACATATCTACAAAATAACTTAAGTTTACAATAAGTTATTCACAAATTATTAATATTTCTAACCTTTTCCTATGAGTTAAGGTGAGAAGTGGATTGCTTCTTCTTTATTTGACTATAATAGTTTACAACATTTTTTCATAAATGTCAAGCATTTTTTGCATTTTGCTTGACATTTCACGTTTTTTGTTATAAAATATTATAGCATTATATTGAATATGACCGTTTAATAGCTTCTCCCCGGTAGCCTATTAATATGGTTTCATATATATTTTTAAAATTAATTTATGAAATGGAGGATGCATATTACCATGAATAATACAACATATAGTATTAAGAAAAATGAAATTGAAAGAAAATGGTATATAATTGATGCAGCTGATAAACCTTTAGGAAGAGTTGCTACAGAAGCTGCTAGATTATTAAGAGGAAAACATAAACCAACTTATACTCCAAACTTAGATACTGGAGATCATGTTATTATATTAAATTGTAGCAAAGTTGTTTTAACAGGAAAAAAATTAGATCAAAAAATTTACAGACATCATTCTGGATATATTGGTGGAATGAAAGAAATTACAGCAAGAGAATTATTACATAAAAACCCAGAAAAAATGATGATGCATGCTGTAAAAGGAATGCTTCCACATAATAGTTTAGGAAGACAAATGCTTAAAAAATTAAGAGTATATGCTGGAGCAGAGCATGAAAATGCAGCTCAAAAACCAGAAGTTTGGAATTTTTAATTAAAGGAGGATATATAAAATGCCTAAAGCAAAAACAGATAAAATTGTTTTTTACGGTACAGGAAGAAGAAAAAGTTCTATAGCTAGAGTAAGACTAGTAGAAGGAAAAGGAACTATTACTATAAACGGAAAAGATATAGATGAATATTTAGGAACAGAAACATTAAAAGTTATAGTTAGACAACCACTAACAGCAACAAACACATTAGATAAATATGATGTTATCTGTAAAGTACAAGGTGGAGGATTTACAGGTCAAGCTGGTGCAATTCGTTTAGGTATTGCAAGAGCATTATTAGAAGCAAATAACGAATACAGACCTGTTCTTAAAGCTGCTGGATTCTTAACAAGAGATCCACGTATGAAAGAAAGAAGAAAATATGGTCTTAAGAAGGCTAGAAAAGCCCCTCAATTTTCAAAAAGATAGAGATTATATACAAAACCTCAGAAGTTTATACTTCCGAGGTTTTTTTCTTTTTTAGTCAAATAATTGACTTTTTTATTAAATCTGTGTATAATAAGTATAGGAAATGGAGAAACCACAAAAGTGGTTTGCCAGTTGTATGTAAAAAAACACATTGAACCGACAAGTTACAGATGTGTTTTTTTATTGGTTATTTTAGTTTGCTAATAATTACTACTAATGCAATAATTAAGGCAAACGTAATGATAGTTATCCCTATTAATGTATAAAATAATAAGTATTTTCTTTATTTTTTCTTGAAATATTTGTAAATAATTATAGTTAACACTATAATTATTTTATTTTTGTTTTCTTTGTTAATATAACACTTACGATAATTGAAATTAATGATATACCAATTAACAATATAACCACTACAGTAACTCCTGTTTGTGGTAGTTGTGCATCTGGCACTATTGTATTATCTACTATTTCATTATTACTTTGCAATTGCTCATTACTCTCTGCTAATACATATGTACTAAAATGATCTGTCTCAAATACTGCATATTTATTATTATTTATTGTTTCTACTTCTACCTCATATTTATTTTCTGTTCCATCATCATCAATTCTATATACTACTAAATTAGAGCTATCAAAATCACTTGGAATCGGTATTTTTATTTCGACTTTGCCATTTGGTTGAACGATTACATTTTCGCTTGTTATTTTTATATCATATACTACAAACTTATTTACTTTATTATTTAATGCAGTTTGAACTCTATTATATATCTCTCCACTTGTTATTGAATTTACATTTAGTTTTGGAGCTGTATAAGTTGTTCCGTTTACACCTTCTATAGTATTGTCCATTGTAATTCCGGTTTTAGTATCTTGGCTAGTAATATTAACTTTAATTACTTTATCACTAAAATTATTCCACTCTATATTAAAGTCTTCTCCCATATCTGAATAATTTAAATTAATTTCGTCTCCGCTTTTTATTACTATTTTGTTTGTATGTTCTTGATACTCTATCTGGTACCCTTCTTCACCTTCATCAAGTCCAATAATATCCTTTATTACTTCTCCGTCTTTTATCATATCTATACCATTTACTGATAAATTTGATGTTTCTACTAAATCTAATCTATAAAACCATATCCATAATAAAACTTTATCAATTTCATCAGTTGATTTGTTTTCTACATCGCTGAAATAATTTTTTGGTCCTTCTTCTATATTTTTTATATATTCCATATTAACTGGACATGTATATTTATATATTGTGTATTTTTCTCCCATCGGATCATAAAGATTATCTTCTTTCTGTTCTTTAAAAGTGAATGTTCCTAACTCTGTTTCAAATTTTTCTCCATAATCATTTCTTAAAATTATTTCATATTTACAATTTGCTAAATCTAAGTCTTGATTTAGTATTGTACCTATTCCTCCACTATTTGGTGGTAAATAGTTTATATTATTTTCTTCACTATCTATTACATTTAAAATTGCTTTTTCATCGTATAGATAGAAATAGCTTTTTAGTGTATCTATATTTCCTGTCTCTTGATTATTTACTGTAAATACTAATTCATATTCTCCTCTTATGTCTGCGAAATATTCTTTATTAAATAGACAAGTATATACATATTTTCCTTCACTATTTTCTTCTAATACAAATTTACCTATATCTGTCTCAAATTCACTTCCATAATTATTGTTAGTTGTAAATATAAAATTTCTTTCTTCCAGAGAATTTTTCTCAATAAGTTGTCCTCTTCCATTCCAGCCATATACTTGTTCTCCATATCCATCAGTATCCAAGATTTCAATAGTAACTTCTTCGTTTATTCCTTCTGTTGCCTTTACTTGGCTTGTACTAAAACATCCTAATATTAATATTCCAAGTAATAATATTAATATTATTTTCCTTTTTTCCTTCATTTGTTACTCTCTTTCTTATTTTATTTTTATATTTTTATTTTATATTAACGTTAATATTTTATCAATAGGTTTATTATTTTATAATTAATATTTTTATAATCCCTTTTTATTCATCTTTATTTTCCTAATACTTTATTAAAATACTTATTTTCTTGATCTTTTATAAAACTTATTTCTTTTGATAAATGCTCATCTTTAATTGCATTAAGCATCGTGTCTAAATATCCTTTATTTTTTACTATTTCTACTCCTTTTGGGAAGTTGTAGTCAAATATAAAAGCAATATCTTTTAAATACCAGTCTAAATCGCTTTGTAATTTATTAGAGTCTGTAAGTCTAAATTCTTTAAATGCATTTATTACCTCTGTTCCTACATTTTGTTTTTTTATTTTTTCATAATCACTTATTACATTTTCTTGTTTTGTAATGTCTTCAAAATGTACTCTATATATGTCTGTTTTGTCTGCATCTCTAATTATTTTGCAATGTAATAATTCTTTTTCATTACACCCTTCTTCAATGCTATATTTATTATGATTTTTTATTGCTTTATATATTACACTATCGTACTTATCATCTTCTATGAATTTTCTTATAAAGTCATCATCAAATAATATCTTTACTCCGAAATCCGCATGGTCTATACTATCTTTATCTCTATATGTTCCATATATTTTTAATTGCTCAAATCTTCCTATATCATGCAATAGTGCTATTAATTTTGCAAGTTGTATGTCTTCCTCTTCTAAATTTAAAGATTTTGCTATTGTTTCTGATATTTCTACTACTTTATATGAATGTATTACTTTGCTTTCTATATGTGGATTTTTTAAGTCATAGTTATTTACATACTTTTTAAATTCTTCTTCCGCTTTTATTAAATCTATCATTTTCTCTTTTGCACCCTTTCGTTTTCTACTTTAAGTTACGTTTTTTATTCTTGCATCATTATATCATAAATAAATATATTGTGAATATATAAATTAGTACATATAATTTTTTATGCTTTCAAAATCATTGCTTCCTCCAACTACTTCTCCTGTGGTCCCATCTATAAAATATGTATAATGTTCATCACAGGCAACAAAATCACCATTAAATTTATCTTTTTCTGGTACATCATAGTTTACTGTAACAGCCCATACTTTTCTAATTCTTCTTTCTATTCGATAATCTACAATTTTTTCTGCTGGATACTGTGCTATGCTTTGTTTTCTATATTGTTCATAATCACTTATTCTTAAATATGCATCACCATTGGTTGCAACTATTGCTTTTTCAGCTTTTATGTCATTAATTTTATATTTGGTTTTTATTTTTTCTTCCTGATAATTTACTATATTCTTTGCTTCTGCTTCAGTTATTGTAATATTGTTATCTTCGCATTTTGTATCTGATATTGTAAATGCATTTATTTGGCTTGTTTCTAAAATAAATCTAATCGATATTTTTTCATATGGGTTTGTAAGTCCATCATATTGTTTGAAAAATTCTATACAAGCAACATGGTCTCCATTTTGCATTTCTATTATGGGTTGTACTTTTATATAATTATATTTTTCTACCATATATCCAAGTTTTTCACATATAGACTTTGCTATAATTTTGGCTTTTTCATTTAATTTATTATCTTCAACTGTTTGTACGTCTGTCATCTCTATATTATTAAATACTATACTATATGAATTTTTATTTTTTGCGTCTATAAATATATCTGTGTTTTCATTTGTTTCTATATTCCAAGCTAACTCATAGTCTATAGGATTTCCTATTAATTCTGCAGATTTAATGCTTTCTTTTTCTTGTTGAAATTTTTTTAATAGTTCTTCTGCTAGCTCCTTTGCTTCATCTTCCTTCATCGTATCATTCGTTATCTCCTCTTTTATATTATTTTCTTCTGAATAATATCCCACTACTCTTTCTGGATTGCCCCATATTTTTTCATATATTTTAGTTCCTGCATACACGACCCCGGCAGTAAGCATTAAACTTGCACAAGCAGTCGTTATTATCTTCATCCATGAATAATGTTTTTTCTTTTTATGCAATCCTTCTCTAATAGCTTTTTCACAACTTTCTGGAACTTCTATCTTCAAATTTAAATCATGATATAATTTTTGTTCTATATCATACATATCTTTTTTCTCCTCCTTCTAGTATCTTTTTTAATTTTTGAATTGTTCTGGTTCGTTTGGTTTTAACTGTATTTTCATTTAGACTTAATATTTTTCCTATTTCTTTATCTGTAAATCTTTCCATATAAAACAGCATTATAATTATTCTTTCTTCATATTTTAAATGTTTACAAATAAAATTAAAATCTAGTGTAGCCTCTATTGATTCAATATCTAAATAATCGCTTTTTTTATAATTTTGAATATCATCTAATGCAACAATTTTCTTCTTGCTATCTTTTTTATATAAATTATTACTTTTGCTAATCAAAATCTTTATTAGCCAAGCTTTAAAACATGATGGATCTTTTAGTTTTCTTATAGATTTAAAAACCGTAATCATAGTTTCCTGAATAACATCAAACACATCATCATCTTTCTTTAATCTTGCTTTAGCAATTTTGTATAAATCATCTTTAAACAGCAATATAAGTTCTGTAAATGCTTCTTCATCTCCGCTTTTTTGCTTTGTCTATAAATTCCTCCATTTTTTCCTCCTATCTTGTTTGCAAACCTGATACACTTATAAGACCTTTATCTAACTCCAAAAAGTTTCATTTTATTTTTTATTAGCATAAAATAATAAAAAATATCATATAGTCCATTTCTGTTAAATAGACTATATGATTGTACTCACTAATATTTTTTGTTTCTTTGTGGTAACTCCTTTTTCAATATTATTTGTATCAAATTTATATATTAAATAATTCTACATTATTTTTCCATCTTTTATTTGTATAATTCTATCTGCTTGTTTTGCAATTTCTAAATTATGCGTAATCATTATAATTGTTTGTTTATACTCTTTATTTGCTTTTTTTAATAATTGTATTATTTCTTCACTTGAATTAGAATCTAGATTTCCGGTAGGTTCGTCTGCCAAAAGAATTGCAGGGTTTATTATTAAAGCTCTAGCTATTGCAACTTTTTGTTGCTGTCCTCCAGATAATTCATTTGGTAGGTGTTTTCTTCTATTATCTATGTTTAAAAACTTAGTTATTTCCTCTACTTTTTTTCTATCTATTTTTTTCTTATCTAGTTCAATTGGTAATGTTATGTTTTCTTCAACATTTAATGTAGGAATTAAATTATAAAACTGATAAATTATTCCTATTTTCTCTCTTCTTAATATGGTTAAATCTTTTTTGTTCATTTCATACATATCTTTACCATAAAAATATACTTTTCCAGAGGTTGGTTTTTCTAATCCTGCAACAATGTGTAATATTGTAGATTTTCCACTTCCTGATGGTCCAATTATTGCAATAAATTCGCCTTCTTCTACCTCAAATGATACATCATTTACCGCTATAACCTCCGCTTCCCCTTTTCCATAAACTTTTTTTATGTGTTCTACTTTTAAAATTTCCATTCTTTTCTCCTATATTTTTATTTATCTTTTACAATTCTAGTTGAATATAATGCAATACCTAAAGAGATTAATAATAGTATTCCTAAGAATATACAAATATCTTCTATAGGTATTAATAGATGGTCAAACGAAATAATATTTTCCATATATTTTACAATTAAATATATCATCGGTATTGATAAGATTATTGATATAATCACCGCTTTTATGAACATGTACAGGCTTTCATATATCAAAATTTTATCTATATTTCCGTCAGTTGCTCCTAAACTATTTAATATAATAAATTCTTGTTTTCTCTCATATACACTTGCGTTTAAAATATTAATTATACTTATAATTCCTATTATTACTATAGCTATTATAATAACTTTTAATATTAGTTCTATTATATTTATATAAATGATTTTTTCTTGTGTTTCTAAAGTATAATATGTAGCATTACTAATTCTATCAATATTTTTACTTCTATCATTTTTAATAATTTCATTTATATAATTTGAAAATTCAATTATATTTCCGCATTTAACTTTTACATATGAATAATCCTGATCACTCATAATAAATTGTACCTGTGAACTTTCATCGTTTTGTAAGATATTATTTTGTGAAATATATGTATTAACAGTCTTTTGTATGGCATTAAACTTGTCCATGTTTACTATTATAAATGGAGCCATATATTTTTCTCTCATGTCTTTATATCCATCTATTAGCTTATCTGTTAAAACAATGTTACCATCTAAACTTTTGCTATCAATTACATTATATTTTGTAATTGTTTCTTCTTCATCATCTTCATAAGATTCTGTTTCTTCATTAAAATTATATATCTCTTCTATAATACTTAACTTTAAATTATATCCTTGCTTAAATACAGTATGATATTTAAATGTTCCTTCTTCTAGGTCTAATAATCTCATGTTATTATAAATAATAATATCACCATAATTTGCATTGACTTTTTCTAAATATTTTTTATATGTGCTATCATCTAATCCCGTTATTACCATCCTTATGCCTTTTTTATTATCTTCATACTCTGTAGCATTATCTTCATCTATAAAGGCATCTGCTGGTTCTACCAAAATAAATAAGCCAAGTTCTTTATATTCTAAATCTTCTACATTATCTCCTGTTTTGCTTTCATAATCTTTAAGTATAGATTTATAATCTACTGATGGAGTCACCATTAGTTCTGCATCTGAATCATATTCGTCAACTAAATCAGCTGTCTTCCTTTCGTAAGTTATATATGTACTAACTACTATATATGACGTCATACAGATTACCAATAAAATAGTTATAATTTTATATTTGCTTTTTACCCTTCTTATATTTTTTACAGCTATTTTCCCTTCTATTGGCAATATTCTTTCTAACAAAGAAATTCTTTTCTTTGATTTTATTTCGTTATTATTTCTAATTCCTTGGATGACAGATGCAGTACTTGCTTTTAGGCTTGGAATAATTGACGCAATAAAGATATTTACTATTATAATAAGTACAGAAATTACAATGTACTTAGCATCAAGAACTAATCTAAAATTATATCCTGTTTCTGCTAATATTTTATTTAAAAGATCTAATATGATATTAGAACAAAGTATAGAAATAATTCCACCTAGTATAATTCCGATTATTCCCATTATAATGCCTTTTAAAAATAGCATTTTTAGTATTTGACCTTCTGTTCCTCCAATGCTATTTAATATTGCGTATTCTTTTTTTCTTTCATTTACTGTTATTAGAAAAGCATTATATAATATTATAATGAATATCACAGAAAAAATTACTAATATAAGAATTATCAATATATCTATCACATAACTATAATTTACTCTTGCAACACATGTTAGATTATTATTTGCCTCAACTGTTTCCACATCAATTAAACCATACACAGTTAACAATTTTTGATTAAACTTGTATTCTATATTATTTGCTTTTTCTTGGCTATCCATATCTGCTTTGGCCGCTTCTACTATTTGAATAATTTCAGTAGAATCTTGGCAAGTTTTCTTTATATCATTAAATTTAATATAAACATTTATTTCACTATCTGAATTGGTTAGTTCATATGGTTTTTCTAGTTGTTCCAATTGCTCATTATCTTTGTATTGTATATAAATTTTATCAATATTGGCGTTATCCTTTATCTTATTAAATGTAGCTACATCTAAATTATCTATCTCTATCTGATAATCATTGTACCCTGTTTCTATATTGTCTGTAATTCCATTTCTAATACTCGAAATTAATATTATTGTAGTAAATATTAGTACCGTGCACAAAGTTATTGATATTATCGTAAATAGTGTTCTTTTTTTATTTTTCTTTATATCATTAAAAGTTAATTTTGTTTCTATATTCATATTATCTCCTATGTTTTTATAATTTTCCTTTTTCAATAAATTATAAATCTTTTATTGTAATAGAAGTTATAAAACCACTATTTTCGGGATACCCAACCTCAATTTTATATTTTGACTTTTCATTTATTAATTTACGTAATTTTCCTATACTCTCATCATAATCAACTTTATATTCTTCATCTTTATAATAAACTTTTATGTAAAGATATTTATTATCAGAATTATATCTGTTGGCATAATAAAGAAAATCTAGTAATTTGTTTACATATTTTCCATTATGCTCTCCCTCAAAAAAAGTTAAATAAACCATATTATGATTTATTGCATCTATGCTTGTCATTTGTAAATCTCTATCTAAGTAATACCCAAAAACAGGTTCTCTTTTTAAATCTACATATAAATTTCTAAATTTAATCATTAAAACTGATAAAACAATAATTATAACTATCATTAATATGAATGTTACTCTTAATAAAAGTTGTTTTTTAGTCATATATAACTCCCCTTTTTTATTAATATGATATCACAAAGTATTAAAACTTTTCTATGGTTATTAAATTAATAAGACCAGTTTCTTCATTATAATTTACATTTATAATATAATTTTCTTTTTCGTTTTTAATTTCTTCACATATCTTATTGTAATCATCTTCTTTTCCTACATCATACTCAGTATTTTCAAATAAAACTTTTACATAAAGATATTCGTTGTCCAAATTTATATTGTTCGATTCTTTTATAAAATCAATTAATTTTAATGTATAGTCATAATCATAATTGCCTATAGCAAAATTTTCATATACAGCATTATGATTTTGTATGTCTGCATATGTAATTTGTGCATCTTTTATAACGTAATAACTAAATTTTGGTTCATTTGAATCTTTGTATAATGTAGCATATCTTCCTAACAATATTGCTAATACAATAATAACAATTATCAATAAAATTATTACTACTCTGTTAATCCATTTTTTTACTTCCATATTAATCCCCCTACTATTTCATTTTTTTCATAAAGTTATAATAAAACTTCATAGTAATATTATACAATGTAGTTTTTTTAGTAGCAAATAATTTTTTGTCATTTTTCTTTATTTACTTTTATTTATTATATACTTTTCTTTATTTTTCTTGAATTTTCTCGGTTTTTAACACAGTAGTACGATAAAGTTGTATATTGTAAAGGATCTACTCTATATGAAATTATAAGACACACAAAAAAGAACAATGTTTTATCATTGTTCTCCACTATTTTCTTGGTTTGTATTTTGATTTGTATTTAGCTTATCTAGTCCGCTTCCATCTAAGCTTAAATATGTTTCTGGTATGTTTCCAACAATTACTCCTTCTGTTAGAAGCACTTGGTTATATATTTCATCCTTTATTACACTATATGGTGTAAGTATAGATACATCGCATTTTATATTCAGGTATATTCTATGCAGTGTTTGGTTTATTCCCGCATCTACAAATTCTGTTCTTAAATCTGTTTCTATTTCTCCGTCTGTCATCATTCTTATTTTTATATTTGGTCCAAGTCCTGATAATATTCTACTTCCTGTAAAGCTTCCTAATCTAATTTCAAAAGTGTTGTTTTCTTCTTTATTTAACTCTTCTAATATGTATACTGGTATGTCTGATATTATTTTGTTTATTGTTATCATATTAACACTTATCATTTTTACATTATTATCTTCGTCTTTTATAACTTTACAAAAGTCATCATATTCATAATCTGCCATAACCCTTGTGGCTTGTTCATTACATATTTTAGTTGCTACAGCATTTGCAAGTGATTTACATCTTTCTTCTATTATAGGTTCAACTGCGTCTAGCATATTTTTGGCAACTAAAATTGATATTAGTAATATTATAATTATTTTTATAAGTTTTTGTATGTTTTTTGGTTTTTGATTTTTTATTATTTTAGGTATATGTATCCTTTTTCTTGAAAAGATTTTTTCATCCATTACATTTATCCATTATATCTAGGAATAAATATTTGCTTTCCAAATTCTAGCTCATTTTCGTTTTGTATTCCATTAACCTTCTCTATTTCATTCACAGTACTAGAGAATTTCTTTGCTATTTTCCACAATGTATCACCGTTTTTCACAAAATATATTACTAAACTTGATGTTGCTTGATTTTTATTTTCTTCTTCGTTTATATCATCTATTACATTTATATTTGCATTTCTTATAAGGAATGTTGTAAATAAAATATCTATCTTTACATCTATATTTTCATCACTAGATACTATAAATTCCTGGTTTTCTATTTCTACTTTTGTTTCTATATTTGATTGCTTATTTACACCTTGAAAATCTTGTTCAAATGAAAATGGGATTCTTGTTCTTTTTGATTCTAATCCATTGTCAGTACTAAAAATATATGTTATTTCTATTTCTCCTTCATACATAACTTTGTCGTTAAGTAGTGTTTGCTTTTCTATTTCTATATTAACAGAAGCATCATATATTTTATTGCCATTGATTTCTGGTACCTGCTGATTTTCTCGAATATTGCAAATATTGCGTACACTTTCTTTATTTTCTACTACTTGTAATTGTTTTTTTGTGAATGATATATTGGTTTTTGGGCTATACATGTCTTGTATTACTTTTATTTCTTTTTGTTTATATACATCACATGTAATTTCAATTTCTGCTTCTACATATATTGAATGTTCTTCTACCGCATTTGGTTTTATTACAATATTTTTTATTTCGTAATTTGTTTCGCAAATATTTTCCTCTGAAATATCTGGCATATCTATAAATCCCATAATTGGTATTTTGCCTTCTACAGAGTTTATTCTATTATCATCTGTAAGATATAGTATTTTTATTTCTAAATCTGCCTTTGCCAATACCTTATTATAACTTAGTTTTATATCTTTATTTATAATATTTGCTTCTGTTTTCATTATCTCTGCTAAATTATCTATTGTATCTATTATTAATGTATCTTTTGCGTATGCTCTTACACTACCAGTTCCTACACTTGAACTAATTTTTAAATTATCTTCCAATGTTTGAATATCTGCTAATTTTACTTCGTCTATAATATCTACATTTTCATTTGAAATTACTTTTATGTCTGCTTCTAGAAAGGCTGTTATTGATATTTTTCTCTCATTTAATATTTTACATTCTATGTTTTTTAGTTTAATATCTACTTTCACATCCATATCAGGCATTGTTCTATCTACAGCTATTACTTGTGAAAAGTCTAAATTAAAGTTTATACTTCTTATATTATTATTTTCATCATCAGCTAAATAAATTGTATATGTATTTATATTTCCATCAATTTTTACTTTGCCTTCTAATATTTCTTTTCTATAAACACATACAATTCCACTAGTATTAATTTCTTTTAATATATCTGGTTTTATATCTGGAATAACACAATCTCCCTTTACAATAAAGGCTTCTTTTTTCTGATTTATTATATGGTTAATACATATATTTTCTCTATTAGTTTCTATCGACATTTGCCTACCTCCTTAATTTTCTAATTATTTAATATATATTAAGGAGACAAAAAAAAATTCCTATTTCTAGGAATTTTTAACTTTTTATGCTTGTACTGTTGATAAAGGTGGTATTAATGGACTATATCCTTCTCCATCAAATACATCTACTTCAATCGTTCTTGTTAATATATCTGTATAACTGTAACTAACATTTCTATTGTTTTCTTCAATTTTAATTACAAACAAATTTGGATAAGTCTTCTCTATAGTAGCTTCTTTTGAAAACGATTTACTCCTTCCTAATGAGCCCTTGACAATTATTTTTTGCCCTACTTTTTCATCAATATCTGTTTTTAAACTTGCTATATCTTTTTGGCAAATCATTTTATCACCTACCCTATATTATAGTGCTAATATATCACAAAATTGCCTTGAAGTCAAAATAAGAAATGTTTTGTCGATTTGTTGTAGTCATTGATACTCTAAGTTTTTCTGGCTTCGCGTGTGTTTTGTTACAGTTATATTACAATTGTGTTACAGGTCTGTTACAATGTTAAAATTTTTCTTTTTCCTAATGCTCCAATACCGTTTATCCCCCTTTCTCCATCCCTTAAGTCCCCTTCTATATCAGTTATTGTCAAGTACTTTTTTTCGTCTGTTAAAGCAACTTTACTTGCTACTATAAGTGGGTCCTTAAAATCAATCAGTATTCTTGCCGGTGATGAAGCAAAATTTGCACCTGCTGACATAAGTGCTTCATAATAACTCTGACACGCGCCTGCAAATATAACTAAATCTTTCTTATCGGTTTTTCTAGCATTTTTTACAGTTTGAACAAAATATTTTGAGTTTTTATAATTATATATATCCTCATAAGCTTTACCAAGCCTAAGCATTTTATCATGCCCAGTTACAACCAATATATCCGGATTATATTTTTCTATTAATGCTTCTACATAATTTGCTTGTCTATTTTCAGAAATGTTTCTTACTATAGCTTCTACTCCCATTTTTTTATAAAACATTTTTGATTTTTCACTATATTTTCTATCTCCATCTAAATGAAGAATTTTTCCCGTATATATTATTGTATTGTCTTCTTTTTCTACATTATTCAACTTGAATCACCTCTAATAAAAAGCAAATCATTATATTTTATGTAGAATAATGTAAAATCGTGATTAACAATTTTTATAGTTCTATTGGACAGAACCTAAGAATACAATGTTACAAAACATAGTTTTCTTAGGGGGGTTTTTAGAGTTGAAAAAAATGTATATAGAAGAACGTGCAATAAATTTAGCACATTATATAATAGATAGCAAAGATACCGTAAGAGGAGCAGCTAAAAAGTTTGGAGTAAGTAAAAGTACTGTACACACCGAAGTAACATTCCAGAACGGTAAAAATAAATCACCTATAATCCCAGAAAGTATTGAAATTAAAAAGG
>CALXNM010000002.1 GCA_944389745.1 uncultured Clostridia bacterium | reverse complement strand
ATAAAAACAGTAGATGACATTTTAAACAATGAAACAATTACAAATGCAATGCTTAAAACAATAATAGATGCTATTTACGTAGATAGCGAAGGAAATGTAGAAGTAAGATTAAAATTATTAAATGAAATTGGTACAAAACCAACTGTGATAACTAATTTTGAAGATATTAATACTTCTAAAAATAGTTCTACCGTTACGAAAAGTAACATCGGTACATAAAGATGTAAGCGAAAGATTACAAAAAATAAGTCCTTACCTAGCAGCAGAAGTTAGAACCATTCTAGATGAAAACAAAGCCGAAAGGCATATTCGTGGTGGTATGGCAACAAAGAGAAAATATAGCCATAAGCATGATGAGTGTAACAACCCAAATGAGGCATCTTCTTCTGACAAAGCAGTATAAAAGCTGATAGAATTTATCTACCAGCTTTTTTATTTCTTATATTTTCTATTATATTCCCATTATATTATATCCGTTGTCTGCATATATTACTTGTCCTGTAATTGCTGATGACATTTTACTAAATAAGAATGATATAACATCTCCAACTTCTGTAGTTGTAACATTTCTTCTTAAAGGTGCTTTTTCTTCAACAACATCTAATATGCTTCCAAAATCCTTGATTCCTTTTGCAGATAGTGTTTTTATAGGTCCTGCAGATACTGCATTTACTCTGATATTTTTCTTTCCTAAATTATCTGCTAGGTATCTTACACTTGTTTCTAGAGCTGCTTTTGCAACACCCATTACATTATATCCAGGTAATACTTTTGTAGAACCATAATATGTTAAAGAAACTAAACTTGCTCCATCATTTAACATGTCTAATTCATCTGCTATTCTAGCAATTGCAACAAAAGAATATGCACTTACATCATTAGCATGTGAAAAACCTTCTCTACTTGTTGTGATGAAATCATTTCTTAAATCTTCTGTATTAGCATGAGCAATACTATGTAATATTCCATCTAATTTTCCATTTTCAGCTTTTATTTTTTCTAAGCATTCTTGTATTTTACTATCATCTGAAGCATCACATTCATAAGCTTTTGCTCCTGGAATTTCTGATATTAACTCTTCAACTTTTTTTCTGTTTTCTTCTCCCATGAATGTAAATAATACGGTTGCTCCATTGTCAGCAGCTGATCTAGCAGCTCCCCATGCTATGCTCCACTTGTTTCTAATTCCCATAATTAATACTTTTTTGTTCTCTAATAACATTTATTTTTCCTCCTCTTTTTTGTGCCAAAGGGGCCTGCCCCGGGTGGCATAGTTTGTTTACATATTTCTAAATTTTTGGTATCTATTTTCTACTAATTCATTAACATCTAACTCTTGTAATTCTTTAGTAATAGACACTATTTTCTTTTTCATAGTTTCAGACATTTTTTCTATATCTGTTTTTGCATTTCCATTAGGTTCTTTTAATACTTCATCTATTACTCCTAATTTAAGTAGGTCTTTGGCAGTTAACTTCATTTTTTCTGCCGCTTCTTCTGCTCTAGAACTATCTTTCCACAAGATACTTGCATATCCTTCTGGAGAAAGAATTGAATATATTGCATTTTCAAGCATTAAAACTCTATCTCCTACACCAATTGCTAGAGCTCCCCCACTTGAACCTTCTCCTATTACAATTGCTATAATTGGAACTTTTAAATCAGACATTTCCATTAGATTTTTTGCAATTGCTTCTCCTTGTCCTCTTTCTTCAGCACCTAAACCTGGATACGCTCCTTTTGTATCTATAAATGTAACAACTGGTCTACTAAATTTTTCTGCTTGTTTCATAAATCTTAATGCTTTTCTATATGCTTCTGGGTTTGGCATACCAAAATTTCTTTCAATATTTTCTTTAGTATTTCTACCCTTTTGTTCACCAATAATTGTATAATTTTGCCTTCCGATTCTACCCAATCCACATACTATTGATTTATCATCTTTAAAATATCTGTCGCCATGAAGTTCCATGAACTCGTCAAAAATATTATCTATATAATCTAAAGCAGTTGGTCTATCTGCTTCTCTTGCAATCATTACTCTTTCCCATGCTGTAATCTTTTTACTCGGCATCTCTATTACCTCCTTTATGAAGTAATATCAACTTATACAAAGTTTCTTTCATATCCTTTCTGTTTACAATTTTATCAATGAATCCATGTTCTAACAAAAATTCTGAGGTTTGAAATCCTTCTGGTAAGTCTTGTCCAATTGTTTGCTTAATAACTCTTTGCCCTGCAAAACCTATCATTGCATTTGGTTCTGCCAAGATTATATCTCCTAAAGTAGCAAAACTTGCTGTAACTCCTCCATAAGTTGGATCTGTAAGAACTGATATATATAAATTTCCTTCTTTATTTAATTTTTTTACTGCTGCTGATGTTTTTGCCATTTGCATTAAAGATACAATACCTTCTTGCATTCTAGCTCCTCCAGAAGCACAAAATATGATAATAGGAAGTTTTAATTCTATAGCTTTTTCAATAGAATATGTAATCTTTTCTCCAACAACTTTTCCCATACTTCCCATCAAGAAATTGCTATCCATAACACATAGTACAACTTCTTCTGAGTTTATTTTTCCGATTCCGCATTTTACAGCTTCATCTAAGCCTGTTTTTTCTCTTAAAGTTTGCAACTTTTTTATGTAATCATCCATTTTTAATGGATTGTCTGCATCTATTTTTAAGTCAAATTCTTCAAAAGTTCCCTCATCAATTATCTGACTTACTCTTCTTCTACTAGATAATCTGAAGTGATTTCCACAATTTGGACACACACTAAAGTTTTTGTGTAAATCTTCTTTGTATAGTATTTGTTTGCATTTGCTACATTTTACCCATTTTCCAACAGGTATATCACTTCGATGTTCTTCATTTTCTTGTACATCATTTTCGTTATCATATTCTATTCTTTTCTTAATTTTATCAATAACCATTTTTCTTACTCCTCTTAACTCAAATGTTTACTATAGAGATTGTTACATATATTTCTCTATAAATGATGTATCATAATCATTATTTACAAAATGTTCATTTGATAATATTCTAAATAGAAAATCTATATTTGTGTCTATTCCATCTATTACGCATTCTTCTAGCGCTCTTTTCATTTTTGCTATAGTTGCGTTCCTATCTTCTGCATGTACTATTAATTTCGCTATCATAGAATCATATACTGGTGGTATTGTGTAACCTGTATATACTGCTGTATCTACTCTAACGCCATTACCTCCTGGTAAATTTAATTCTGTTATTTTTCCAGGACATGGTCTAAAGTTTTTGTCTGGGTTCTCAGCATTTATTCTACATTCTATGCTATGCCCTCTAAATGTTATGTCTTTTTGTGTAAATCCTAGTTCTTCTCCTGATGCTATTTTTATTTGTTCTTTTACTATATCTATTCCTGTTACCATTTCTGTTACAGGATGTTCTACTTGTATTCTAGTATTCATTTCCATGAAATAAAAGTTTTTGTCTTTATCGACTAAAAATTCTATAGTTCCAGCATTTGTGTAGCCTGATGCTTTTACTGCTCTGATTGCTGCTTTTCCCATTTTAGCTCTTAATTCATCTGTAAGTATCATTGATGGGCTTTCTTCTAATACTTTTTGATTTCTTCTTTGTACAGAACAATCTCTTTCGCCTAAATGTACTACATTTCCATGCTCGTCTGCTAACACTTGCATTTCAACATGTCTAGGATTTACTATGAATTTTTCCATATATATGGCATCATCATTAAAAGATACTTTTGCTTCTTGTTTTACTAAGTTAAAGGCATTTTCCATTTCTGATTCAAATTCTACTTTTCTAATACCTTTACCCCCACCACCTGCTGAAGCTTTAAGTAAAACTGGGTATCCTATTTTACTAGCACACTCTAAAGCATCTTTTACACTTTCAATGCATCCATCTGAACCTGGTACTACAGGAACTTTTGCATTTTTCATTAATTCTTTGCTATGTGATTTATTTCCCATCATATCTATAACTTTATATGAAGGTCCTATAAATTTTAGATTACTTTCTTCACACATTTTAGCAAAGCTAGCATTTTCTGATAAGAAACCAAAACCTGGATGAACACTATCGCAGTTTGTTGTACATGCTGCTTCTAGTATGTTTTGAATATTTAAATAACTTTTACTTGATTGAGCAGGGCCTACACATACTGCTTCATCTGCAAGTTTAGTATGTAGTGCGTCTTTATCTGCTTCTGAATAAATAGCTACTGTTTTTATGTTTAATTCTTTACATGCTCTAATAATTCTTACAGCAATTTCTCCTCTGTTAGCGATTAAAACTTTCTTTAACATGATCTTCTCCTTGTATATATTAATATTTATAATACATTATTTCTTGGGTTACAACACGAAAAGAATGTGTAATCAATAAATGTTACTAGATATTCTTTTACACAATAGCAAAAGTAAGCTCACCTTTGGCAGCTACTTTACCATCAACTGTTGCTATTGCTTCTCCAACTCCAACTGGTCCTTTTTGTTTTATAATTTTCACTTCTAATTTTAACACATCACCAGGAACAACTTGTTTTTTAAATCTTAATTTATCAATTCCACCAAATAAAGCATTTTTTCCTTTATTCTCTTCCATAGATAGTATTGCCACAGCTCCTGTTTGAGCTAAAGCTTCAACTATTAATACTCCTGGCATTATAGGTTGACCTGGAAAATGACCTTGAAAATGAGGTTCATTTATACATACATTTTTATATGCAACTGCACTTTGTCCAGGTACATATTCTTCAACTCTATCAATCATTAAAAATGGTGGTCTTTGTGGAATTATTTTCATAATTTCATTTATATCTAACATCTCTTAAATCCTTTCTTTTTATTTAATTTTGAATAAAGGCTTACCAAAATCAACCATATCTCCATCATTAACACAAACTTCTACTATTTCTCCATCATATTCTGATTCAATTTCATTCATTAATTTCATAGCTTCTACTATGCAAAGTATATCTCCTTTTTTTACATTGCTTCCTACTTCAACATAAGGTTTAGCATCAGGTGATGATTTTGAATAAAATGTACCAACCATAGGTGATTTTACTATTTTATATTCTTCTTCTTTTTCTTCTTTCTTACTATCTTCTACTGTTTCTGTTTTTTCAACCTTTTTTTCTGGTACAGAAATATATTGTACAGTTTCTTGTGGTACTGCATTTACTATTGGAGCTTTATCTTTCTTCATACTAATTTTTACTCCATCAGGAAATTCTATACTTAATTCATCTATTTTAGAATCTCCCATATCATCAATTAATTTTTTGATTTCATCGTAATTCATAGTTTTACTCCTTTTTATCTAAATTTTAACAACGCAATATGCTGTTTATTTTAAATTTTTATTCATATTTTTTTAACAAGATAGTAGCATTATGACCACCAAATCCTAATGAATTTGACATTGCATATTTAACATCTACATTTCTTCCTTCGTTTGGTACTATATCTAAATCGCATTCTTCATCTGGTACTTTATAGTTTATTGTAGCTGGTACAAAACCATCTTCTATAGCTTTTGCACATATAATTGTTTCTACTCCACCAGCAGCTCCTAGTAAATGTCCAATATTGCTTTTTGTTGAACTTACCATTACTTTTTTACTAGCCTCTCCAAATGCTGTTTTTATGGCTGCTGTTTCGCATGAATCATTTAAATGTGTTGATGTACCATGTGCATTTATATAAGTAACTTCTTCTGGTTTTACATTTGCTTCTTCCATAGCAAGCATCATAGCTCTTGCCCCACCTTCTCCTTCTGGAGCTGGTGATGTTATATGGAATGCATCTGATGTAGAACCATATCCAACTACTTCTGCATATATTTTTGCGCCTCTACTCTTTGCATGTTCTAATTCTTCTAATACTACTATTCCGGCACCTTCTCCCATTACAAATCCGTTTCTTTCTTTATCAAATGGGATACTTGCTCTGTTTTTATCTGTTGCCTGTGAAAGTGCTTTTATATTAGTAAATCCTGCAATTCCTATAGGTGTTATAGCAGCTTCTGTTCCTCCTGCTAAAACTATATCTTGATATCCATTTTTTATCATTCTAAAACTTTCACCTATACAATGTGTTCCTGTAGCACAAGCTGATACCATTGAAATTGATGAACCTTTTGCTCCAAGTTCAATTGAAACATTTCCTGCTGCCATATTTCCAATTGTCATAGGAATAAACATTGGAGAAACTCTATCTGGTCCTTTTTGTAATATATTTGAAACTTCTCTTTCAATTGTCTCTAGTCCACCTATTCCAGATCCAAGTATAACTCCTACTCTAGTCATATCTTCTTTTTCTTTATCTAATTTGCTATCATTCCAAGCTTCCTTTGATGCAACAATTGCATATTGAGAAAACTTATCTAATCTTTTTGCACTTCTTCTATCAAAATAGTCTTCTGGATTATATCCTTTTACTTCTGCTGCTAATTTAACTTTATAATTTGTAGTATCAAAATGTGTTATTTCATCTATACCACATTTACCTTCTTTAATTTCTTTCCAGAATTCTTCTGCATTATTTCCTAGTGGAGTTATTGCTCCAAGACCTGTAATAACTACTCTTCTTTCCATCTTTTTGTACTCTCTCCTTTTATTTAATTTTTAACAACGCCAAAAGCAATTATCTTTCAAATTGCTACATAACCATACCACCATCAACATTAATAACTTGACCCGTAATATATGAACTATCGTCTGATGATAGAAATTTTACTACTTTTGCAACTTCTCTAGGTGTTCCCATTCTTTTTAATGGTATTTGTGCATGTATTCCTTCTTTTACTGAATCAGATAATACTTTTGTCATATCTGTATCAATAAATCCAGGTGCTACTGCATTTACTAATATATTTCTGCTTGCAACTTCTTTTGCTAAGCTTTTTGTAAATCCTATTATTCCTGCTTTTGATGCTGAATAGTTTGTTTGTCCAGCATTTCCTACAACTCCAACTACTGATGATAAACTAATTATTCTTCCTGATTTTTGTTTTACCATATATGGAATCACATTTCTTGTTACATTAAAAGTACCTGTTAGGTTAATATCTATAACTGATTGAAAATCTTCTTTTTTCATCCTCATTAATAATCCGTCTCTTGTAATTCCTGCATTATTTACTAATACATCTATTCTACCTAATTTTTCTACAGTTTCTTTAACCATTTTTTCACATTGTTCAAAATTTGCAACATCTGCCTGTACTAATTCACATCTTACACCATATTGTTCAATTTCTTTTTTTACATCTTCGTTTGCATCGCTTGCACTTCTATAATTTATGGCTATATCAAATCCATTTTCTGCTAATTCTAATGCTATTTCTTTTCCTATACCTCTTGTGGCTCCTGTAATTAAAGCAACTTTGTTTTCACTCATCTTAGTTTTCATCCTTTCTTTTATCTTTATTTTTTTGTTGTTTATAATTTTTGTCATTTATCTATAATGTTTTCTCATTTTATTTTAAGTTTTGTACAGCATTTTCTAGTGTTTCTATATTTTCTATATTAAATATATTTGCTTCTGTTCCTTTTTCTCTACATACTTTTTTTACAAATCCTGATAATGTTTTTCCTGGTCCTATTTCTACAAATGTATCTATTCCCATTTCTAACATTGTTTCTATAGATTTTCTAAATTTAACAGGATTTATAACATGGTTTGCTAATATATCTACCATATCATCTTTGTCTGTATAAGCACTACCATCTAAGTTTTTAATTACTGATATTTCGCATTTATTAAATGGGATTTTTTCTAATTCTTTTCTTAATTCATTAGATGCTTCTTTTAATTTTTCTGTATGGAAAGGTCCACTTGTTTTTAATTCTATTGCCTTTCTTGCTCCCATTTCTTTAGATATTTCCATTGCTCTTTGTACTGCTTCTTTTTCTCCTGAAACAACTACTTGACCTGGGCAATTATAGTTTACTGCTTTTACAAATCCTTTTTCTACTTTTGAACAAACTTCTTCAACCTTATCGTCTTCCATTCCTATAATTGCTGCCATTGCCCAATCCCCTTCTGGAGCTAAATCTTGCATTAGTCTTCCTCTTGTTCTAACTATTTTTGCTCCTTCTTCTATTGAAATAGCATTTGCACAAGTTAGTGCTGTATATTCTCCCAAGCTAAGTCCTGCTGCTGCTATAGGTTTTATTCCTTCTTTTTTTAATATTTCTAATATTGATAAACTCATTGTATATATTGCAATTTGTGTGTTTTTTGTTTGATTTAATTCTTCTTGGCTCATGTTGTATGTAATATCTTCTACACTCTCTTCTAATGCTTTATCTACTCTTGAATATATATCTCTTGCTTCTTCATATTTTTCGTATATGTCTTTTCCCATTCCTACAGTTTGTGTTCCTTGCCCAGGAAAAATATACCCTATTTTCATTATTTATCACATCCCTTTCTTTAGCTACCCTATAATATTAATAAACTATATTTCTATTAAAATACTTCCAAGATTAAGTCCTCCGCCATATCCTACAAGTATTATCTTATCATTTTCTTTTAATAATCTATTTTTAATAACTTCATTTAGAGCTATTGGTATACTTGCATTAAATGTATTACCTATATTCTCAATATTTATATATATTTGTTCTTTTTTTGCTCCTATTTTTTCTGCCATACTATTCATTATTCTAGTATTAGATTGATGTGGAATTATATATCTTATTTCTGATATATCTAATTTTTCATTTTCTAATAATTCCTTAATATTTTCTGCAACTTTCATTGTTCCAAATTTATATATTTTCTTGCCATCCATATGTATTTTTTCGGATTCTCTGCAAGTTAATATATCTCCATCTTGGCCAATACTTTCTATATTTTTGGCATATTCTTTATTTTCTGATTTTTTAATTAAAGTTGCTCCTGCTCCATCTCCTAATAATATTGCAGTATTTATGTCGTCTTTATCTATATATTTTGATAATTTCTCTACACCTACAATTAGTGCACTTTCCGTTTCATCTGAATCTAAATATTTTTTTGCAATATCTAAAGCATTAATATATCCGCTACATCCTGCCGAAATATCCATACACATACATTCATTAATATTAAATTCTTTTTGTATTTCAAAAGATATTCCTGGCATAGTTTCTTCAAAACTAGTAGATGCCACAATTATTAATCCTACTTCACTTAAATTAATATTGTCATTTGTTTTTACTAAGTTTTCTACTGCTTTTATTGCAATTTCTGATGTTTTTTCTTCTGCCCAATACCTCTTTTTTATTCCAGTTCTTTTATATATCCAATTCTCATTTAAGTTAAATTTATCATTTAAAAATTTATTATCAATCTCTTTTCCAGGCAAATACATACCGGCTTGCTAGTATCTTTATTGAATTCATATGTATTCCTCTCTATTAACTGTTTTTCCCTCAGTATTATATCATATATATATTTTTTTTGCACTATTTTAGGCTAATATTAAACTAATCGGTCAAAAATCAAATTTACTTTAGGTGAACACTATTATTCTATATTGACAAAGTCTTCTAAAAAGGCGAAAAGAATATATTCTTTTCGTCTTTTGTATATATTTTCATTATCTAGTTTTATTATCCACTTTAATTATGTTAAAAGGAGTTCCAGCTTATCCACTATTTACAAATTAAATCATAATCACTTATATCCTCTACTATTCCTTCTGTAAAATCTCCTATTTGTAAGTTTTTATCCGTATTTAAATATACTACTCCATCTATTTCCGGTACATCCATATATGTTCTACCTATATATGTTCTACCATCAAAAGATTTATCTTCTATTAATATTTCTAGTTTTCTTCCTATTTGTTTTTTTAGGTTCTCTTTTGATATTTCTTGTTGCAAACTCATAATCTTATTATATCTGCTTTTCTTAGTCATTGGATGTATTTGTTCTTTTATTCTCGCTGCTGGTGTTCCATCTTCTTTTGAATATGCAAAACATCCTAATTTATCAAATTTAGCTTCTTTTAAGAAATTGTATAATTCTTCAAAATCTTCTTTGGTTTCCCCTGGGAATCCTACCATTACTGTTGTTCTAATAATTACATCTGGTATTTCTTTTCTTAATTTTTTTATTAGGTTTCTTATTGATTTACCATCGCTTTGTCTGTTCATTCTTTTTAATACTGAATCTGAAATATGTTGTATTGGTATATCAAAATAATTACATATTTTATCGTTTTCTTTTACACATTTTATTAATTCATCTGTAATTGTTTCAGGATAAGCATATAAAAATCTTACCCATTTCAACTCTTTTATTTTACAAATTTCGTTTAGAAGTTCTACTAATTTTGGCTTTCCATAGATATCTGTACCATATTTTGTTGTATCTTGTGCAATTAATATAAGTTCTTTATAGCCATCTTTAACTAATTTTTTTGCCTCTTCTATAATATCTTCCATTTTTCTACTTATTTGTGGTCCTCTTATGTAAGGTATTGCACAATAAGTACACCTATTGCTACAACCATCTGCAATTTTTAAATACGCAAAATTTTCTCCTGTTGATACAACTCTTTCTTTTACCTTATCAAAGTCTTGATATTTATATATGTTTTTATCATCTTTTAATAAATTTTCAATTTGCTTCCATAAAGTATTGTATTCACTATATTTTATAAACAAATCAACCTCTGGAATTGCTTTTATCAACTCATCTTTATATCTTTCTACTAAGCATCCCATAACAATTAAATATTTGCATTTTTTCTTTTTGTATTCTGACATTTCTAAAATAGTATTTATTGCTTCTTCTTTTGCCGATTCAATAAATCCACATGTGTTTATTACTATAACATCTGCCTTTTCTGGATTATTTACGATTTTGTAATCATTTGCTTTAAATATTCCTATTGTTTTTTCTGTATCTACTAAATTTTTACTACATCCTAATGATACAAATCCTATTTTCATTGTCTATTCCCCTATTCTTCATTATTATTCATGCCTAATGCTTTATTTAATCTATTTAAACCACTTACTAAATTATCATATGTTTCTTTAGAAATTTTATCTGTTCCATCTCCTTTGTATGAAGTTGCTGTGTTTTTCATATCTATTAATTCATATCTATTTTCTGATTTTTCTCCATTATCTAGCATATATAATGGAGTATAATCCACTTTATTTAAAGATATTTTACCATCTTTTCTACTTTTTCTAAGTTCTATATTTAAAACTAATTCTTCTTTAGCCTTCTCTTCAGGTAATGATGATACATATGTTCCTACTGAATATGCTATAAATACATTATCCCCCTCACTGTTTTGCCTTATTTCCATTGATTGCACAATAGATGGGTGTGAACCAATAATTAAGTCTACTCCATTATCTACTAAAAAGTCTGCTATTTTTCTTTGCTCATCATTTACTGTTTCTGATATATCATCACCCCAGTGAATCATAACGCAAATGTAATCTGCACCTTCTTCTTTAGCATATTCTATATCTTCTTCAGCCTGCTTTTCGCCATATACATTTACTGCATCTATTTCATCATCTTGTAAATTTTGTTCATTGTCTAATAAACATGTATATGATAAAATTGCAATTTTACTGTCTTTTACTTCTCTTATAAGTACCGAACTATTAGTATTTTCATTGTCCCCAACCACAGAAAATCCTTCTTTTTCTAAATTACTTTTAGTTTCCAGTAACCCATTTACACCATTGTCTAGGCTATGATTATTAGCTAATGACACTAAATTTACACCTGATGCTCTAACTGCTCTTGCAAATTCTATAGGTGCATTTTTATCATTATATTCTGTACTATTTGTAATACCAGTTTCCATAGTTCCCATGACAATATCTGAAACATTTACAAGGTCTGTTACATTACTAAACATATGAGTAAAATCATATGTATTCTCCTCTTCGTTATATGCATCTTGCAACATTTCCTCGCTACATACAATATCTCCTACAGCAGATAATTTAATAATTATATCTGATTCTGAAATGTTTTTATTTGTTTCTTCAATATTTTCAGTTATTTGAGAAAATATTTCTTCTGATTGAGCCCTTATTTCTTCTTGTTGTTTTGCAAGTTCTGTTCTTGCTCTACCTTCTCTAAATACGTTAATTCCTATGCATACAATTATAATTGCTAGTAATATTCCTACGATTATAAAAAAATTCCTTGAAGTAAGAAATTCCTTTATTCTTGTATTTCTTCTTGTATTTCTTCTGTTCCTTGCCATCTTTTTCCTCTCTTTTTTTCTATATTTTTACATTTAATATTTTATCATTATCTTATACTTTTATCAATACTACTTTTTTATCTTTTTCTATGCATTTCCGTTATTTTATTTATAATTTTGTTGAATAAATTTTCATTATATTGTAAAATATATCCAGTGATTGATTATAAGATTGTGCTTAATTATATATGGCTAAAAAGTTATATTTTTGTGACCGATTTTTAGCCTTAAGAAAGGAGTATTCTAAGTTATGAGTAAATACAAGAGAAAATTATATGATTCAACTAGAATTAATGATTTTAGAGAGCTTGTTAATAGATATTCTAATCTATATTCTGACCAAATAGCGTTTGAATATAAAGAAACACCTAAATCAACTGAGCATATAAAAATAACATATAGTGAATTTGCCAAAGACATAAAAGCTCTTTCAACAGCACTTTTAGGTTTAGGATTAAGTAAAAAAAGAATAGCTATTATAGCTCCAAATAGATATGAATGGTGTGTTAGCTATCTAGCTATTACTACAGGAAATATGGTTGTTGTTCCTTTAGATAAGTCACTTCCTGAAAATGAAATAGAGGATTTAATTATTAGAAGTAAAGCAGAAGCTGTTATTTTTGATATTAAATATTCAGAAGTATTTGAAAAAATATCTAAAGAACAAAAATCTAAACTATCATTCTATATTAATATGGATGATGCTGAAGATAGTAATTCAAATAAATCTAGTTCGAATTTATTATATTATCATACTTTAATAAAAAAAGGAAATTCTTTACTAGAACAAGGTGATACAAAATACGATAATGTAAAAATCAATAATAAAGAAATGTCAATCATGTTATTCACATCTGGAACTACTTCAATCTCAAAAGCAGTAGCACTTTCACAATCTAATATTTGTGAAGATATCTATGCCCTAGCTCAAATGACTGACATAAGAAAAGAAGATACATTTTTATCATTTTTACCATTACACCATACTTTTGAATCAACATGTACTTTCCTATATGGTACTTTTTCTGGAATAACAGTAGCATTCTGTGATGGTATAAAATATGTACAAAAAAACTTAGCAGAATTTAAAGTAACAGGTTTTGTTTGTGTACCTTTAATGCTTGAAATAATGTATAAAAAAATCAAAAAAGGAATTGAAGAAAAAGGAAAGGCAAAGCTTGTAAAAAAGATGACTAAAATATCTAATGGATTACTAAAAGTAGGTATTGATATCAGAAGAAAAGTATTTAAAGAAGTTCTAGATAATCTAGGTGGTAAAATTAGGATTTTAATTGCCGGTGGTGCTGCAATGAGCAAAGATGCTATTCAAGGATTTCTAGATTTAGGTATTAACCTACTTCAAGGTTATGGATTAACAGAAACATCTCCTGTTGTAGCAGGTGAAAACGATAAATTTAAAAGATGTGGCTCTGTAGGTTTCCCTCTTCCAGGAATTGATGTAAAAATTTCTAACCCAGATAATGAAGGAATTGGAGAAATAGCTGTAAAAGCACCTACTGTAATGCTTGGATATGTAGACAATCCTGAAGCAACAAAAGAAGTATTAAAAGATGACTGGTTTTATACAGGTGATTTAGGATATTTTGATAAAGATGGATTTTTATTTATCACTGGTAGAAAGAAAGATGTTATAGTATTAAAAAATGGAAAAAATGTATTTCCAGAAGAATTAGAAATTCTTATCAACAAATTACCATATGTTGCTGAAAGTATGGTATTTGGAAGACCTCTAGATGATGGAGATTATAAAATATGTGCAAAAATTGTATATAATAAAGAGCATTTTGATGAACTTCATAAAGACATTTCAGAAGAAGAAATTAAAAATATTATTTGGAATGACGTAAAAAATGAAGTAAATCATAAAATGCCAGCATATAAATATATTAGAGAAATTATTGTTACAGAAGCTCCTTTGATAAAAACTACAACACAAAAGGTAAAAAGACACGAAGAGTTAAAATTAATACTTGGAGAAGCTTAAAATCACAAAAGTGCGCCAAAGGGTCCTGTCCCAATGGCACACTTTTAATCATTGCTACACATATGTTTACGCGTCATTTCCAATAAATTTAATTTTGAAAATCCAACTATTTGTGTTTTTGATCTATCTTTTTTTAGATTTTCTTTAAATAATTCTATTATTTTTTCTTCGTTTTCTTTGCTTTGCATATCTATATAATCTATAATAATTATTCCGCCAATGTCTCTTAGCCTTAATTGTTTTGCTATTTCTATTGTTGCTTCTCTATTAACTGTAAATATTGTTTGTTCTAAGTCTCTTTTGCCTGTATATTTTCCAGAGTTTACATCTATTGCAGTTAATGCTTCCGTTTTATCAATTGTAATAAACCCTCCACATTTTAGCCAAATTTTTCTATTATTTAATTCTTCTAATTGTTTTCCTAGATTATATTTTTCTATTAAATTGTCTTCTAAATCAAGCTTTATATCCAATTTTTCTTCTTTTAGTTTTTTATCTATCATATCGTATGTTGCTTTATCATTTGTAACAATACGATATAAATCTTGATCTATTAAATCAATTAGAAGTCTTTGGATAATTCCTTCGCTTTGATACAATAATTTTGTTTCTACTTTTTGGCCTTTTTGTATTTCTTTATTATATTCCTTTTGTATTTTTTCGTATTTAGAAATATTCTTTTTTAAGTCTTCTAATATTTCAGCCTCATTTTTAGATTCGGCAGATGTTCTAATTATTGCTCCATATCCCTCTGGAATATTCTTTCTTACTATTTCTTTTAGTCTATTTCTTTCATCTTCGTCATTTATTTTTTGTGAAATAGTAATAAAGTTTTCTTTTGGCATTATAACCGAAAAACGTCCTGGTATACTTAAATGGGTAGATATTCTAGCACCCTTTTTATTTGTACTATCTTTTTTTACTTGCACTAATATAGGCATTCCTATTTTTAGATAATCTTTTATATTATAGTCTGTAAAATCTTCATTTTTGTTGCCTGTTTCATTACTTACTTTTGGAATAACATCCCTTATATGTATAAAAGTGTTTTTATCTTTTCCTATATTCACAAAAGCAGCTTGCATTCCTGGTAAAACATTTTCTACAATTCCTATATATATATTTCCTTCTATTCTTTCTTGCCCATGTTCTTCGTATTTTTCTATTAATTTACCATTTTCTATTAATAAAATTTCTTTTTTATTATCTTTTACATCTACTAATAGTTCTTGCATTACAAATCCCTTCTTGATTATCCTTTTATATTAAATTTATTCATTACATTATCTATCCCCTTTGTTAACCAGTATATAGCCGCTTCTACAGCCAACTCTTCTCCTTTTTGTAACTCCATATATTCTTCATCAGGAATATGTCCTATTACATAATTTATTCTATCAAAATCATTTATAGGTTTTCCAATTCCCACACGAATTCTAGCAAAATCTTCTGAACCAAGTCTTGATACAACACTCTTCATGCCATTATGTGAGCCAGGTCCACCTTTTGCTCTTACCCTAATCTTTGATATTTCAGTATCCATATCATCATATATAATAATTAGGTTTTGCAATGGTATCTTATAAAAATTAACAAATTGCACAACAGAATCACCACTAAGGTTCATAAATGTTTGAGGTTTTACTAGTATAACCTTTTCACCATTTATGCTACCAGTGCCATATATAGCATTAAATTTAGTTTTATTTAATTTTATATCATTTTTTTCTGCTAATTTATTAATAACATCAAATCCCATATTGTGTCTAGTTCTAGAATATTGTGGTTCTGGATTTCCTAATCCAACAATTATATACATATTATTATCCTTCTCTAATATCATTTTTAAATCTATCCCATAAATCATTTACTCTTAAATATTCTTGGTAATGTTTTTCCACATTATCATCATATTGATTTAACTCTCTAATCAAACATGAGAAATCACAAGTTACAAATTCAGTATTTATTTTTTGAACACTTTTCTTTAATTTATCCCTTGTTTCATCTATTATTTTCTCATAGTTTTCTCTATCTGTAATATAATATAATAATGGTTTATATCTTGTCCAGCCTATAGTAGCTTTTAAAAATCTTTGCTCTATTTCAGCATCAACTAATGATGTTTTTTCAAGTTTTTTTGGATATCTTCCCTTCGTTATTGATGTATATTGTAAAAATGAATCATGGAAATGATATGTAGGTACTTTTAAAACTTCTGCATTTTTACTCTTTAATGCACATGAGAAAAATGTATCTTCACCTCTTGCATTTGGTGGATTATAAAATGCTGGTATTTTATCTATATTGTCTAGGTTTAGACATAAGCCTGAACCTAAAACAAAGTTGTCTTTTCCAATTCCAGTTACTTTTACCGGCTTTTTTAAACCTCTTGCAATATCTGAAACAGCATACGAAATACTACTTGGATTTTTTCTCATTTCTTGAATTTTCTCCCATGAAATAACCTCATTTTCCAAAGCATCTATAAAATTCTTGTAATCAGTTTCCTTAATTACATCTGTATACTGAATGTATGGAACAGGGTTCATCATACCACAACGGTAACCCATAGACACATCCGTATTTTTTATATTTTTAATATGTTCTAATATGTTTTTTTGTTTAATCCATAGCAATTGTCCATCTTCCATAATATTTGCTACTGGATATTCGTCATCATCCCAGAAAAGTATATAATCCATTTTATCTTGCATTGCACAATATAAAATTGTGTTTCTAGCTTTTGCATAACCTGTTCCAATAAATAGTTTTGCATCAGCATTTGACATATTAAATCTTGACATTAATATTTTTTGATATTCTATAACATTTTCTGGTGTTATGTATTTTATTCCTAAGTTCTTATACGCTTTTGGTAAAATACCATAAAAGTCTGTTCTTATTGTATGTTGGTAATTTAAATCATATAGTATGTATATTGTAATATCTACTTCTACATCTAGGTCTTTAACTTGTTCAACCATAAATTGTTCATAATTATTGATAATTTTGCACACATTAGGTCTGCCACTTATAAAGCCTATTCCAAAATTAATTTTCTGTTTCATAAGATCCTCTTTCTTTTTATCAATATATTATTGATTGTATTACTATAAATACTAGAATATTATATCATATATTTATTTTTTTGTCACTTTTTACATATTTCCTACAATTTATTATACTCTTTTAAAGTTTAGTTCATGATTCTTGCAATTATCTCTTTTTCATATTTTTCGTCTTTAATATCTTGAATATCATTTTCTCCATCTTTTACTTCTGTTACATATTTTGTTTCTATTTTTATTTTCTCTGTAGCTTTTCTTAAAAACCATTCATACTCAATATCTACATGACCTATATCTATTGCTCTATATCCAGCTTTATATAAGTCATATGCTAATACTGTAGCTGTAGGTCCGAGTGCTAGCATAATCATTTTGTTTTTATCTACCTTTAATATTTCATTTAATATTTTATCATAAATTTCAAAAGCATTTTCAGATGGGCAAATTATTCTTTGAATTGACTTCATATTATCAAACAAATCATTTCCTACACCTAATCTACTATACTCTCCTTCTACTATAACAACATCTTGATTAGCCCATATTCTTCTTAAATTATTTACATATTCTCCAACCCAAGATTTATCTTTGTAATCTATGTAAAACCTTGTAATATTTGAAGAATAATATTGTTTGTTTTTTGATAATAACTTCAGAAGTTTAAATTTATTATCATGAAGCCATCCTTTCCAAAAATTATTAGCAAAATCATTATATTTTTCTGAATACTCTAGGTCTATAACATTGTTGATTCCTATCAATAGCCCTTGTTCATCGCTGTCTAGAACTTGTTTTAATCTTTTAGCTAGCTCTTTATTATATTTTTGATACTTCATTCCAACTCCGCAAATCATATCAAATTCTCCATCTCCAAATCTAGAAATAGAACATTTATCATTTACTATTTTGTCTATTGTCTCATCTGGGCTAGCAATTTTAAATCCTCCTAAAATATCTTCTGTTTTTGCAGTATACTTTCCTTTACTTTTACTAACTTTCATAAATAATCTCCTCATTATTCAAAAGCAGTACTTAAAAAATCATTTACTCTTGCTTGCTCATGTTTCAATATTTCATGAGCTTTAGAATAATCATTATCTAAAATATCTGCCGTAATTTTTTTATTAAATACTCTATTTTTCATGTCAAATGTTTCTAATAATGTTTCTATTCTTGAATACATACTTTGCAAATCCTTACTCTGTCTTTTAAATATAACAAAAGGTGTAGAAAATATTATTGAAAAAACACATGAGTGGAATGAATCTGTTGCTACTAAAAATGCATTTTTTTCTAAATATAGAAATTCAGCAGGTCCCATATCATAATATGGACTGTTTTTATCTGAAATATCTATTATTTCACAATCATTTTCGTCTGCTACTCTTCTAAGTTCTTTCCAAACATCATTAGATACATCTCCCAAAAAACTTTTTAATATATATTTATCTGTTTTTAAATTTTCTGGCTTTTTCATTACTTTTTCCCATTCAGATTCATCAAGCATCATTGTTGGGTCAATTAAAACCTCAGCATCATCTCTACCTGTTAATTTCTTTACTATTTCTTTTCCTGCAGACTCTCTTACAGATATACTTTTTATATCATTTAAGCCATTTTTGCATAATTCATACAAGCTACTTCCCTCTTCTGGTACATAATCTACTCCAAAACTTGCTGAAAAAGAAACTCTTTTTTCTTTTGGTGCAAATGTACCTAAAGCTTTGTCTGAAAAAATTTTATCAAATGTAAAATTCCAGATTTGGTCACTACCCATTACAATATAATCATAATCTTCGGCAAATCTCTTTGGTGCCTCATACTCTTTGTATAGAATTTCATCTGCAAATTCTATATTTTCATTAAAACTTTTAAATTTTTTTAATCTACTCTCATCTTTCTCATTTCGAATAACAGGAACGTCATCCTCTAATCCTATGTATTTTATCGTTTCTGCATCTAGTCCATTTTTTCTTAGCACTTGTTGAACTGCATAATTTTGTAATCTGTTTCCAAAATTATACTCTCCAAAAAGTGTTACAATTCCTGCTCTCTTCATTTCATCCCCCTTTCATTAAAAGCTACACTTTTGGTAGTTTTTATTTAATTATTTTAACCACCACATTATATCATAATTCTCTTTAAAAATCAATCTTTTTTAGTTGTAGACTGTAAAAGAAAAAATATAAACAAGTTCGGCTGTACTTTTTATGTATACCCAAACTTGTTTATATTTTAAACTTTTCTAATTTATATTCTTTATCTAATTTTTCATTTAAATATATCTTACTTATTATTTCTAATTCTTTTATTCCATTTTCAGATAAATTAAATGAAAATAATTTTTTAGGTGGTGCAAGCACTATATATTTTATTGCATTTACAGTGCCCTCAGAAATTTCCATTGCTCCTTTATCTTGCCTACCACATGTTTCACATTTTAGTCCATTATCTCTAAAGCTAAAATACTTTAATTCTTCTTTATCATTTTTGCAACCAGTGCATTTATCAATAATTGGTGTAAAACCAAGAAAACACATTAATTTTAATTTAAAAATGGATATTACCAAATCCATATTTTTATCTGTTTCTGAAAGAACATACAATGTGTTTAAAAATAGTTGCAGTATTCTATAAGTATGTTGATTTTCATCTGTTACATCATTTATTATTTTAGTTATATGTGATGCATATTGCAATTTATCCAAATCTATTCTTAAATTATAGAATAGTTCATTTACCTCACATGAATTTATATTGTATGAACTCACACCTTGATATATCACATAATCTCCCAAACATAAAAATTGTGTTGCTGCCATAAGTGCACTTTTAGGTCTTCTTGCACCTCTAGCAGCACACCCAATTTTCCCATTTGGAGTTAATATTGTAACCATTTTATCAAAATCGCCCATATTATGTTCTGATATTACTATTCCCTTTACCTTCAATATTCCCATTTTGTTTTTCCGCCTCGACAATGTTTTCTTCTATGTTTATTCCCATGCTTTTTTCTACATTTTCCAACTCAACTAACTCTAAATAAGTATTTATATTTCCCGTGTTTTTAAAAGTATTCCAAGCAATTTGCTTTATCATGTTGTCATCATCTCCATTTCATAAAGTTAATATATACTCTTTTTTAGAATATATATTTATTTATTTTATCTTTTGCAATTTTCAAAGTTTTATGCATTTTTTATTTTGACAATTTGAAATTTTTAACAATCTTAGCATCATTAATCCAATCAGATTTTACTTTTACCCAAAGCTTTAAATTAACTTTTATACCAAGCATTTTTTCCAAATCTTCTCTAGCATATGTTCCAATTTTCTTAAGCATTGATCCATTTTTTCCTATTATAATGCCTTTATGAGATTCTCTTAAACAATATATTGTAGCATCAATATTGTAAATTGGCTCTTTTTCCATTGTTTTTCTTCTTTTCATTTTTTCAACTTCAACTAATATTCCATGAGGAACTTCTTCATTTAATAGTCTTAAAGCTTTTTCTCTTATTGTCTCTTCTACTAATTGTCTAGTAGTTTGATCTGTATACTCATCTATATCATAATATGCAGGTCCTTCTTTAAGGTTCTTCTCTATCTCATCTAATATAGCATCTAAATTAATATTTTTAACTGTAGAAACTGGTATTATGCTTGCAAAATCATATTCATTTTTATATAAATCTATTAATTTTGCAACTCTAGCTTTATCTACTAAGTCTATTTTATTTATTACTAATATAGTTTTCTTTTTGGCCGCTTTAATTTTATCTAGAATTAATCTATCACCTTTTCCAATCTCATTAGATGTAGCTTCTACTACCAAAACTACAACGTCCACATCTTTAGAAACTTCAAAAGCATTTTCTACCATCACATCACCTAGTTTAGATTTAGGTTTATGTATTCCAGGTGTATCTATGAATATGATTTGTGAATGTTTTCTATTTACTATAGCTCTAATTACAGTTCTTGTAGTTTGAGGTTTATTAGCAATTGCTGCAACTTTTTCTCCAACTAAATTATTTATAATGCTAGATTTACCAACATTAGTTCTTCCTAATATTGAAACAAAGCCTGATTTAAATTTTTCTTCCATACTTATCTCCTTGATGTATTTATCTATTATATTTTTTATTAATGTTCATTAATGAATTATAGTACTTTTATAGCACCATTTTTGTAGAAAAAAAGAAATAAATTTTCTTAAATTTTCGTCATATTTTACTTGACATGACATATATTCTTTATATTCTATATTCTTCCATTGGTGTGTAATGTGTATGTAATAATTCATGTGCTTTATGGTCACCTGGATTTCCTAAATATTCTTTATATATTTGTTTTAATATTGGATTTTCATGTGATTTCCTTATTGTACTTCTTTCATCTATTGAGTACATAGCTGCCGCTCTTTTTCCAGCCACATCAACTGTCATTCTTATTTTTGAATTCTTAATAGGTTGGCCTCCACCCATTATACAGCCTCCTGGACAAGCCATAACTTCAACAAAACTATAATCTGCGGTTCCGTTTTTTATGTCTTCCATAACTTTTCTAGCATTACCAAGTCCATGTGCTACAGCTACCTTTATTTCTTTATCTCCTATTTGAACTGTAGCTTTCTTTAATCCTTTTGTACCTCTTACATCTTCAAACTCTAATTTCTTTAATTCTTCACCTGTAATAAGTTCATATGCAGTACGAAGAGCAGCTTCCATAACGCCTCCAGTTACGCCAAATATTGCTGCTGCACCTGTTGCTTCTCCCATTGGATTATCAAATGTTTCATCTTCCAATTTATCAAACTCTATATTTGCTTGTTTTATCATTCTTGCAAGTTCACGAGTTGTTATAACGCTATCCACATCCCATAGGCCATTTTCTTTCATTTCTTCTCTTTGTCTTTCATATTTTTTAGCTATACATGGCATTACAGAAACAACATAAATATTCTTTGGGTCTATATTATTTTTCTCTGCATAATATGATTTTATAATTGCTCCAAACATTTGATGTGGTGATTTACAACTTGATAAATGTGGTAAGTTCTCTGGATATTCCATTTCAGCAAATCTAACCCAACCTGGACAACAAGAAGTTGTCATTGGTAAATGATCATTTTCTTTAAATCTTTTTACAAATTCAGTAGCTTCTTCCATAATTGTAAAATCAGCTCCTGTATTTGTATCAAATACTTTATCAAATCCAAGTCTTTTTAAAGCTGATACCATTTTACCTGTAACATTTGTACCTATTTCCATTCCAAACTCTTCACCTAGAGCCACTCTTATGGATGGAGCAGTTTGAACAACAACATATGTATCTGGGTCTTTAAGTTTAGCCCATACATCATTTATATTTTCTTTTTCATGTAATGCACCTGTTGGACAAGATTCAATACATTGTCCACAAAAAGTACAATTTACATCATTTAAACTATGGTCATATGTAGTAGAAATACAAGATTCAAAACCTCTTTCAATACAATCTATTGCACCAATTTTTTGAACATTTTTACAAGTTGCAACACATCTTCTACATAAAATACATTTATTAAAATCTCTTACTATAGAAGGAGATTTATCATCTATTTTATGCTCTGTTCTCTCACCTTTATATTCTATATCTAAAACATTAAATTTAATTGCCAAATCTTGAAGCTCACAATTTCCGTGAACGAGTACATGTTAAGCAATCTTTAGAATGGTTTGAAATAATTAAATCAAGTATAGTATGTCTTGCTTCTAATACATTTGGAGTATGAGTATGTACAACCATACCCTCTTCAACTTTTTGTATACAAGAAGTTGCGAAACCTCTTCTTCCTTCAACTTCAACAATGCACATTCTACAATCTCCAACTTCATTAATATCTTTTAGAAAGCAAAGAGTTGGAATATCTATTCCTGCTTGTTTAGCTGCATCTAATATTGTTGTTCCTTCTGGAACCACAACATTTTTATCATCAATTTTTAAATTAACCATATTTCCTCCTTAAAACCTTTAACATCGCAATACGCCGTTTATTTTTTGAATTAGCCAATTGCATGGAAAGGACAAGCCCTAATACACGTTGTACATTTAATACATTTATCCTGATTTATGTGTCTTACTTCTCTTCCTTCTCCTTCAATTGCATTTACGGGGCAATTTCTTTGGCATAATCCACAAGCTTTACACTTATCGGGGTCTATTTCTATTTTTGCTAGTGCTTTACATTCCATTGTTTTACATTCTTTTTCTATTGCATGTTGTCTAAATTCTTCTCTAAAATATTTTAAAGTACTTATTACTGGGTTTGGAGCACTTTGTCCAAGTCCGCATATACTTGATTTCTTTATATTAACTGCTAGTTTTTCTAGTCTGTATATATCATATTCTGTTCCTTCTCCACTACAAAGCTTTTCTAATATTTCTAGCATTCTCTTTGTTCCAATTCTACAAGGAGTACATTTACCGCAACTTTCACTTACTGTAAATTCTAGGTAGAATTTTGCTAGGCATACCATACATTTAGTATCATCCATTACAATTAGTCCACCTGAACCCATCATTGAACCTATTTCTTTTAAAGATTCATAATCTATCGGTGTGTCTAAATGTTCTTTTGGAATACAGCCTCCTGAAGGTCCTCCTGTTTGAGCTGCTTTAAATTCTCTTCCATTTGGTATTCCTCCACCAATATCAAAAACTATCTCTCTTAATGTAGTTCCCATTGGTACTTCAACTAGACCAACATTATTTACATTTCCGCCTAATGCAAATACTTTAGTTCCCTTTGATGTTGCAGTTCCTATTGATGAATACCAATCTGCACCTTTTAATATTATTTGTGCAACATTTGCATATGTTTCTACATTATTTATTAGTGTAGGGCATCCCCATAAACCAGATTGAGCTGGATATGGTGGTTTTACTCTAGGTTGACCACGTCTACCTTCTATAGATTCCAAAAGTGCTGTTTCTTCTCCACATACAAATGCTCCTGCACCAAGTCTTATCTCTATATCAAAATTAAAATCTGTACCTAAAATATTTTTACCAAGTATTCCATAATTTCTTGCTTGTTCTATAGCTATTTTAAGTCTTTGTACAGCAATTGGATATTCTGCTCTAACATATATATATCCTTTTTCTGCTCCTACTGCAAATCCTGCAATTTCCATTGCTTCTAATACAGCGTGTGGGTCGCCTTCTAGGATACTTCTATCCATAAAAGCACCTGGATCTCCTTCATCTGCATTGCATACCACATATTTTTTATCACCTTTTGCATCTTTGGTTGCTCTCCATTTCTTACCTGTAGGGAAGCCAGCTCCACCTCTACCTCTTAATCCTGATTTATCTATTGTTTCAATTACTTCATCAGGAGTCATTTCTATTAATACTCTTGCTAATGCTCTATATCCATCAAACGCAATGTACTCATCTATGTCTTCTGGATTTATAACCCCACAATTTTTTAATGCAATTCTTTTTTGCTTTTTATAGAAAGTTAAATCGTCTAATCTTGTAACCTTAGTTCCATCTATATCCTTACAAAGTAATCTTTCTACTACTTTTCCTTCTATTATGTGTGATTGTATAATTTCTTCACAATCATCCGGTGTTACCATTGCATAAAAAGTATCTTCTGGACGAATTATAACAATTGGTCCTTTTGCACATAATCCAAAGCAACCAGTTTTAATTACACGTACATTTTCTATTCCTTTTTCTTTTATTATTCTTTTAAAGTTTTCTAATATTTGTGGTGATTTTGATGATGTACAACCTGTTCCTTGACATACTAGAATATGTTTTTCTCTTGTATCTGCTTTTGTATTTTTACGTAAATCTAATTCAATTCTCTTCTCCGCTCTTATTTTATTTAATTCTTCTACTGTCTTCATTTAAGACCTCCCTTACACTCAATATCTTTAGGAAATACTATTTTAATATTTCTTTTAATTTAGATAAGTTTTTTGATAGAGATATAACGTCAAAAGGTATTTCCTCTAAGCCTTTATCTGTTGCAACATAATTTTTAACACCTAATTCTTCTTCACTCATGAATTTTCTAAGTTCTGTAACTATGTAATGTAATTGTACACAATGTGGAGATTTATCTACACTAACAAATATAATGTTTTTAACTTTTTTTCTAACTACCATTCCTATTATTTTTGTTAATGCCATATTTAAATGAGTTTGTTCTAAGCATAAATCATATATTGTATATTTTTCTTCTAACTCTTTATATATTTCTGGGAACATATATTCTAAACATGAGCCCATTATACACATTGTTTCATCTACATCATAGCAATTGTTCTTCATTAAATCTTTTTTCATTTTAACCTCCAGTAGAGCTAATTTGTTCTAACAAAAATTTATTAAATAACCTCTATTTATCCTTCCTTCTCTAATTCATTTAGTACTTCATCTAATTTTTTAACTGTTGCGTGACCATAAACCTCATCATTTACTGTAAATACTGGTGCTATACCACAGGCACCTACACATCTAGTTGTATCTATAGAGAATTTGCCATCAGCACTTGTTTGCCCTTCTTCTAAGTGTAATCTTTCTTTTAATCTATCTAATATTGATTGTGAACCTTTTACAAAACATGCTGTTCCTAAACAAACAGATATATTATATTTTCCTTTTGGTTCTAAAGTAAATCTTGTATAGAAAGTAATTACTCCATATATTTCTGCCATTGGAATATTTAAATACTTTGATACTTCATTTTGTGCAACTTTTGGAATATATCCATATTTCTCTTGAATTTCATTTAATATTTGTATCAAATTATCTTTTTCTTGTTTATATGGCTGCATTATCTCTCTTACTTCTTCTCTTATTTTATTGTCTACACATTCACACATAATTTTCCTCCTTGATTTTAATACTTGTATTATATCAAAACGTTCTTTTTTATACAATAATTTTCGACATTTAATTACAAAGAATGGTTGTTTAATAAAAAAAGAGTTCTATTTTTCTAAATAAAACTCTTTTTTTATTTAATCCTCTTCTAATCCTCATCAACAAATGTAACATCTGCATTTATTGGGCATATTTGTATAAATGTTTTTCCGTCATTTACATCAATTTCTTTACCATCTGAATCTTTATATACTGTTTTACTTGATCTCGATGTTTTTGTACAAGTAATTGGTATTGCTTTTCCTTTTGTAATATAATATCCTTTTAATTTTTTTATGTTGTTTAATGTTTGTCTACCCTTTCCAGAGCCATCATTTAATGTATAATTTTCTGCAAATTCTATTATTATATTTTTTGTAGTAATTTCATCTCCTGTTTCCCAATCGACTTGTTTTTTTCCTCTTGAATAACGTACATATTCTTTCGAATCTTTATCATATACATATTCTACAGAATTATAGTCTGAATATGGTATTGTAATGTCTGTTGCCTTTTTTCCATCTGTTAAATTTACTTCATCTGCAACATAATTTAATACTGGATTTTCATCTGTAGTTGTTCTATATCCTTTTCTTTCTGCTATTTCCATTATATTATCAGTAGTTGTTACAACATTATGTGGTGCATATTTATCGCTTACTCTCCAAAATGCTGAGCTACTTTCAAATATACCATTTATGTTGTTTACTCCTAAGGTATCTATATCAGATCTAGCTTGTGGACTCCATCCATAATGTACATATATTGCATCATTTTCTAATGCATAATCTAAGAAATAATGTCTTGAACTTCTTATTGGTCCTATCTTATCTATATCTTTATCTTTAAATACTAGCATTAATCTTGTTTCTCCACCTTCTACGATAATTTCATAAACAAGATCAGCTTCTTTAAGCCCTGCTTGTGGCATAGCATTTATATGGTTATCTATCATTACTGCTATTGGTCTTGATTTTCCTGCAAAAGTTTTTGGTGTTTTTACTTCTGGTTCTTCTATTTCATTTAAAACTTCATTTGTATTTGCTATTTGTACTTCTTCATTATTTCCATCTAAAAATTTAAGTGCTACTAAAATACCTGCTACTATAATTAAAACTACTAGAACAATTATAAAAATCCTTTTGCTTTTGTTCTCTGCATTTTTTGTTCTTTTCCCCTTCATCTTTTTTATTCATTCCTCTCGCTTTAATTTAGCTTTTTATAATTTTAAATATTCAATTTTTATAAATTAATAATATTCATACTCATTACTCCTAGAGTAATTCCATAAATTAATAATACAATTATAATTCCAACACAAGCACTAAATATAACTTCTGATGTTTTATGTACTTTTGCTTCTGTTCTACTTGTTGCAACCAATATTGCAAGAACTAATGATAATGTTAAAATAACGATATTGTCTGTCATTAGCCATATGATTGTATTTGCTGCAAAAGCAATAGCTGTAAATCCACTTGGTACAAACTTTTTATTTAAGCCTTTGTGCTTATTTGTTCTTGCTATAGCAATTAATGCAACTATAGCTATAAGTACTATAATTATTGTTGCAAATGCTAGATGTACCGGTGATTTAATAATATTTTTTATAAAATTTAATCCTATATCACTTATTTTGTCGAAAAATAAGAAATATGCAACTATTAATGCATTAAGAGCCGTAATTACAACTCCTCCTGCTGCTACGTCTTTTGCTATCTTGGCTTTTGGATGATATACATCTACATATAAATCTACAACTGTTTCTATTGCTGTATTACACATTTCAGCAAATAGGATTAATATTATTGTAAATAAGAAACATAAAAATTCAGCCCTACTTAAATCGAAAAATAAACTCACTATAACAACTAATACTGCAATTACTAATTGTATTTTTATATTTCTTTGAGTTGTTGTTGCATATATTATCCCATTAGTTGCATTTTTCCACGCATCTATAAAATTTGAGTTTGAGGTTTTGTTTTTATTTTTTTTTTCGATTCTTTCTATTTCTTCTAATTCTTTTTGGCTTTCTTCTTTTGATGTTTCTCTTTTTATTCCTAATTTTGATAATATATTTTCTTCTTTTTCTCTCATCACTTTTCTGTCTGCTTCTTCTATATGGTCATATCCCATTATGTGATAAAATCCATGAACAACCATATATGCAAGTTCTCTTTCAAAACTATGTCCATACTCTTCTGCTTGTTCGTATACTCTAGGGATGGAAATAACCACATCCCCTAGAATATCCCCTTGCATATTTATGTCTGCATTTTTTACATTGTCGTTAATAAATTTATCCAATTCTTCTTTTTCAAACATTGGAAATGAAAGCACATCTGTTGCCTTATCTATATTTCTATATTGCTTATTTATTTTTTCTATTTCTTCTTCATTTGTTAATGTAATGCTTATATAAATATTGGCTTTATCAAGTTTTTCTTCCTTAAAACATTCATCAACAACTTCCTTTATGATATTTTCATATTTTTCATTTTTTTCTAAATTCTTATATATAATTTCGCAATTATCTTCCATATCTCTTCCTTTATTACTTTATTATTTATACAGCCTCTCTACTTACTTCAGTTTTTCTTTTGGTATCTTTTGCTACTTTCTTGTATTCTCCTTCTGATTTATAAGAATTATATAAATTTCTCATTACTCCAAGTTCTACTAATTTATTTTTATAGAATTTGATAATTTTATAATACTTGTTTTCGTTTGTTCTTACTTGGTTTAAATCGTTTCTTATGAATAATATTTCTTTTTGTTTTATGTATTCATCATAATCTGTTGCTTTAATTTTTTCTAATTCTTTGTAATTATCCCAGAACTTTTTAAATTCTTCTCTTTGTGCTGGTTTTTCCCAATAAATTTTTGTACTTAGTAATTTTGCATTATATTCCTCTATTATATTTATTAATAGTGAATAAGCTTTTTCTTGTTTTCTTAATACTTTTGTATCTACTATTAAACTTCTTGCATCATTTAACAACTTGCCATAACATTGCTCTGCTACTACTAAAGGTAAGCTGTGTGTAAATAATTTTCTGCTTAATCCAAGAAGTATTGTATTCTTTTCTATAACATCATTTTGATCTAATTTTCCTACTGAGAATCTATCATAGTTGTCATATTCATCCAAAATTTCTTTATAACTATCTTTTTGTTCAATCTCAAATTTGATTGGTAAAATGTTTGAAATGTATTCTTCTAATGTTTTAAATATTTTGTTATATATTTCTTCTTTTTCTCCATCTGTCATATTATCAGCAAGTCTAATTGAATAATGTTTTAATAAGCCTTTATATAACATTTCTGTTTCTGTACAATAAAACTTTTTATATCTTTCTATTACCTTTGGTTTATCAGTTAAAACATTTTGGTAATCTAGCCCAATTAAATAAATCTGCTTTCTGTATTTGTATTCTGTGTAGCCTGTTTCTTTTAAATGTGTTATCATATAATACTGTGATAAAGCTTCTTTTTCAAATTCACTTGCTGTTTCGTTCTTAACTTTTTTGTATATAGTATCCATTATATGTTTATCTATAGATTCAAGATACAAGGCATATGCATCATCAAATTTTTTATTTAATATTTCTTTTTTCTCTGTATCTTCTGCTTTGTTTAAGTTTTCAAATACTTTTAGCACATTATTTCTTTTTATAGAAATTAATACTCCATTTAGCCCTATCTTTGTTGGTATAAGTAGTTTGCTAATTGTGCTAGTTAACTTTGAGAAAAATGTTCTTTCTGAATTATAAATTCTTACACTTCTTTCTTCCATTTTATCCATCCTTTCTCTTCATTTGTTTGTTTCTTAATATAATTATTTTAAAAAACTATTTTTTCTTCTATACCTATTTGTTCTTTTACTTCATAAATGAGTTCTACTTCTATGTAGTCTTTTTCAGTTCTTACATTTATCTTTTTATCTGTTATTTCTTTATTTTCTATTTCTTTTTTTAATTCTTCTTCAGCTTTTTCTATTCCTATTTGTTTGGATTCCTCAACGCTATGTATAACAGGTACTTCATTATATTCTTTATATTCATATTTTATAATTTCAATCGGCAAATAGAAATTCGAAAATAATTTTAATTTTTCTGTCGTTTCTATTGTATCATATTTTTTGAAATTTGGAATACTTTTATGAAAATTTATTTGAAAATTATTTATCTTTACGGAATATTTATTCTCAAGGTTTCCTGTTTCTTCTTTTTTTGTCTCTTTAAAATAAACTTTCTGGGTATTTTTATACCAAACTTTTGCCTGAACCTCGCCTATAGAGTGCACATACTGCTTTCCAGTATATTTTCCTTCCATATATCCTGCAATTAGCACATCTCCATTTTTTACAACATCACCTTCTTTTACTAGGGGAGTACCATTTCCAGCACTTATTTTGGTTATTACTCCTTCTTTATCTGCTACAATATTACAATAGTCATCATCATCTATAATATCTGGTTTTGCATCTGCTTCCTCTATCTTTATTATTGCATTAGTTCCTTTAATTTCTATTCCCACCCAAGCAATATCATCACGCTCTAGCCTTAATTTATTTATAACTTCTTTGGTATCTAGGCTATTTTTTAGTGCTCCTATTTTTAGCCCTTCATTTTCTACCAATGATATTATTTCATCTTTTGAAATATTTGAACTACATTCTACTTCAATATTCCATATAAAATGTGATAAACTAAAAATTAATAGAAAAATTAAAACTAATAAAATAAAAAAAATTTTTCTTTTTTTATATTTTCTCACCACAAAAGGTAATCCAATTTTATTTTGTATTTTTACTTTGCATTTTGTTTTTCTGGATATTTCTCTTAATCTCTTAAATTCTTTTTTATCAATATCTGCTACTAATGTAATATTATCTTTTCTTTCCAAATTCCATAAAATAATTTGCTTCTTCGAACATAAATTAATAAATCTTTCAATGTAATATCCTTCTACCAAAATTCTTACATAACCGATTACAATATTGTAGCATTTTATTTAAGCCCAATATTTATTCCTCCTCATTATCTATTGTTTTTTCAAAATCAATACCATCAATCTTTCCCGTAATAATTAAATCATCTGTATTCATTTCTTCTAAATTTAAATTAAACCCATTTATATTTATAATACCTATATATGTATTTAACCTAACAAAATAATCCTGATACTCTAATATTCCCTTATGATTTTCTACCAATACTTTTTCAAAACCTATTATTGTTATTTTAGGGTTATTTGTACTAAGTTCTGTAGGTATTTCCAGGATTTCATCTATTTTTCTTGGCTTTCTTCTCATACCTTCCTCCTCTTATACAATCAGGGACTGTGCCATTGGCACAATGCCACATTATGCTTCAAATTCGTCTAAGCTTTTAAATTCATAACCCATATCTTTTATCTCTTTTATACAACTATCCAATATATTGCTGTTATCTTTTGAGGTACTATGTAATAGCATTACTTCACCATTATGTACATTTTCTAAAATCTTTTCTTTTCCATACTCTTCTCTGCCCTGTTTATTTTCATCCCAGTCATCATATGCAAAAGACCACATTACAGTTGTATACCCTAATGTATTTGTATATTCCACGGTTCTTTCACTGTATTCACCTTTTGGCGGTCTTATATATTTCATTTCATACCCAAATTTATCATATACAGCTGTATGTAATTCCATTACATCTTCTTTTATTTCTTCATCACTTGACTCTGGCATGCAAATATGGTCTGCCGTATGGTTTCCTATAATATGACCTTCATCAATCATCTTTTTTACCATATCCTCTGCAGTATTTAAATAATGACCTGTTATAAAAAAGGTAGCTTTTACGTCATTTTGTTTTAGGACCTCCAGTATTTTCTCTGTATATCCTGCTTCATAACCACAATCAAATGTTAGATACACATAAGGATTATTGTTATTACCCATACATATTCCATTAAACACTTTAATAATTTTTTCATTTTCACTACCTAAATCAGGCTGTGCATGGTCCTTGCCTCTTTTTATTCCCCAACCTATTTTTTTATTGCTTAAACTGCTACTTGCACTCGTTTGAATTGTTTTTCCAGTTATATTATTTGAAGCATTTAAACTATTCTTTTCATATTCGCTCATATTAATTATTGAAAAAGAAAATATAAACACCAAGAAAAAAGCAAAAAAAGTAGTAAGCTTTTTGATTTTTCTACCACTCATATACATCCTCCCCAAGCTTTTACTACTTTAATTGTATTCGTATTAAATTAATTTATGCTTAGTAACAAAAAACCAAACTGTTAAACTAAACAATTCGGCATTTTTCCTACAACTCTATTTCAATTATCAATTTTCCATCTACATATTTTGCACTTATCTTTCCATTACACATTTCTATCAATTGTTTTGCTATGGACAAGCCTAGCCCTGTAGATTTCTTCGCATTTTCTACTGTATAATACCTGTTAAAAATTTTCTTTACTGTTACTTCATCTAGTGTTTTTGCTGTATTAGAAAATGTTATTTTGCCATTTTCTTCAAGTTTTACTTCTAGATCTCCATCACTATACTTAATTGCATTTGATAAAATATTATCAAATACTCTAGTAATTATATTTATATCTACATTTCTATAAATTTTCTTATCACAAATTTCTATCTTTGGAATTATTTTCTTTGTGTTTAAAATTGTATAATAGCTTACTAGCAATTCTTCTAAAATATTATTTATACAGTATTTTTCTTTTTTTATTTTTTGGTTTCTATCTACTATTTTGGAAAATTCAAATATTTGCTCTGTTAGTACTGTTAAGGCATTTACTTTCTTTTCTACAATTTTTAAATATTCTTTTTGTTTTTCTACATCTTGCGTTTGATTAATTAGTTCAACATATCCTTTTATTGCAGTTAGTGGTGTTCTCATATCGTGGGAAATATTGGTTATTTGCTCTTTTAATCCTTGGTTTCCATTTTCATAATATAATTTTTGCGTTCTTAGTTCTTGTAATTCTTTATTTAACTTTTTGGTTAATTCTGCTACATCTGAATCTGATGATGATATTGTTATTAAATTGTTTGTGTCTTTGCTTAGTATATCACTTGTTTGATTGCTTATTTCTTTTATAGATTTTTTTATTAAAGCTAGCTTTAGTATTAGCCATATAATTACCACCAATAATATTCCAATTATGAGATATAGCCAAACATCCACTTTGTTCCTCCTTTATCACTTTACTTTTTCTAATGCTTTTCTTAAGGCTTTTTTTACCAGTTTTCATTCTTTAAATCACTTTTCCTATTTCAAATCTTTTTTCCTAAATACATAGATGCCAACTGCTGTTATTACAACAGATTCAATAACTGCATATATTATTAAAACATATAATTCATTTATATCTTTTTCAAATTTACTGCTTATTATATCAGCTTGTCCTAATGGCATAGAATATACAATTGCTTGACATATTTTCTTTTTTGTATCTCCTGGGTAATTTTGATTTATTCCAGTTATTTCTTTTACCAGCTCGCCACGTTCATTTGCTGTAATATTGTAACTATATCTATCTGCACTTGCAGTTGGTCCTAACAAGTTATTTACTACAAACATCACAAGTAAAAGAATAAAACTTATAACTGTTGTCATTGTTATATTTGTACATAATAATGCTATAAAAGAAAAAATTGATGAATATGCTATAATTATCATAAATATATTTACTAATATAATCGCAAATTCTTTTGCAGGCATTGCTATGCTACCAAGTGCTAGAATTCCTATAACACATATAAGAAGCATATAAATTAGTTCTAATATAGTTCCTACAACAATACTTATAATTAAATTAGATACATATATTTTAACTCTACTATGTCCTACAATTATTTTATTTCTTATTGTTCCATTCGCATATTCTGTTCCTATAAAAGTGCTTGTAAATAAAGCTATAAATATACCGATCCAATTTGTATAATTTATTAAAATTTGATCTATTCCAGTTTTTCCCCATGTTTGTACATGCTGTATCTGATTAAATAAAGTAGAGCCGGCAATTAGTATAGTTATGACTACTAAACACCAAAATATCTTTTCCTTTTTTAGTCTGTAAAAGCCTGCATTCAGTAATTTATACATTATCATCCCCTCCAATCAAATTTATATAATAACTTTCAAGTGATGCATCTTTTTCATGCAAATCTGATATTATACAATTTTTCTTAGAAAGGCCGATAACTAATTCGGATATATTTATCGGGCTATAAATATTTATAATGTTATCTTCTTTTATGGTGTATTCAATTTTGTTTTCTTCTAAATATTTCACACATTCTTGTACATTATTTACTTTTATTTCAATTCGTCTTTTGCACTTTTCTTCTAGGTCTTTTTTACTTATTTCTTTAATTATTTTTCCTTTATTAATAAATCCATAATGTGTAGCAACTTTTGATAATTCATCTAAATAATGGCTTGATATTAAAAATGTAATTCCGTTTTCTTTATTTAGTTTTAAAATTAATTCTCTTATTTCTATAATTCCTTCTGGATCAAGTCCATTTATAGGCTCGTCCAAAATAAGAAAATCCGGATGTCCAACTAATGCTATAGCTATCCCTAGCCTTTGCTTCATACCTAAAGAAAAATCTTTAACTTTCTTTTTATCTACATTTTTTAATCCAACTGTACTTAACAATTCTTTTAGATTATCATCAATAGGCAAACCTATTACTTTGTATTGCTCTTTTAAATTTTCTTCTGCTGTCATATCAAAATAAATTGATGGAGTTTCTATAATAGCTCCAATTCTTTTCCTTACATAATTAATCTTTTTACCGTTTTCAGTTTCATAAATGCAATAATTGCCTTTGCTAGGCCTTTGTAATCCACAAATCACTCTAATTAAAGTGGTTTTTCCTGCACCATTCTTTCCAATAAGGCCATAAATTGCTCCCTTTGGCACATGAATATTTAAATCATTTAATACCTTATTCTTTTTATAATATTTGCACAAATTTTGAGTTTCTAAAATATATTCCATAAAAGCCTCCTTTCAAGGAGTATTTTATTATTAAAATGTTAAGGAATTAGTTAAGAAAAAAGTTGAAATTTGGTTAAGATTTTACTCATGAATTTTAAAACCTATTCCCCATACAGATTCAATATATTCTTCATCTGTAACTTTTTTTATTTTCTTTCTTAAATTACTTATATGTACCTTTAAAGAATTCTCATCACAATCCGGTGTATCGATGCTTATCAGTTGGAGCAATTTGCTTTTGGTTACAACTTGTTTTGCATTTAATATCAATTGCTTTAAAATAGCATATTCGGTTCTTGTTAGATATACCTCTTTATTATTTATAGTTACTGTGCGATTATCATTAACCATAATAATCTCTTTGTACTTTATTGTGTTATTACTTTGTTCTGCTTTTCCTATCCTTAATTGAACTTTTACTCTTGCAATCAACTCTTCTGTATCAAACGGTTTAACAATATAATCATTGGCACCATCTAATAAAACTTTTACTTTATTTTCTTGATCCATTTTTGCACTTATTACAATAATTGGTATGTTTTTAACTCTTTTTACTATTTCTTCACCATTTAACCCTGGAAGCATTAAATCCAATAATATGAGGTCTATCTTTTCTTTTTCTATTACTAGAAGAGCTTCTGTTCCAGAATATGCACTTACCACAGAGTAATGCTCTTTTTTTAGCACTTCTTTTATTAAATTATGAATAGATTCATCATCTTCTACCACTAATATTTTTTTCATAGTAAAATCCTTTCATTTTTATGAATACTAAAACTCGCAAAATCACTTTAAACATTGCAATTAGTATAGCATAAATTCTTTGAATTAACCATATTAAGAAAAAAAACAAGCACTAAAATCTTTAAATCTTAGTACTTGTTTTTTTATTTAATTATATTACCACATTTTCTAATATATCTAATGATGATTTAGATTTTAAACTTAGCTTTTATTTTTAGAATCCTTTTTGCCATTTTTTACAATTACTTTTCTTAAAACAACTAATGCTATTATAGCTACAGCGATTATTGAAATAACTATTACCGCTCCATTTGCTTGTGGTTTTGTTTCTTCTTTAGCATCATAGCCATATATTCCTTCCAGTCCGTTTTCTTTTATTTTTTCTGTTTCTGATACTGGATTTTCATCTTCTCCATTTAATATTTCGTCTTCACTGTATACTTCATATTCTCCTGTATCTGCATTGTATACTGTAATGTAATCGTTGTCTACCGTTGTATTGCTTACATTATTACTAAATGTTGAATTTGTATCTGTATTTACATTAGTTAAAGTATTGTTATTGTTGCTTGTAATAGTATTATCTTCACTTGAAGTAGCCGTTTCATTTTTATTATTTTCTTTCATTGCTTCTTCTATTGATAATTCTGCAAGTTTTGCTTCTAACTCTTTACTCTTTGCATATTCTTGCTGCTTATCTTCATAGTCACTCCATATACTTGAAAAGCTTCTTGTTAAATAATTCATCAAGCCTGAATCTGCTTTTTCGTCGTTTTCGTATACAACTTTTCCCGTTACATAGTTGAACACAATCACTTTTCCAGTATTGTATAACACCATCACTTCTGGACTTTCTGCTTCTGTATTTTGTACTATTTGTTTAATGTTGCTACTTAAGAAATTGTTTGGATATTGTAGTTGTTCTTTCAAATCTACTAATTCTCCTGAAGTTGTTAATACTGTTTGATACTCTTTATCATTGTAGTTATCTATTATGCTGTTGCCGACTTTCATATCCACATTGTTTGATATTGCTGATAGCTGTCCATTTCTTACATTGTAAATTTGTAGTTTTACATTGCCATCTACTGTGCTGTATGTTCCATAAACTTCAATAGTGCTACCTTTGTAATCGTATATGTGAAGTGGTTTTGTTGTTTGTTTTAAAGATGTTGTAACCGCTTCGTTTGATTCTTCATCATTATCATCTGCAATTGTATTTTCACTTGCAACACTATCTGCATTTATTACCATTTGTTTCGTTGCAATATCCACAACTTGTCCACTGCTATTTAGTGCATAACCGTCGTATACGTTTACATATTCACCTGGTTGTAGTTCTCCGTTAATATATAAGTTTGTTTCTAACAAGTATGCATTGTTATTACCTACTAAACTTGCATTACTTCTTACATCATCTGGAGTTATTGTAATTGTTTCTTCGTCAGTGCCATTTGTTAGTTTAATTTCTAATGTATCTTGGTAATTGTATTTGAACGTGTATGTTTTTTGCGTTAGCTGAAGTAATTCATTTGCATTGTTGTTGTCTATATCACTATTTTCATTTAATCCATTATCTGCTCTTTGTCCTTTTGTTATGTTTTTGCTTTCCACATTTTCATCATTTACACTGTATGTGAAGCTTACTCCTTCTGGAATATCACTAAAGCCTATGTTTATCTCATCTACCTTTATTGGATACACCTTATAACTTGGTAATGATTCTGTGCTTTGTGTTGATATTCCAATTTCTTCTGCTATATTGTTTGCGTTAGTCCCTGCCTCATTAGCACTGTCTTCACTAATTTCAACACCGAGACTTAATGAATTTATTGATGATATTTCTGGGTCCGTTGGTAAATCAACTCCAGTTTGTAATTCTGGCATGTATATATATTGGTCTTTTATCTTTGGATATTTTCCTTCTGATAAAGATGCATAATTCCAATATGTTGTACCTAGTCCTATTTTACTAGAAAATGTACTTTGTATATCCAAATCACTTCTTATTAAATACTGCTCATCTTCAATATTGTCATTTGTTCCATATACATAATTTCCATTTAAAGTGCTATATCTGTACACATATGTATTTTCTATATATGGATTTTCATCTGGTCTTCCTCCTATTAAAAGTGAACCTGTAGAAGTATTAGTACTTGTTACATCAGCTTCTATATAATTGTTATAGAAGAATGTACCATCTCTGTAAATGTCCGTTTCTAAGTCTCCAATTAATCCACCTGCTTTTGATTGAGCTTCTACAGAACCATCCTCTACCAATGCAGTATATATATTAATTGGCGAGCCATAAGCAATCACATTAGCGTTTTGTGCATATCCAAGCACTCCACCTGCCACTGAGTTATCGGCTTTTACATTTGCATTTACATACACAGATTTTATGTTAAGATAATTGCCTGACCCAACAAGGCCGCCTACAGTAGTACTTCCATAAACAATTGTATTAAATGAATAACCCCAACCTAATGTTGTTCTAGACAAAGTATAACCAATTGCCCCACCTACATTTTTGCCTTTGCTAGATATTGTTGTATTGTTTATTTGGAAGTACCATAACTGTGATTGTCCTAAGAATCCCGCCAATCCTCCAACATCTTCCGAAGAGCTTGAAGTTACATTTATTTGAGAATTATTTACATTCCAATATCTATTATATCCTCCCCAAAAAGATCCAATGATTCCACCTACATAATTACCAGCACCTGTTATATTGCATGAATTTACTTGCATGTACATCCTAAGCATCGTATTTTCACTTGAAGTCGTGTAGCCTAGAATTCCACCTACATAGGCAGTTCCAGATACATCCGTGTTGTTTACTTCGAAATATGTTAGGTTTCCTTGTGAACCATTTCCTAAAATTCCCGCTGTATAATCTTTGCCTGTTATATTTGAATTATCCACATGTATATTTGTAATTTCTACTCCACTTCCATATTGATAACCTAATATTCCACCAGTATAAGTACTTGTTCCCACTATTGTTATCTTATCTGCTGTTATATTCTTTATTGAGCCTCCCATATTCAAGCTCAAATATCCAACCAATCCACCATTATGACTGCTTCCATTAATGTTTATATTTTCTAGTTCTACATTATTAATATTTCCTGATGTCATTCCACCTATTGTTCCAATATAATGCATTAATTTTCCTGTTATTGTTATATTTTTAAATCTCAAGTTTTCTATTTCTCCATTATTACTTGCTATAACGCCAAAGTAATGATCTCCTGAAGAATTAGTTAATGTTATATTTTCAAAACCTATATTTTTTATACTGTTTTTTACATTTTGTATTAATCCTGCATTTCCAGCACTAAACTGTAAATTTATGTTCTTTAGCATATATATTCTATTTTCTGCTTCTAATCTATTTACAGCTATATTATTTTTTACATTAGTTTTTCCACTAAAATCTATATCTGCCATTAATCTATAATTTTGAAATGTTCCTTCCTCTATTGTTTGCCAATCTTCATATGTATAGATTTCCTTATAGAATTGTACTTTTATTTCTGCTTCTACTTCTTTTATTTGCTCTTCTGAAGAAACTCCTGTTTTATATCTTATTCCAGTTAATTTATAACTATCATAATATCTAGTAGGTAGTGCTCTTACTACAATATTAGTCACTCCATTTTGTGTTACATTTCTTGAAATAGAAGAAATTGTCATATCTTCTATTTCTATTCCTGTTATTTCTACTTCTTCTGGATTGTTTATTCTCACTGTAATCTCTGCTTCTGTTGTATTTGGTTTTGTTGCTTCAATGTTTTCTACTCCTAATTCTACTTTTGTAGTATAATTATCTTCTAACAATATGTCTGTTTGGTTTGGTAACAACTCTGTTCCTTCCATGTTGTATAGTTTAGGAAGAATTCCTTTTTCTTTATCATCATAATTGTAACTTTCTCCTAAGTTTAAATTTAGTATTTCTTCTTTGTTTAATAGAGTGGCTCCTTTATCTTCATCGCTTACGAATCCGTTTAATAACTGATTTTCATATGCATAATTAGTACCATTTTCTCCAGAACCAAATCCAATTATTCTGTCCAAATTGTCAATTCCTGCTATTGTATATATATTTCCAATACTCAAATTATTTGATATAGTACTTGCATTAGCCTGAGTACATAAACCAATAATTCCACCTACATTATTATTTGTAGTTGATATATCTACTTTTGAATAGCAATTTTCAATATTAGTAGCATCTAAACCTCCTACTATTCCTCCTACATTATTATTTTCAGAAATAATTCTTCCCTCGGCATAGCAATTTTGTATGGTGCAAGCTACCAAACCATACCCAGCAATTCCTCCTACTCCAGACTCAATTCCTTTTGTATCCTTCACACTTATATTTTTCACATAACAATTATTTATTACTGTATTATTAATTTGTCCCGCTATCCCTCCAATTCTCATCATGCTTTGAGTTCCTTCGGTATTTATTTGAATATTATTAACAGAGCTATTCTTTATTGCATTAGAATTAGCATCTCTCACCAATCCACCAACCATACCACTTCCAGTTTTTGTTATACTTACATTTGACATGTGTACATTATCGATTGACGAGCTTATCTGAGCAACACTTATTAAACCTCCATTAGTTGTAGCCTCCTGCTTAAAATTATTAATGTATATATTTTTTAGTATCCCATTTAAATAGACTATCAACGAATAATTATTTGTTAAATTTACATTTGATATGGTATGTCCATTTCCATTTAAAATTCCGTTTACATTATCTAATCTAATAGTATTCTCTTCATTTATAAAGTCTAAATCTGTCATTAGCATATAATTTTCTGTTGGTGAATCATTTATTGCTCTCCAATCATTTACACTCCAAATTTCTTTGTATAAATCTACATTTATAACTCTTTCTCCAGGATCATATGGTCTTGTATATGAGCTTCCAAATGCACCTTTTGTAGTAATACTTTGTACATCATAACTTGATACACATATTATTGGATTTTTTAATTCTGCTATTACTATACTTTTTCCATTGATATACTCTTGTGACAATATCTCTACCTCTAGATTTTGTATTTTAATATCACTAATTAGCTCTGCAGATGGATTATTTACACTAAATTGAACTTTTACTGTATCTGTTCCTTGCTCTAACACTTTTGTAGATAGTATATCTGGCAAATCCGCATCTTCTACTTCTGGTAATTCTATATATTCTTGTGCTGGCATTACATCTGGCATATTTAGCTGAGGATAATATCCTTCATTTACTAAATCATCTACTATAAATGCTCCATCACCGTTTATTAATTGATTTTGAAATGTAGCATCCCATAACGATAATTTATTTCCTTTTGTTTCTAATTCACTGGTATATATTTCATCTGAGAAATAATAATTGTTATAAATTTTTTCAGAACTTTTAGTATATACATTTGGTCCACTACTTAAATTCTTACTTGGTTCATCAATCACTGAATATACATTTTGTATAGTCGCATTACTATTATTTTCTAGAGCAATAAGTGCTTTTATTTGATTAGAGCTATACATAACATCCAAGTTAATTAATGTAAATACATTCTCTATTAATCCATTTCTATTATTAGCTAGTACCAGTCCTGAAGCATAGTTAGAAGCAGTTGATCGATTTAATATCTTTATATCTTCTCCACAAATATATCCATTCTTCACTGTTCCATAATTTAACCACATCATTCCACCGGTGGTATACAAATAAAATGTTTTTTTAAAATTTATTACAAAGTTTTCGATTGTTCCAAAGTTTTGATAACAAATCAACCACATTTCTGTATTAGATTTTTCTTTTGATTCTATTATATTAAATTCTAGATTACGAATTGTTCCATAATTAAAATTAGCTATAGCTCCAAGCATAGAAGTACCATAACCATCATTTAATTTCAAATCTAATACCATATTTTCAATTAATCCATTGTTTCCTATGTAGTCAAATAATCGAGCATACTTATTCACCATTCCTTTAGTTACAGTCTTTCCATTAAAATCTATTTTCCCTTCAAATCGTAAATTAGAACTACCAAATCTATATTGTAATCCAGAAACTACTGAAAAATTTAAATCGTTTAATATTATATATTCTCCATATGGTTGTATTTTTAAGTATTCATTTTCATTTAATATTCCTTTTAGTTCTCTAGCACCAGTTGTTGAGAACTCCTGTGAGTCTAGTTCATAATATCTATCTGTTATTTTTACTAGTAATTCTATTCTGTAATTTGCATCTGGTTCTATATTGTATGTTTTTTGTACATTTTCTACTTTGTTTTCTTCTCCGATTTCTTCATAACGAATTTCTTGAATTTGCTCATCATTTTTGTAGATTCTTATGTAGTAATCATTTGTTGTTATTTCATCTCTTGTGTCATTTACTGTTATTGATACATTTGCATTGTAATCATACTGGAATGTTTCATAGTCAGTTTTTCTGTTTCCAAGTTCTGCTTGTAAATCTTGTATTTCTACTGATGTAATATCGTTAGTTGTTGTACGAAGTCCTATATAACCAGTTTTACTTAGTGTTACTGTAAACAAGTATTCTTTCCATTCACTACTTAAATCATTTATTGTATAATATGTTACGATATCTGTTTTCAAAAAATCTTCATAAGTTTTTTCCACTATGCTTAAGGTTTTAGTATACGAAGATCTAGCCTTAAAACTTATTGTTATTTCTTGTCCAATATATTTACTTAAATCATAGTATGATGCCAAATTATGACTTGAATTTTCTCCTAAAGTAAGAGTTTTAGTACTTTCATTATAATTAAGCGCATATACACGGCCAGTATCGAAACATTTCTCATACCAATTTACTTTAGATGACACATCTATTAAATTTTTCCCTGTTGGTGTTTTTTCTAAACCTATCAAGTCTAAGTTACCACTTATTCCAGTTTCTGTTACTATTTTTATTTCTTTTAGTATATAATCTGCTTCATATGTTGCATCTGTACTTCCTATATTATATTGTGGTGCATATACTATTATTCTATATGTTTCATTTGGTGTTAGGTCTTCATATGTTTTTCTTTTATATTCTGCATTTGTTGGCATTTCGCTTAAATCTATTAATTTATTGTCCTTATCTCTTACCTCAATTCTTACTTGGTTTGTTAGTACTGCATTATCTATATCTTCTATTCTTATGTCCAAGTCTATCATTGTTCCTATTACGAATTGGTTTCTTACTTGTACTTCTGCTGGCATTTTTAGTGTGATTAGCTGTTCTATGTTTTGCTTATCTTCTACCACTGTTTCTACTGTACCTTGTTTTACCATTGTTATTACATCTATTCTGTATATTGTGTTTGAGTTTAATTGGTCTATGTTTAGCTCTACTTCTTCAGCTATTTTTAGGCTTTGTACTTGTTCTTCTGTAAATGTTATTCTTTGTACTTCGGTCTCTTGTTGTGCGTTATTGTCATTGCCTTGTTGCCCTTGGTTACTATCTCCAGTATTTCCACTACCTTCATTGTCACCACTGCCTTCATTATTTCCATCACTGCCATCGTTGTCACCATTGTTCTTTTCGTCATGTTCTATATTTTTTCCTTGGTCATAGATTACAACTTCTACCTTATCTAATATAGCAAGTAATCTTGCATCTGTTTGATTCTCGTCTATGCTTATGCCTAGGTTCATGCTGTTTTGTGTTACTTCTTTATCATCTATATGTACTTGCATGTATCCTAGTGATGCTAGTGGTCTTGTTACAAAACTTGCTCTTCCTAGCTCTGCATTTTGTTGTATGCCTTCTCCATTGTCTAAATCGTAATCTCCATAGATTATTATTTGGTAGTATCCATTTGGGTCTAAATCATTAAATGTTAATGTTTCTTTACTTCCATCATTTGCTGTTCCGTTGTTTCCTAATATTCCTTGTTTTACTATTTCTCCACTTTGGTTGGTTATTTCATATCTATAGTTTTCTAAGCTTACATTATCTTTATTATTTAATGTTACATCTAGGATTACTTCTGTCACATCTTGTTTTGTTGCTGTAATGCTTACCCTTGGTAATTGTTTTGATGTTATTGTTTCTCCTTCATTATTTATTGCTTTTAGTTCATTTCCGAACCTATCAAATGCTGTTATTTTATATTTTATTCTACTATTTGATGTTAAGCTTTCACTTGTTTGATATGTTATTTCTTCTCCTGCTTTTAATTGGTCTATTTGGTCATTTGTTAATCTAAATGCTACATCTCCTATTTCTACTTGTATTCTTGAGATTCCTCTTATTACTTCTTCGTTTAAATCGTTGTTTAATTTTAGGTGTATTAGTTCTATTTTATTAGAATATATTTCTCCATTTTGGAAACTAAAGTCTATTGTTCCTAATGCACTTATTGGTTTTGTTTTTACTGTTCCTGTGTAGAATTCTTCTTCTTGTTCTACTCCGTCTTCATCATAGTAGTAAAATACTCCTCTTATTTCAAATTCTGTATCTGGTTGTAAATTTGTTATTTCAATGTTTCCTGTTTGTGTTGCTAATGCTCTTCTATTTAATCTTCCGTCCAAATATATTTCAAATATTACTCCTCTCGATATTACTCCTGCTCTATCTGTTACTGATAGGTTGGTACTTATTGTGTAAACACCTGACTCGAAGTCCGTGCAACTTACTGTTGGTTTTTCCCACATACCTTCTTGCCACTCTTGTTCTGTTGGTTCACTTTCGTTTATAGTTGTGTTGCTTTCGTTATTTTCTTCTTGTGTTGTGCTTTCTTCTTCAACATCGTTTTCTGCGGTTTCGTCTATTTCACTTGTTTCGTTTACAACTTCTTCTTTGTTATTTTCTTCTGTTTGTATAATTCCAAGTCTTTCTAGGAATTCTTTATACGTGATTGTTTCGTTATTTACTTCTATCTTTGAGTCCATATCTATATCGTTTATTCTCTTGTATCGCATATACCAATTTTGCACATTGTTTTGATTTGCATCTTTTGCATTTTCAGAGTCATTGCTAGAATTTTCTTCATTACCATCGTTGGCATTATTTCCGTCTTGCATTTCATAATACGCAATATAATCTTCTGTAAAGTATATATTACTAAATTCTCTTATCTCATAGTCATTTAATGCTGTACTTATTTGTATTTTTCCTACGTTTGTATAAATCTCATCTTCACTTTTTAGAAATATGTACTTGTTCCCATCTGCTCTTGTTATATCTGCTCCATTATACATTACTCCATCTGTCATCATGAAGTCTGGGTAGCCTTCTACCTCTTCATAATTTACGGTTATTAACCTAGTAGTTGGTCCGATGTTTAATAGGGCATTTCCTTCGTTTATGTATATTGGGTAGTTTATATCTATTTCTTTTTTGTTATCTTCTCCAATGTAATATGAGTTAAGCTTTTTATATAACAAATCATTTTCGTGCACTTCAATTAAGCCTAAGTAGGGATTTACATTAGACACATCACTATTTTTTAGATTTTCTACCATTGTTTTTCCTTCTACTGCATAACCACTATATGTAATTATCATTTCTGGAGCATATCTTATGAACACGTAATAAATAATTGCTATGATAATTAGCATTATGATTAAGCCTATTAAAATAAAGGTTGGTAAGTTCTTTGTATTTATTCTTTTGGCTTTACTTTGGTTTACGCTTTTATTTAAGTTTTTTCTTTCTCTTTTATTCTCTTTTATATTTTTGTCGGTCCCAGTATTTCTAATTTTGTTATTGTTTGTTCTTTCTCTCTTTTTCACTTCACATCTTTCCTTTCTGCTTTTGATTATTTTTGCTTACATTCGTTCTTTAGAGTTTCAATTTATATTTATCGTTATTATTGCAATTTAAAGTTTCCTCACTTTCAATTTAGTAAGTATAAAAATTTCTTTTTCACACACAAAAAGGATAGACCATACTACTGTAAATGTTTCTCTTGCAAACACTTACAATAATACAGTCTATCCCTGTAATTACTCCATCTATATATTTAGAAATTTGAGGCACGTTTAATAGGATTCTTCCTGTGAAGAATCTGTTATTTAATAGTGTACCTCTCTCTCTCTCTCTCTCTCTCTAGAGCCATGCGGTTTTTAAGCTTTATCATTTCTTTCTAGTTTTCCTTTCTTCTTTTCCTTGTTTTTCAAGCATTTACTTTTGTTTTATATACTTATTTTAAATACATTTGGCTTTTTACAGCTTGCTTTTGTAAAACAAGTTTGTCCCTAATTGTAAATTATTATATCATAACTTTTTTTAATTGCACCATTATTTTTTATTTTTTTGTATATTTTTTATTAGTCATTTATTCCTGCAAGAAATAACGAATATTAAGCTAATTTAAAAGCTCAATATTCGTTTCATTTCCTATGGTCTTAATGCTGTAATTGGAACAATGTATATTCCTGTTTCAGTATCTTTTGCTATTATGTCTGTAAAGCCTACTATAATGCACATGAATTTCGGTTTTTTAACCATGTTATTATATAAATTTAATAAATTTCTTTTTGCCTCTTCTACTTGATTATATCCAAGTTTTATCTCTACTATAGCATATTCTCCATCACTAAATTCTAATATTGAATCTGCTTCCAATCCCGTTACATTATCTCTAAAATGAAATAGCTTTCCATCTAAATAATCCATATATATACGTAAATCTCTTTCTACTAGAGCTTCAAACATAAATCCAAATGTTCGTATATCATTTAATAGCTTATCCTTTGTTAAGTCTAAGCATGCACATGCAAGTGAAGGGTCTGTAAAATGCCTTTTAGCTGCTTTTCCAACTCTGTTTGGTGACCTATAGTTTTCACTATATGCATTTTGATTTTCTATTATATGAAGTCTAATTAAAACATCTAGATAATCTTCTATTGTTATTCTACTTTCAATTATCTCTTTTTCATTGCTATATTGTTCAATATCTTTTAAAAGTGTCATCTTGTTAGATATAGTAGATTCATTTCTCGCTAAACTTTTTAGTAACATTGACATTTTGTTTTTATCTCTTTGTTTATCATCATTTATATCATTATCTAGAATAGCATCAATATAGCTTTTTGGAATTATTCCTATTTTATCTTCAGGAGTATCTATATTTGAAGGCCATCCTCCACGAATTGTCAAATTTGCTAATTTTTCTAATGTAATCTTATCATTTAGTTCGTTTTTTAAAGTTCCGTTTAACATGTCTCGTATTGATACTTTTCCTGTTGAATCTCCTGACTCATACAAACTCATTGTATGCATTTGTATTTTGCCTATTCTACCAGCTCCAGAATGGTGTATTTTTTCTTTTTGCTCTCCATCTGTTAATTTTGTAGAACATGTTAAAATATATTTTCCTTTTTCAGTTGTTTCATCACATTTTCTTCTAACAGCATCCCAAACCTCAGGAATCAAATTCCATTCATCAATTAATTCTGGCTTTTCACTGTTTAGAATTAAATCTAAACTTAGCTTGGCCTTTTCTTTTGTGACATCTTCATCTAAAAATACTGCGCTATTCGCATGGTTTAATGATGCCCATGTTTTACCACACCATTTTGGACCTTCTATGCTCACGGCTCCAAATATTGATAAATAATCTTCTATTTTTTTATCTATTAATCTATCTATATATTCCTTTTTTCTTAAAGACATTACTTTTTCACCTTCTTTTTATATTTCTTATTTTATCATATATTATATAATTTTTCAATGATTAATATACATTTTTTAACGATTTTAATATACATTTTTTAAGTGTTTTGATATACATTTTTTAAAATCATGCATTTTCTTAACAACTTTTTGTATAAACTCACACATTTTTTGAAGGTCTTTTAATAAAAAAATGTGAAACTTTCTTTGAAAATTTTTTTCAAATTCGTTTCACATTTTTTTCTTTATTTTAATTGTTTTTGGTTATTATTTTTTACAATTACTTTCCTTAGAACAACTAAGGCTACTATAGCAACTGCAATTATTGCAATAACTATTATTGCTCCGTTTGCTTGTGGTTTGCTTTCTTCTTTTGTGTCATATCCATATACTCCTTCAAGTCCATTTTCTTTTATTTTTTCTGTTTCAGATATCGGATTTTCATCTTCTCCGTTTAGTATTTCGTCTTCACTATAGACTTCATATTCTCCTGTATCTGCATTGTATACTGTAATGTAGCTATTGTCTGTTGTTGAGTTTGTGTTAGTATTTAAGCTAGCATCGTCAGTGCTTAAGTTTTCGCTCGTGTTGTTACTATTTGTTGAGTTTGTATTGGTATTGGCATCGGTTAAAGTATTTTCATTACTGTTGTTATTTGCAATAGTACTATTTTCACTAGAAATCGCCGTTTCAGTTTTATTATTTTCTTTCATTGCTTCTTCCACTGATAATTCTGCAAGCTTTGCTTCTAACTCTTTACTTTTTGCATACTCTTGCACCCTATCTTCATAGTTACTCCATATATTTGCAAAGCTTCTTGTTAAATAATTCATCAAGCCTGAATCTGCTTTTTCGTCGTTTTCGTATACAACTTTTCCCGTTACATAGTTGAACACAATCACTTTTCCAGTATTGTATAACACCATCATTTCTGGACTTTCTGCTTCTGTATTTTGTACTATTTGATTAATGTTGCTACTTAAGAAGTCATTTGGATATTGTAGTTGTTCTTTTAAGTCTACTAATTCTCCTGAAGTTGTTAATATTGTTTGATATTCTTTATTATTGTAGTTATCTATTATGCTGTTTCCAACTTTCATATCTACATTGCTTGAAATAGCTGATAATTGTCCATTTCTTACATTGTAAATTTGTAGTTTTACATTGCCATCTACTGTGCTATATATTCCATAAACTTCAATAGTGCTACCTTTGTAATCGTATATGTGAAGTGGTATTGTTGTTTGTTGTAGTGCAGTGGTAACCGCTTTGTTTCTTTTTGATGCATTGGTATCTGCAATTGCATTTTCAGCATTATTTGCTGAAGTTGTTGTCGTATTGCCTAAGGTATCAGTAATACTCACTTCTCTTGTATTTTCATTCGCACTTTCTTTTACAATACCAGCTACATTTGTTACCATTTGTTTTGTTGTAATATCCACAACTTGTCCACTACTATTTAGTGCATATCTATCATATATATTTACATAGTTTCCATCTTGAACTTCCCCGTTAATGTATAAACTTGTACCTAATAAATATGCATTGTTTGTTCCTACTAAACTTGCTTCACTTCTTACATCTTCTGGAGTTATTGTTATTGTTTCTTCATTCGTGCCATTTGTAAGTTTGATTTCTAATGTGTCTTGGTAATTGTATTTGAAGGCGTATGTTTTTTGTGTTAGTTCAATTGATTCTTTTTCTTCACCATTTACATAGTATGTGAAGCTTACTCCTTCTGGAACTGAGCTAAAGTCTACATTTATCTCATTTACTGATACTGGATACACTGCCCAAGTTGGTAGTTCTTCTAAGTTTTGTGTTGCTATTTCATTTTCATTTGTTGCATCCTCCCTGCTTTTGTCATCGTTTTCACCTTCATTACTTAATGAGTTTATTATTGTAATGTCTGGATCTGTTGGTAAGTCTACACCAGTTTGTAGTTCTGGGTAGTATAAATATGAGTCTTGTATTGTAGGATATTTTTCTTCTGATAATAACGTATATGTCCAATGAGCTGTTCCTAATCCAATATTATTTGAATATGTACTTCGCTGGTCTAAATCTGTTCTTATTAGGTATTGGTCATTATCTATATTATCGTTTGTTGTATATACATAATTTCCATTTAAAGTGCTATATCTATACACATATGTATTGGTTACGTATTCATTTTCGTCTGGTCTACCACCTATTATTAGTGAGCCTGTCGATTCATTTGTACTTGTTACATCTGCATCAATATAGTTATTATAAGAGTCTGCCCCTCCTCTATAAATATCTTTTGCAATGTCGCCAATTAATCCACCTGCCTTAGTTGGAGCTGTTACATAACTGTCTAATACCATTGTGTTATAAATTCTTATTACATTATTTGCAGCTGTCATATTTGTATTATCGGCAAAACCGATTACCCCACCAGCTGTATTAGAATTGGCTTTTGTATTGGTCTTTACATATACATTAAATACATACATATTACAGCCATTTGTACCCGGACTGCCTATTACTCCACCAACGTATGAATCGCCACTTACTACTTTTCCTTCGACGTATCCATACCCTATCCTCAAATCACCTCTATTTTCTCCGCATACACCGCCAATACTTTTCCCATTACTATTAATTGTTAAATTTATTATCTGGAAATAATAAATGTTTAACCAATAAGTTTGACCAGTAATTCCTCCTATGTATTCAGAATTTACAGAAGGAGCATTTATTATAGTGTCTTTTACTATCGTATATCTTGGATAACCGTTACGTATATATCCCGCGGTCCCTCCAATATAGTCGCCTGTTCCTGTTATAGTTGATGAATTAATTTGCATATAATATCTTTTATATCTGTTATCAGTGGTTGAGTAAAATTCTCCTGCAATGCCTCCCACATATGAATTTCCTGTAATATTTGTTTCGTTTGTTTCCGCATAATTTAAAGTTCCATAATTTTGAAATCCTATTAATCCACCTGTATAATTGTTTCCTGTAACATTTGAATTATTTATTGCTAAGTTACTTGTTTCTATTGTGTTACCATTTTGATATCCTATTAAACCTCCTACATAATCTCCTGTCCCTTCTACTGTTACATTATCGCCTGTAATATTATTTACAGTTGCATCGACACCTATATCAATATTACCCGCAAATCCTGCAGTATAGTTATTTCCTTTTATATTAATGTCTTTTAGTTCTATATTTTCTATATTACCTGATGTTTCTCCTCCTATTAGCCCTACATAATCTATTCCAGTTCCATCTATTGTTATGCTTTCAAACTCCAAGTTTTCTAGATTTCCATTATTACTTGCAATTATTCCAAAGTAATCCCCAGAACCTCCTTGATTAGTTATTGTTATATTTTCAAATCTTATATTTTTCATACTTGTTTTTAGATTATTTATTAATCCTGTATTTTCCTCATTAAATTCTAGTTCTATGTTTTTTAATGTGTATACATTGTTTTCTGCTTCTAATCTATTAAGTGTTATGTTGTTTTTTATGTTTGTCTTTTCACTAAAATCTATATCAGCCATTAATCTATAGTTTTGGTAAGTTCCTTCTTCTATAGATTGCCAATCTTCATATGTATAGATTTCTTTATAGAACTGTACCTCTATTTCGTTTTCTACTTCTTTTTTTTGCTCTTCTCCTGATGAATTCTTGTATTTAATTCCAGTTAGTTTATAACTATCATAATATCTATTTGGAGTTGCTCTAACTACTATATTTGTTATTCCGTTTTGTGTCACATTTCTTGTTATAGAAGTAACAGTTAAATCTTCTACTTCAATTCCTGTTATTTCTATCTCTTCTGGATTTTTTATTCTTACTGATATTTCTGCTTCTGTTGTATTTGGTTTTGTAGCTTCAATACTTTCAATTTCTAAGTCTACATTTTCTTCTGTATTGCCATCAATTAGTATATCAGTTTGATTTGGTAGTAATTCTGTTCCTTTAGTATTATACAATTTTGGCAATATTTCTTTTGCTTTATCATCATAATTATAGCTATCTCCTAAACTTAAATTTAACGCTTCTTCCTTATTTAATAAAATAGCTCCTTTTTCTTCTTCTCTTGTATATCCATTTAACAATTGATGTTCATATGCATAATTGTTGCTTGCTGTACTGCTACTGCTTCCTACTATCCTGTTTATGCTATCTAATCCTGATGTTGTATATATATTTCCTATACTTAAGTTATTAGATATAGTGCTTATATCTCCTCCTGAATAGCTACCTATAATCCCCCCTACATTACTATTTGTAGTTGAAATATTTATTTTTGAATAGCAGTTTTCTATTGTAGCTGTAGCTATATTCCCAACTATTCCCCCTACATTTATATTGTCTGAAATTATAGTTCCTTCTGAATAGCAATTTCTAATTGTGTTAACATTTCTTCCCAGTCCAACTATTCCTCCGATACCCGAACTTACTCCTTTTACATCATTTATCACTAATCCACGTACATAGCAATTTTCTACAGTGGCATTTTGAATACCTCCTGCTATTCCTCCTACATAAATTTCACTTTGTGCGCCTTCTGTATTTATTTGAATATTATTTACAGAACTATTTGTTATTGTACAAGAAGAATACGCAAATTCAGCAATCCCACCAACATATCCACTTCCTGTTTTTGTTATATTTACATTTGTCATATGAACATTGTCTATTTTTGAACCAGCCTCTCCGTTGTACCGTTCCTCCTAATGTTGTTGTTTCTTGATTAAAATTATTTATATATATATTCTCTAAAGTTCCATATAAATATTTTATGAGTGGAACATTGTTTGTCAATCTTATATTCGAGATAGTATATCCATTTCCATTTAAAATTCCATCTACTCTTGAAAGACTTATTGTATTTCCTTCATTTACAAAATTAAGGTCTGCCATTAACATATAATTTTCAGTAGTTGAGTTACTTATATTTTTCCAATCATTTATATTCCATATTTCTTTATATAAATCTACATTAATTACCCTTTCACCTTTTTCGTATGGTCTTGTATATGAACTATTAAACGCTCCTTTTGTACTTATACTTAGTACATCATAACTTGATACACAAATTACTGGATTTTTTAGTTCTGCTATGACTGTACTTTTTCCATCAGTATATTCTTGTGATAGTATTTCCACATCAAGATTTTCTATCTTTATATTACTTATTTGTTCTGCTGATGGATTATTTACACTAAACTGAACTTTTACTGTATCTGTTCCTTGTTCTAATACTTTGGTAGATAATATATCTGGCAAATCTGCATCATCGACTTCAGGCAATTCTATATAATCTTGTGCTGGCATTACATCCGGCATATCAATCCAAGGGTAATAACCTTCATTTACTAATTGATCTACGATAAATGCTCCATCACCATTTATCAATTGATTTTGGACTGTAGCATCCCATAATGATAATTTATTTCCTTTTATCTCTAAACTGCTTGTAAACACTTCATCTGTAAAATAATAATTATTATATACATTTGCCGATAATTTATTATATATGTTAGGTCCTCGCGAATAATCCGAATAATTCTCCCCAATTCCAACTGAATACACATTTTGTATTGTAGAATTGTCATAGTTTATAGTACAAATATTAGTCTGTCTAGCTTTATTAACCTCTAATGCATCTATATTTACTAAAGAATATACATTTTCTATAACCGCATTTTCTCTGTTAAAACATACTATTGTGCTATCATCAAAACTACTTGTCTGATTTAACACTTTTATATTTTCTCCATATGCATATCCATTTCTTACTGTACCATAATTGTTATACGCTACAAGATATACCTGCATACTTGAATACAACGGAACTTCTAAATTTATGATAAAGTTTTCTATTGTTCCATAATTAGTCCTTGTTATTAAGATTATTACTGAATTTAACTGTTTGGTAGATTCTGTTACATTAACTTGTATATTTCTTATAGTTCCATAATTACTATATGTTAGTCCCCTAATAGCTCTTTCTACATTATTATTAATTTTCATATCAAAAGCGATATTTTCAAGTACTCCACTATTCCCAACTTTCTCAAAGACAGTGCCTTGATATTGCACAAAATCTTTTATTATTGTATTTCCATTAAAATCAATCCTTCCATTAAATGGTAAGTTGCCACATCCGAATGTGAACTCAGTTTCATATCCTCCAGATAAATCAATATCATTTAATACTATGTATTCTCCGTAAGGCTGTATCTTTAGGAAATCTTCTAAACCTGATATTCCTCTAATCTCTTTTGAGCCTTCTGTTGAAAATTCTTGTGAATCTAGTTCATAATATCTATCAGATATTTTTACTAATAATTCAAATCTATATGTTGCATCAGAATCTACATTATATGTTTTTTGTACATTTTTAACTTTATTTGTCTCTCCTAATTCTTCATATCTTAGCTCTTGTATCTGTTCATCGTTTTTGTAAATTCTAATATAGTAATCATTTGTTGTGATTTCGTTTCTTGAATCATTTACTGTTATTGCTACATTTGCATTATATTCATATTGAAATTCTTCATAGGCAGACTTTTTACTTCCTAGTTCTATCTGTAAATCTTGTACCTCTACTTTTGCTCTATCATCAGCCACAATAAACCCAATATATCCACTTTTATTTAAAGTAGTTGTAAACTCATATTCTTTCCAATCACTAGAAAGATCCTGTATAACTTTAAAGTAATTATATTCTACATTTTCTGCATTGTCATCATTCTTTTCTGCTAAATGCATTTCTGTATTATCATCACTTCTTGCTTTAAAGCTTATTGTTACTTCTTTACCAAGGTATTTATTCAAATTATAATAGGTTCTTTTCATGTATCTGCCTGTTCCACCTAATGTTAGTATTTTTGTGCTCTCATTATAACTTAGTCCATAGACTTGGTCAGTGTTATTAAAACATTTTTCAAACCAATTTATTTTTGATGATACATCTATTAAGTTTTTGCCTTTCGCAGTTTTTTCTAAAGATATCAAATCTAACTTACCACTAATTCCTGCTTCTGTAACTATTTTTATCTCTTTTAATATGTAATCTGCTTTATATGTTGCATCTGTGCTACCTTCATTGTACTGTGGTGCATAAATTATAATTCTATATGTTTCATTTGGTTCTAGATTTTCATATACCTTTCTCTCATAATCTTGGTTTGTTTGTATTTCGCTTAAATTTACTAATTTATTGTCTTTATCTCTTACTTCTATTCTAACTTTATCTACAAGTACTGCTCCATCTTGGTCTTCTACCCTAATATCTAAGTCTATCATGTCTCCTATTACAAATTGATTTCGTATTTGTACTTCTGCCGGCATTTTTAATGTTATTACTTGGTCTAAGTTTTGTTTGTCTTCTACTACTTCTTCTACTGAACCTTGCTTTACTGTTGTTATAACATCTATTCTGTATTTTGTATTTGAGTTTAATTGTTCTAGATTTATTTCTATTTCTTCTGCTATTTTTAGTTTTTCTACATCTTCAGATATTAGCGTTATTCTTTTTATTTCAATTTCTTCATTTTGTTGCCCTTCTTGTTGTCCATCTTGTGCACTTTCTACATTTTTGCCTTGATCGTATATAACAACTTCCACTTTATTTAATATTGCTACTAATCTTGCATCTGTTTGGTTTGTATCTATGCTTATTCCTAAGTTCATGCTGTTTTGTGTTACTTCTTTGTCATTTATTTTTATTTGCATATATCCTAAAGATGCTAACGGTCTTGTTACAAAACTTCCTCTTCCTAGTTCTGCATTTTGTTGTTTCCCGTCTCCATTTTCTAGGTCATAGTCTCCATAGATTACTATTTGATAATATCCATTTGGATCTAAGTCTATAAATACAAGAGTCTCTTTGTCTTTGTTTAGTGTTCCTTGTTTTACTATATCTCCACTTTGGTTTGTAATTTCATATCTATAGTTTTCCAAACTAACATTGTCTTTATTGGTTAAGCTTACTTCTAAATCCACTTCTGTTACATCTTGTTTTGTTACTCTTACGCTTACCGTTGGAGATTGTTTTGATGTAATGGTTTCTCCTGTATTGTTTCTTTCCTTTAGCTCATTTCCAAATTTATCAAATGCTGTTATTTCGTATTTTATTTTGCTATTTGATATTAAGTTTTCACTTGTTTGATATGTTATTTCTTTTCCAGCTTTTAATTCATCTATTTGGTCATTTGTTAATCTATATGCTACGTCTCCTATCTCTACTTGTAGTCTTGAAATTCCTTTTATTACTTCTTCGTTTAAGTCGTTATTTAGTTTTAGATGTATTAATTCTATTTTGTTTGAGTATATTGTTCCGTTTTGAAAACTAAAGTCTATTGTTCCTAATGTGTCTATTGACTTTGTTCTTACGCTTCCATTATAGAATTCCTCTTCTTGTTCTACTCCATTTTCATCATTGTAATAGAATATTCCTCTTATTTCATATTCTGAACTTGGTTGTAGATTAGTTATTTCAAGTAGTCCCGTTTGTGCTACCTGTACTCTCCTGTTTAATCTTCCGCCTAAATATATTTCAAAAGTAATTCCTCTTGTGATTACTCCTGCTCTATCTGTTACAGATAAGTTCGTTCTTATTGTATAAACGTCTCCTACAACTTACTGTTGGCTTTTCCCACATGCCTTCTTGCCATTCATTTTCTTTGTTGTCGTCTTTATTACTATCTACTGTGTTTGTGCTATTTTCATCATTTGTTTGCTCTTGCTCTATTTCATTTTTTACTGTATTTTCTGCTACTTTATTTGTTTGTTCTTCATTATTTGTATTATTGTTATCTTCTATTTGAATTAATCCTAATTTTTCTAGGAATGTTTTGTATGAAATAGTTTCTCCATTTACTTCTATTTTTGAGTTATTGTCTATGTCTGCAATTCTCTTATATTGCATGTACCAATTCTGCACATCAGAGTCGCCTGGCATCTCATAATATGTAATATAGTCTTCTGTAAAATATATGTTACTGAATTCTTTTATTTCATATTGGTTTGATGAAGTTGTTATTTTTATCTTGCCTACGTTTGTGAAAATTTGGTCTTCGCTTTTTAAGAATATGTATTTGTTTCCATCTGCTCTTGTTATATCTGCTCCATTATACATTACTCCATCTGTCATCATGAAGTCTGGGTATCCTTCTACCTCTTCATAATTTACTGTTATTAATTTTGTGTTTTTTCCTATATTTAATAATGCATTGCCTTCGTTTATGTATATTGGATAGTTTATATCAATTTCTTTTTTATCATCTTCTCCAATGTAATATGAATTTAACCTTTTATATAGCAAATCATTTTCTTGCACTTCAATTAGCCCCAAGTATGGGGCTATATTAGATATATCGCTATTCTTCAAATTTTCTACCATAGTTTTACCTTCTACTGCGTAGCCACTATATGTAATTATTTGTTCTGGTGCATATCTTAAAAATACATAATATATTATTGCTATTATAATAATCATTAAGATTAATCCTATTAATATAAAGGTTGGTAAGTTCTTGGTATTTATTCTTTTCGTTTTATTATTATTTAACCCGTTATTCTTTTGTCTATTTTGGTTATTTATTTTTCTATTTTCCCTTGCCTCAGCATTTCTAACTTGTCTCTTTTTCACTTCTCATCTTTCCTTTCTGCTTTTGATTAATTTTTGTTTATTAGTTTTCACACGCAAAAAGGATAGGCCATATCACCATAAATGTTCCTTTTAGAAACATTTACAATAATACAGTCTATCCCTGTAGTTACTTTATCTATATTTTTAGAAATTTGAGGCATGCTTAATAAGATTCTTCTTGCGAAGAATTTGTTATTTAATAGTGTACCTCTCTCTCTCTCTCTCTCTCTAGAGCCATGCAGTTTTCAAGCCTTATCATTTCTTTCTAGTTTTCCTTTCTTCTTTTCCTTATTTTCTATGCATTCTACTTAATTTTTAAATAATTATTTCAAATCAAATTGGACTTTTATATCTTGCATTAGCCTAACAAGTCTATCTCCAATTGAAAATTATTATATCATAACTATTTTTAATTGTACCATTATTTTTTATTTTTTTGTATATTTTTTTATTAGTAATTTATTCCTGTATAAAAAATAACGAATATTAAACTAATTAAAAACTTTAGACTTTTTATGCCATACTTTTTTATTGTGTCATTATTTTATAATCTTTTATATATTTTTTTTAGAAATATTCGCTATATATGGAAATTTTATGATAAATGTGATAATATATATTAAGAATAGAAAGAGGTGCTTATGGAAAAACTAGATATTACAACTATAAGACGTTTAATTAAAATTAGAAAAATTAGGTGGACTAATCATATAATGATTAGATTATTGCAAAGAAATATAACTCAACGTGATGTTGAAAATGCTCTTATTAAAGGAGAAATAATAGAAGAATATGAAAATGATTATCCATATTCAAGTTGCTTAGTATATGGAATAAATCTAAATAACGAAGTAATTCATGTAGTATGTGGATCAAATGGTGAAGAATTATGGATTATTACAGCATATTATCCAAATAATATAGAATGGGAAGACGATTTAAAAACTAGAAAGGAGAAAAAATAATTATGAATTGTTTTATGTGTAAGGGAGAATTAGAAAATAAAAATACAACATTTATGGTTGAATTAGATAATTGTATTATTATTGTTAAAAATGTACCATCTCAAGTGTGCAAACAATGTGGCGAAGTTTCTTATAGTGATGAGGTTGCTAAGCAATTAGAAAAATTAGTAAATTCCGTAAGAAATGCTATAACAGAAATTACAGTAATTAATTATACTGATAAAGTTGCTTAATATATTCTTGTGTAAATATTTGTAAAAGCACACCTTAAATGTTTTTATCTAACATTTAAGGTGTGCTTTTTTAGTCTATTATTTTTTTAACCTTTTTTCTTTCCTGTTATTTTTCACAATTATTTTTCTTAAAATAACTAATGCTATTATTGCAACTGCAATTATTGAAACAACTATTATTGCTCCGTTTGCTTGTGGTTTTGTTTCTTCTTTTGCGTCATATCCATATACTCCTTCTAGTCCATTTTCTTTTATTTTTTCTGTTTCTGATACTGGATTTTCATCTTCTCCATTTAGTATTTCGTCTTCACTGTATACTTCATATTCTCCTGTATCTCCGTTGTATACTGTAATGTAATTATTGTCTGCTGTTGTGTTGCTGTTTGAACTTGTATTGTTACTGCTAGCATTTACACCTCCTGCTGTATTACCACTTTCATTATCTTTATTGTTGTTTACTACCTCTTGCATTGCTTCTTCTACTGGTAATTTTGCAAGTTTTGCTTCTAGCTCTTTGCTCTTAACATATTCTTGCCCCCTATCTTCATAGTCACTCCATATGCTTGAAAAACTTCTTGTTAAGTAACTCACCAAGCCTGAATCTGCTTTTTCGTCATTTTCATATGTAACTTGACCAGTTACATAGTTGAACACAATTACTTTTCCAGTATTGTATAGCACCATCACTTCTGGACTTTCTGCATCTGTATTTTGTACTATTTGATTAATGTTGCTACTTAAGAAATTGTTTGGATATTGTAGTTGTTCCTTTAAATCAACTAAATTTCCATCTGTAGTTAATATTGTTTGATATTCTTTATTATTGTAATTATCTATTATACTGTTTCCTATTTTCATATCTACATTGTTTGATATTGCTGATAGCTGTCCATTTCTTACATTGTAGATTTGTGATTTTACATTGCCATCTACTGTGCTATATGTTCCATAAACTTCTATATTGCTATTTTTGTAACTGTACGTTTGAAGTGGTTTTGCCGTTTCTTCTAATGTGGTTGTAACCGCTTCTCCTGATGTTTCTTGACTTGCAATATCCACAACTTGTCCACTACTATTCAATGCATATCCGTCATACACATTTATATACTCTCCTGATTGCAATTCTCCATTAATGTATAAGTTTGTGCCAAGCAAGTATGCATTGTTTGCTCCTACTAAGCTTACCTCACTTTTTACATCATCTGGATTAATTGTAATTGTTTCTTCATCTTGTCCATTTGATAATTTTATCTCAATCGTATCTTTATAATTATATCTAAAAGTATATGTTTTCTTAGTTAATTCAATTTTCTCTTTTTCTTCTCCATTTACGTAGTATGTGAAGCTTGCTCCTTCTGGAACCGAGCTAAAGTCTATGTTTATTTCTTCTACTGATACTGGGTAAAATGTTATAGTTGGTAATATTTCTAAATCTTGAGTTGCTATTCCGTTTTCGGTTAATGTGCTATTATTAAAATTATCATTTTCATCCTCGCTACTTAATGAATTTATTATCGTAATGTCTGGATCTGTTGGTAAGTTAACACCTATTTGTATCTCTGGATGATAAGTTCTTCCATCCTTTAGTTTTGGATATTTTCCTTCCTCTAAAGGTGTATAACTCCATGTGTTTGTTCCTAAACCAATTTTACTAGAATATGTGCTTTGATTCTCTAAATCAACTCTTACTAAATACTGGTCATCCTCCACATTATCATTTGTTGTATATACATAATCTCCATTTAAAGTACTATATTTATACACATAAGTATTAGTTATATAATCATTTTCCTCTGGTCTACTACCTATTATTAATGAACCTGTAGAAGTATTGTCACTTGTTACATCTGCATCTATGTAATTATTGTCGTAAAATGATTTATCTCTAAATATTTCTTTTGCCATATCTCCAATTAGACCACCCACATTAGTTAATGCATCTATTTTTGTGTCATATAACATCGTTTGTTTAATATATATTCCATATCTAGATTCTGTCATATTAGAATTATCCATGTATCCAACTACTCCTCCTACATTGTTACTATTCGCTTTTATGTTTGCGTTGATGTATACATGATTAACGCCTGCATAACTAGTATATCCTATCGCACCTCCTACATTACTTGCTCCATTTATTTTTGTATCACTTATGTAACCTGTCAAAAGGTCACAACTTGTACTATTGCTCGAGTTTCCTCCACAAACACCTCCAACATTTGTTCCTCCACTATTAATTTCAGAACTTATCACATTAAAATTATGTAAAGAAGCCCAATCACCACTTCCAAATAATCCGTCCTACCCACTTTGCATACGTAGGAGGGGCATTTACAACCGAACTCTCGACATTCCAAAAATAGCCTGGTCCCCATCTATATATTCCAGATATACCACCAACGCAGGAACCCCATCCAGTAATATTGCTTTCTTTCACATCTAAATAATTACGTTGATAATCACTCCATGCATAATAAGAAAACGAACCAGTTATGCCACCTACATTCGAACCTCCTGAAACTTCTGTATTAGTGGTTGAAAAATAATTTACTTCTACTCCTGAAGTTATTCCTATAATACCTCCTGTATAATTGTTACCTTTTATGTAAGATTCATTAATTGTTATATTAGTTGCGTCTATAAATCGACCTTTTAAATAACCTGCGATTCCACCTACATAAGACCCTGAAGATTCTACCGTAATATTACTTCCACTTATATTACTAACATTGGATTCAACACCAATATCCATGTAACCAATAAGTCCTCCTGTGTAGCTGCCTCCATTTACATTCACATCATCCATCTCTATATTTTCAATATTGCCCGATGTTTTCCCCCCAATAATTCCTACATAGCTTAATGAAGAGCCATCAATTTTAATTTCACTAAATTGTAAATTTTTTATATTTCCGTTATCACTTGCTATTATTCCAAAGTAATCACCTGAACTTGCGGTATTTGTTAATATTATATTTTCAAAGCCTATATTTTTTATATTAGTTTTTATATTATTTATTAATCCAGTATTTCCGGTATTAAATTCTAATGTTATATTTTTTAGTGTATACACTTTATTTTCTGATTCTAATCTATTTACTGTTATATTATTTTTTATATTTGATTTTCCATTAAAATCTATATCTGCCATTAATCTATAATTTTGATATGTTCCTTCTTCTATTGATTGCCAATCTTCATATGTATAGATTTCTTTATAGAATTGTACACCAATATCTAATTCTACTTTTTTTACTTGTTCTTCATCTAAAGTTCCTGTTCTATATTTTATTCCAGTCAATTTATAACTGTCATAATATCTATTAGGTGTTGCTTTTACAGTAATACTCGTTATTCCACTTTGCGTTACATTTCTTGTTATTTCAGCTATGGTCATATCTTCTATTTCTATTCCCGTTACTTCTATCTCTTTAGGATTACTTATTCTTAATGTTATCTCAGCTTCTGTTGTATTTGGCTTTGATACTTCTATATTTTCTACTTCTAAATCTACACTTTCCTCTGTATTGCTATCGATTAATATATCTTTTTGGTTGGGTAAAAGTTCTGTTCCTTCTGTATTGTATAGTTTAGGTAATATACCTGATTTTGCTCCATCATAATTATAGCTACTACCCAAATCAAGATTTAGCACTTCTTCTCTATTTAATAAAGTAGCTCCTTTTTCTTCTTCGCGTACATATCCGTTTAATAGCTGTTCTTTGTATGCATAGTTACCACTTGCAGTATCGCTATTACTTCCTATTATTCTATTTAAATTTTCTAAACCAGACGTGGTATATATATTTCCTACACTTAAGTTGTTTGTTATCATGCCTACATCAGTAGCAGTAAATGTTCCAACAATTCCTCCTACACTATTATTTGTAGTTGATATATTTACCTTAGAATAACAATTTTCAACATTAGATATTCCTATGCTACCTACAACTCCTCCTACATTCAAGTTATCAGATAGTATACTACCTTCAGCATAACAATTGTTTATACTAACTATTGCTGAAGCTCCAACATATCCAGCAATCCCTCCTATTCCAGAATTTACAGCTTTTGTATCTATGAAATCAATACCAGTTGCATAGCAGTTTTCCAAAGTTACAGACTCATTATATCCAGAAACTCCACCTAAATATAACAGACTATGATTTCCTTCCACACGTATCTTAACACAATTAACCGAACTATTTCTAATTATACAACTACTAGCATACCTCACAATCCCTCCTGAATATCCACTGTCTTTTTTTGTTATATTTACATTTGTCACATGAACATTATCTATTCTAGAACCAGAGCCTGCTGTTGCTATTAATCCACCGTATGTTTTGGCTTCTTGATTAAAATTGTTTATAAATAAATTGTTTAATGTCCCATTTAAGTTGCCTATTAAAGATATATCATTTGATAGATTTACATTTGATATAGTATGCCCATTTCCATTTATAATACCGTTTATAGTATTTATTCCTATTGAATTTCCTTCATTTACAAAATCTAAATCTGTCATTAGCATATAGTTTTCTGTCGGTGAATCACTTACTTTTTTCCAATCATTTACACTCCATATTTCTTTATATAAATCTACATTTATTACTCTCTCTCCTTCTTTATATTGTCTTGTGTATGAATTATTAAATGCACCTTTTGTGCTTAGACTTATTAAATCATAATTTGATACAAATATTACAGGATTTTTTAGTTCTGCTATTACTGTGCTTTTTCCGTTATTATACTCCTGCGATAATATTTCTACATCTATGTTTTCTATTTTTATATCACTTATTTGTTCCGCTGATGGGTTATTTACACTAAATTGTACTTTTACTGTATCTGTTCCTTGATTTAGTACTTTAGTAGAAAGTATGTCTGGTAAATCCTCATCATCTACCTCTGGTAACTCAACATAATCTTGTGCTGGCATTACATCCGGCATATCTAAATGAGGATAGTACCCTTCATTAACTAAGTCATCTACCAAAAACGCTCCATCACCATTTATTAACTGATTTTGGAACTGAGCATCCCATAATGATAGTTTGTTTCCTTTTGTTTCTAATTCACTTGTAAATATTTCGTCAGTAAAATAATAATTATTATATACTTTCTTCGAAGTTTTATTACATATGTTTGGACCATGTGTTAAAGCAAAATTTTCTCCTATTCCAACTGAATAAACATTTTGTACTGTCGCATTATCTTCATTTACTAATGCAATATTACCAAAATATTGAGAAACATTACCGCTATTATTTATTTTCACTAAAGTATATACATTTTCTATAATTCCATTTCTTCTATTATATATAGCGACTCCTCCAACTGATGAGCCCATTGTGCTTGAATCATTTAAAATTCTTATATTTTCTCCATACAAATAGCCATTTTTTAAAACACCATAATTATCACTAACAACAAGTGCACCAATAGTATTAATATAGAAAGGTTGCTTTAAATTCACAATAAAATTCTCTATTGTCCCATAATTCAAAGTAACAAACAATGTCAATTCATTATATTCTACTTCCGCTGATTCAATTAAGTTTATCTGAACATTTCTTATTGTTCCTCTATTTGTTGTGCAAAATTCAATACCTCCTCTGCCTACATTTCCATTCATCCTTACATCAAATACTAAGTTTTCAATTAATCCATTACGTTCTATATATTGAAATACTTCACTAGGTGTATTTGAATTATCTCTTATCAAATGCCTTCCATTAAAGTCTAATATTCCCTCAAATTTCATTTCAGTACTTCCAAAGGAATACTGCTCACCTGAAGCACCAGTTAAATCTATTTCACCCAATACAATATATTCTCCATATGGTTGTATTTTTAAAAAATCATTCTTATTAAAAATTCCTTTTAATTCTCTTGAGGCTTCTGTAGAAAATTCCTGTGAATCTAATTCATAATATCTATCTGATATTTTTACTAATAACTCTATTTTGTAATTTGCATCTGGTTCTATATTGTATGTTTTTTGTACATTTTCTACTTTGTTGTCTTCACTTAATTCTTCATATCTTAGCTCTTGTATTTGTTCGTCATTTTTATATATTCTAATATAATAATCATTGGTTTGTATTTCATCTCTTGCATCATTTACTGTTATTGCTACATTGGCATTGTAATTGTATTTAAATTCTTCATAATCTGTTTTTCTGTTACCTAGTTCTACTTGTAAATCTTGTATTTCTACTGATGCATTAGCTATACTAACAAAAAATCCAATATATCCGGTTTTATTTAAATTTACAGTATAACTATATTCTTGCCAATTATCGCTTAGATTGCTTATTGTATAATATGTTGTATAGCTGGTATTGTTAAAATCATTACTGCTTTTTTCTACTATTAATAAATTGGTGTTCCCTTGTTTTCTAGCTTTAAAACTTATAGTTATTTCTTGTCCTAAATATTTACTTAAGTCGTAGTAATTTATATTGTTATATGATGTTGAGCCACCTAATGTAAGTATTTTCGTATTTTCATCATATTTCAAACCATATTTATAGCCTGTCCCAAAACATTTTTCATACCAATTTACTTTTGATGTTACATCTATTAAATTCTTTCCTGTCGGTGTTTTTTCTAAACCTATTAAGTCCAATCTGCCACTTATTCCTGTTTCTGTTACTATTTCTATTTCTTTTAAGATATAGTCTGCTTCATATGTTGCATCTGTACTTCCTTCGTTGTATTGTGGTGCGTATACAATAATTCTATATGTTTCATTTGTCGTTAGGTTTTCGTATGTTTTTCTTTCATAGTCTGCATTTGTTGGCATTTCACTTAAATCAACTAATTTATTGTCTTTGTCTCTTACTTCTATTCTTACCTTATCTACTAAAACCGCACCATCTTGGTCTTCTATTCTCATGTCTAAATCTATCATGTCTCCAATTACAAATTGGTTTCTTACTTGTACTTCTGCTGGCATTTTTAATGTTATTAGTTGTTCTAGGTTTTGTTTATCTTCTACAACTGCTTCCACCGAACCTTGTTTTATTGTCGTTATTACATCTATTCTATATTTTGTATTTGAGTTTAATTGTTCTAAGTTTAGTTCTACTTCCTCTGCTACTTTTAATTGCTCAACTTCCTCATCAGTAAAGGTTATTCTTTTTACCTCTGTTTCTTCTGGCTCTTCTTCTTCATACTCTATATTTTTTCCTTGATCATAAATTACAATTTCTACTTTATTTAAAATAGCTACTAATCTTGAATCTGTTTGATTTGTGTCTATGCTTATTCCTAAATTCATACTGTCTTGTTTTACTTCTTTGTCATCTATTTTTACTTGCATGTATCCAAGTGATGCTAGTGGTCTTGTAACAAAGCTTGCTTTTCCTATTTCTGCATTTTCTTGTTTTCCATCTCCATTTTCTATGTCGTAATCTCCATAAATTGTGATTTGGTAGTATCCATTTGGATCAAGGTCATTAAATACTAATGTTTCTTTATCACTGTTTTTGTTTAAAGTTCCTTGTTTTACTACATCTCCACTTTGATTTGTTATTTCATATCTATAATTTTCTAAAGATACATTGTCCTTGTTGGTCAATGTTACTTCTAAATCCACTTCTGTCACGTCTTGTTTTGTTACTCTTATACTTGCACTTGGTTCTTGTTTTGATGTTATTGTTTCTCCTGTATTATTTTTTTCTTTTGGTTCATTTCCGAATCTATCAAATGCTGTTATTTTATATTTTATCTTGCTATTTGATGTTAGGTTTTCACTTGTTTGGAAAGTTATTTCTTTTCCTGCTTTTAATTCATCTATTTGGTCATTTGTTAGTCTATATGCTGCATCTCCTATTTCTACTTGTAGTCTTGAAATTCCACGTATTACTTCTTCATTTAAGTCATTATTTAGTTTTAAGTGTATTAATTCTATTTTGTTTGAATATATTTTTCCGTTTTGGAAGCTAAAGTCTATTGTTCCTAATGCACTTATTGGTTTTGTTTTTACTGTTCCATTGTAGAATACTTCTTCTTGGTCTTTTCCGTCTTCATCATTGTAGTAGAATATTCCTCTAATCTCATATTCTGAGCTTGGTTGTAATCCTGTTATTTCAAGTAATCCTGTTTGTGTTGCTTGTACTCTTCTATTTAATCTTCCATCTAAATATATTTCAAATATTACTCCTCTTGATATTACTCCTGCTCTATCTGTTACAGATAGATTTGTTCTTATTGTATACACTTCTCCTTCAAAGTCTGTACAGCTTACTGTTGGTTTTTCCCATTGTCCTTCTTGCCATTTTTGTTCATCTGGCTTATTTGTTTCTACTTTGTTTTTATTTGAATTATTTTCTTCATGTGTTGTGTTGTCTTCTTCTTTTACTGTGTTTTCTTCTACTACGTTTTCAATGTTATTCTTATTGTTTTCTTCTGCTTGTATGATTCCAAGTCTCACTAGAAAAGTTTTATATGAAATAGTTTCTCCATTTACCTCTATTTTAGAATCCATGTCTATATCATTTATTCTTTTATACTGCATGTACCAATTTTGCATATTACTCTTTAATTCATCTTTTGTAACATCTGATGAGTTATCTTCCATCTCGTAATATGTAATATAATTTTCTGTAAAGTATATGTTACTGAATTCCTTTATTTCATACTTATTTGATGCTGTATTAATTATTATTTTTCCTACATTTGTATAAATTTCATCTTCGCTCTTTAAGAATATATACTTGTTTCCATCCGCTCTTGTTATATCTGCTCCATTATACATTACTCCATCTGTCATCATGAAGTCTGGGTATCCTTCTACCTCTTCATAATTTACTGTGATTAATTTTGTATTTTTTCCTATATTTAATAAAGCATTTCCTTCATTTATATATATTGGATAGTTAATATCTATTTCTTTTTTGTCATCTTCTCCAATATAGTATGAATTTAATCTTTTATATAACAAGTCATTTTCATGCACTTCAATTAAACCCAAGTATGGGGTTACATTAGACATATCACTATTTTTTAGGTTTTCTACTATTGTTTTTCCTTCTATTGCATAACCACTATATGTAATTATCATTTCTGGGGCATATCTTAGAAATACGTAGTAAATTATTGCTATTATTATAAGCATTATAATCAAACCTATTAATATAAAAGTTGGTAAGTTCTTTGTGTTTATTCGTTTGGTTTTATTCTGGTTTAATCCTTTATTTGGTTTTCTATTTTCCTTTACCTTAGCACCTCTAGCTTGTCTCTTTTTCACTATACCTCAAATCCTTTCTGCTTTTGCTTTTTATAAATTTTCTCTAAAGTATTTAATTTTCTTATTTACTTTTTTGTTTTTTTACACGCAAAAAAGGATAGGCTATATTGCCATAAGTGCTTTCTTACAAACACTTACAGTAATACAGTCTATCCCTGCTTTACCTTTGCTATATATATTTATTTTAAGCATGCTTAATAGAATTCTTCTTGCGAAGAATCCGTTATTTAATAATGTACCTCTCTCTCTCTCTCTCTCTCTCTCTCTAGAGCCATGCGGTTTTCAGACTTCATCATTTCTTTCTAGTTTTCCTTTCCTCTTTTTCCTTGATTTTCAAGCATTTGCTTATGTTTTATATATCTGTCTTAAATCTAATTTAGCTTTTGCAGATTGCTTTTACAAAACAAGTATGCTTCAATTATAAACTATTATAACATAACAATTTATAATTTAAATACTATTTTTTTATTTTTATATATAATTTTTTAGTATAAAATTTTCTATGTTTTTATTTTACTACTTCCATTTTGCATTCTTTTCCTTTAAATGCAAATACCATTTTTGTTATGTTATTGAAGCCTCTTTCTCTTAAATTGCTTTCATATCCTTTTTCTTCTATTTGTTTTTTTGCGCTTTCTATTACTTCGTCTATTGTTTCATCTTCGAAGTTGTTTGCTACTTTAAATTCTATTATAAAGCTATTTCCGTTTTTGTCATGTGGTTCTAACATGATGTCGTATCTTCCAAATCCAGATTCTCTATTTGAATTTACATAGTATGTGTCTCTTAGTCCTACTAACATTCCTAATACAAATGCATGGTAGAAATTTTCTGCTGTGTTCTCTCCTACATCCATATAACTAAACATTTCTCTTACTAGTACTCTAAATTTCATTTGGAATTCGTCTAAATTTAGTTCTACTAAATCTTTTAATATACTTCTTAAGTCATTTCCTTGTACTTTATTTCTGAACCAGTCTCTTACTATGTCTTGAAATAGTGTTTTTATTTCATAATTTGGTATTTTTACTTTATATATTCCTTCTGCTAAGTTTACCACTTCTACTACTTTCAAATACCCTGTTCCTAACATTAAGCCCCAGATGTTATCTTCATTTTCTTCTATTCCTACTATTATTGTTTCTAGATTTATTGGTACTTCTATTTCTTCATCTTTTAATAGTTTTTCCATTTTTTCTTTTATTGTTACTGAGTTTTTCAATGTTAATTTTATTAAGTCATTTGAACTAGTATTTACCCAATATGGTTTTAATTCTTTATCTGTTAGATAATTTAAAATACTCCATGGATTGTATATGCCTTCTACATTTCCTATTCTATACCCATCATACCATTTTTTTATTTCGTCTTTTTCATCTTTTACGTTAAAGTCTTTTATTACCTTATCCATTTCTTCGCTTGTTATTCCAAAATCATCTGCAAATTCATTGTCCAGTACCGTAAATACTTTAAAGTTATTTGCTCCACTGAATATACTTTCTTTTGCTACTCTGCTTACTCCTGTTAATACTGTTTTTTCTAAGTATTGGTTGTCTTTAAATGTTGTTCCATAAAATGTTTTTAGAAATTCTATTGCTTTTTCATAATATCCTTTTACATACGCTGCTTGAATTGGAACATCGTATTCATCTATAAATAGCATTACTGGTTTATTATGATAATTATAAAGCATTTTTGATAATATTTTTACACTATTTATAAGTTCCATTTCATTAACCTTGGCTGCCATCATTTTATTATATATTTCTCTTTCTCCTTCTGAAATTTCACTTTCAAGCAAATACCTTTTTTCAAAAAATATTTCCATCATTACTGTTTTCATTTGCATTAACATATATTCATATGAGCTAACATTTAAATCCTTTAATGTTAAATATATGCATGGGTACGTTCCTAATTTTGATGTGTATTTTTCTTCTTGCTTCATTATTTTTAGTCCTTCAAATAATTCTTTTGAGTTTTTTATATTGCAATCAAAAAAATATCTTAGCATACTCATATTTAATGTTTTTCCGAATCTACGTGGCCTAGTTACTAATATTACTTTACTTTGGTTATCTATTATATCTTTTATATACATTGTTTTGTCTATAAAATAATTATTTTTTATTCGTAAACTTTTAAAATCACTTTCTCCTATTCCTATGCCATTAAACTCCATGCTGGTTTCCTCCTTCTTGGGTCTTATTGTTTCTTGTGGAAATTTTCTTTTTTATTTTACATCTATATTTTACTATAATAGAGACTATAAATCAATAAAAAATTGTGAGTTGTACAATTGTACTGGGTCTAAATTATTAACTTAAAAGTTAATAAAACAGTCTCTTCTTGAATTGTACTGAACTCACAATTTCTTCTTTTATGTTTTATTTGTGTTCTGCTTTTCAGCTATTTAATTTTACTATTGTCTTTGTTTGTTTTCTCTTTTTTGTTGTTATTTTTTACAATTACTTTTCTTAAGACAACTAATGCTATTACAGCTACAGCTATTATTGAGATTACTATTATTGCTCCATTCGCTTGTGGCTTTGTTTCTTCTTTTGTGTCATATCCATATACTCCTTCTAGTCCATTTTCTTTTATTTTTTCTGTTTCAGATACCGGATTTTCATCTTCTCCATTTAATATTTCTTCTTCGCTGTATACTTCATACTCTCCTGTATCTGCATTGTAGACTGTAATGTAGCTGTTATCTGCTATAGTATTTGTGCTGGTACTTGAGCTAGCATTGTCAGTGCTTGAGCTTCCGCTTGCATTATTTGTATTGTTAGTGCTGATACTGTTAGTAGCATTATTGCTTTGGTTTGTATTTACATTACCAGCTATATTATTGCTTATAGCATTTATCTCACTGTTGTTTGATGCTTTTTGTATTGCCTCTTCCACTGATAATTCCGCAAGTTTTGTTTCTAATTCTTTACTCTTAGCATATTCTTGCCACCTATCTTCATAATCACTCCATATATTTGAGAAACTTCTTGTTAGATAACTTACTAAGCCTGAATCCGCTTTTTCGTCGTTTTCATATACTACATTTCCTGTTACATAATTAAATACAATTACTTTGCCTGTGTTATACAATACTAGCATTTCTGTTTTTTCTGCATCTGTATTTTGTACTATTTGCTTTATATTGTTACTTAAGAAGTTATTTGGATATTGTAGTTGTTCTTTTAAATCAACTAATTTTCCTGAAGTATTTAATATTGTTTGATACTCTTTATCGTTGTAGTTATCTATTATACTGTTTTCAATTTTCATATCTACATTGTTTGATATTGCAGAAAGTTGTCCGTTTCTTACATTATATATTTGTGATTTTACATTGCCATCTACTGTGCTATATGTTCCATAAACTTCTATGTTGTTTCCTTTATAAGCATATGTGTGAAGTGGTGTTGTTGTTTGTTTTAATGAGGTTGTAATCACTTCAAGTTCATCGTTTGATGTTGCTATATCACTAGCTGAGTCATTTGCTTTAGTTGCATTTATTCCTGAGTTTTCACTTGTTTCATTTGTAGTATTTGTGCTTGTTAATTGCTTTGTTTCTATATCCAAGATTTGTCCACTACTATTTAGTGCATAACTACCATATACATTTACATATTCTCCTTGTTGTAATTCTCCATTAATGTATAAGTTTGTACCTAATAAGTATACGTTGTTGCTACCTGCCAAGCTTGCTTCACTTCTTACATCGTCTGGTGTTATTGTGATTGTTTCTTCGTCTGTGTCATTTGTTAGTTTAATTTCTAATGTGTCTCGATAGTTGTATTTAAATGTATATGTTCTCTTAGTTAATTCATTAGTCTCTTTTTCATCACCATTTACGTAGTACGTGAAACTTACTCCTTCTGGCATATTGCTAAAGTCTATGTTTATTTCATTTACCTTTGTTGGATACACTTTATAACTTGGTAATGATTCTACACTTTGCGTTGATATTCCATTTTTATCTGCTATATTGTTTGTGCTAGGTCCTATCTCATTAGCACTATCTTCGCTAATTTCATCTCCAACACTTAGTGCGTTTATTGATGAAATTTCTGGATCTGTTGGTAGGTCCACACCAGTTTGTAATTCTGGGTGGTATAAATAACTATCTTTTATTTTTGGATATTTTCCTTCTGCTAATGACTCATAGCTCCAGTATGTTGTTCCTAATCCAATCGTACTAGAAAATGTACTTTGAACATCTAAATCACTTCTTACTAAATATTGGTCATCTTCAATATTATCATTTGTTGCATATACGTAATTTCCATTTAAACTACTATATCTATACACATATGTATTTTCTATATATGTGTTTTCGTCTGGTCTTCCTCCTATTATTAGTGACCCTGTTGAAGTATTTTCGCTTGTCACATCTGCATCAATGTAATTGTTGTAATAGAACGATTGGTCTCTATAAATTTCTTTTGCTATATCGCCAATCAAGCCTCCTGCATTTGTCGGAGATGATATAGAACTATTCAATACCATTGTATCATCAACACGAATGACATCATATAGCGAAGTCATATTAGCATTAGACAAAAAACCTACTACACCTCCTGCTGCTGATGAATTTGCTTTTATGTCAGCATTTATATATATATGACTGGTATAACTATACTTTGTTTTTCCCATCACACCACCAACATTATAATTTCCTTGAATAGTAGTATTATCAACATATCCATAATATACTCCACCGGAGCCATCACCAATAACATTTCCAATTCCGCCTACGTTAATTCCATTACTACTTATTATAGTATTAACTACTTGAATATCACACATATGCTCCCATAAAAAACCACCGGTAATTCCGCCAATGTATTGTGAACTTACTGAAGGAGCATTTATTGTAGAACCACTTACAACTAAATACTTTGTTTCTCCATGATTCATAAATCCTGTTATCCCGCCTATGTAATATCCACTTCCATTTATGGTTGATGAATTGATTTGAAAATAATACCTATAATAATTTCCATCTGTTGAATTGAAATATCCCGATATTCCTCCTACATACGAACTTCCAGAAATGTTTGTTTTGTTCGTTTCCAAGTTTTTTAAACTTCCATATTGCACATAACCAAATAGCCCCCCCACATAATCTTTTCCTGTAATATTTGAATTATTTATTTCCAAATTGTTGGTTTGAACAGTGGTTTCTAATGAAACATTAGAATCTTGCCTGCCAAATATCCCACCTGCAAAGTTTCCAGAACTTTGTACAGTAATATGATTGCCTATAATATTATCTACTTCTTCATACTCATTTACGTCCATATATCCAACTAAGCCACCTGTATAATTATTTCCATAAATTTCAATTTCTTTAATTTCAATATCTCTTATATAGCCCGAGATTGTTCCACCAATAATTCCCACATAATCTATTCCATAACCATAAATTTTTACTTTTGTAAATTTTAAGTTTACAGAATCTCCTGTGTTAGTCGCAATCAATCCAAAATAATTTCCTGAATTAACTGAGTTAGTTAATGTTATATTTTCAAATCCAATATTTTTAATACTTGTTTTCACATTATTTATTAATCCTGTATTTTGTTCGTTAAACTCTAATTCTATATTTTTTAGTGTATACAAATTGTTCTCTGCTTCTAGTCTATTTACATTTATATTATTTTTTATATTTGTTTTACCTGTAAAGTCTATGTCAGCCATTAATCTATAATTCTGATAAGTATCTGCTTCTATGCTTTGCCAATCTTCATATGTATATATTTCCTTATAGAATTGCACCTGTATTTCGTTTTCTACTTCTTTTGATTGTTCTTCTTCTAAAGTATCCACTTTGTATTTTATACCAGTCAGCTTATAGCTATCATAATATCTTGTTGGTGTAGCACGTACTGTTATACTTGTTATTCCATTTTGTGTTACATTTCTTGTTACTGAGCTTAACATATCTTCTATCTCTATTTCTGTTATTTCTACTTCTTCCGGATTAATTATTCTTACTGATATTTCTGCTTCTGAACTATTTGGCTTTATTGCCTCTATACTTTCTACTACTAAGTTTGCCCCACTATTTGATATATTATCATCTACATAGATAGCTTCTTGATTTGGTAATAATTCTGTTCCTTCTGTGTTGTATAATTTTGGTAAAACTCCATTTTTCTCTTTATCAGAATTATAACTATCTCCTAGTTCTAATTCTGAGATTTCTTCTACACTTAATAGTATAGCTCCTTTACTATCTCTATTCACATATCCATTTAACAATTGATTTTCATATGCATAATTACTATCAACTGTATCTTCACTATTTCCTATTATTCTATTTAAAGTACTTAATCCTGAAGTTGTATATATAGTACCAATACTCAAATTGTTAGATATAGTGTTTACATCACTTCCAGAGAAAATTCCCACTATTCCTCCAACATTGCTATTTGTTGTTGAAATTTTTACTTTTGAATAGCAATTTTTTATTTCTCCAGAATATAATTGTCCAATAATCCCACCTACATTTATATTAACCGAAGTTATTGTTCCTTCTGCATAACAATCTTTTATATCATTTGTTCCAGAACCATAACCTACTACTCCACCAATTCCAGCATCCACACCTTTAGCATCTTTTACCTGTAATCCTCTCACATAGCAGTTTTCCATAGAAGTGTAATCAATCTGACCAACCATCCCTCCTATAAAAATGTTACTCACATTTCCTTTTGTTTCTATTTGAATATCATTTAATGAACAATTTTTTATGTCACTATAATTTGCGTGTCCCAACAGTCCTCCGACACTGCTACTTTCTGTTTTCACAATACTCACGTTCCTCATATGAACATTGTCAACTACAGAACCAATAAGAGCATCCCCCACCAAGCCCCCACCATAGTTTCCATCTTGGTTGAAATTGTTAATAAATAAGTTCTCTAATGTTCCATATAGGTTTGTTATGATATGGGTATCGCTTGTTAAATATATATTAGATACACTGTGTCCATTTCCATTTAATATTCCATTTATTGTTCCTAAAGATACTGTGTTTCCTTCATTTATAAAATCTAGGTCTTCCATTAACATATAATTTTCTGTTGGTGAATCTTTTATTGCTTTCCAGTCATTTACGCTCCATATTTCCTTATATAAGTCAACATTTATTGTTCTTTCTCCTTCTTCATATGGTCTTTTATATGAGCTTCCAAATGCTCCTATTGTACTTATACTTAGTACATCATAGCTTGATACACATATTACTGGATTTTTTAGTTCTGCTATTACTGTGTTTTTTCCACTACTATATTCTTGTGATAAGATTTCCACATCTAAATTTTCTATTTGTATATCATTAATTTGTGCAGAAGAGGGGTTATTAACACTAAACTGTACTTTTACCATATCAGTTCCTTGTTCTAAAACTTTTGTGGATAATATATCAGGTAAATCAGCGTCTTCTACTTCCGGTAACTCTATATACTCTTGTGCCGGCATTACATCTGGCATATTTAAATGAGGATAGTACCCTTGATTTACAAGTTCATCTACAGTGTACGCCCCATCACCATTTATTAATTGATTTTGAAATTGTGCGTCCCATAACGATAATTTATTTCCTTTTGTTTCTAATTCGCTAGTAAATATTTCATCTGCGAAATAATAATTATTGTATACTTTTTTTGATGTTTTTAAATATACATTTGGTCCTCTGGTTAAGTTAGTATTTTCGCCAATTCCCACTGAATATACATTTTGAACAGTTGCATTGTTTTGGTTAACAACAGTAATATTTCCTTTTGTTTGATTATTGTATACAGAATCAATAGTTACCAAAGTATATACATTTTCTATTACCGCATTTCCGTTATTATATCTGGTTACACCTCCCACATCACTAGTAATATTTTCTGAACTAAGCAGTTTGATATTCTCTCCATATAAATACCCATTTCTGATAATTCCATTATTTGAGTACGTAACCCCAGCTCCTCTATAGACATAAAGTGGTACGTCAAGATTAACTACAAAGTTCTCAATCAAGCCGTAATTCGAATTCGTTATTAAAAAAACATCAAAATTTTGTTTTTCCGTAGATTCTAACAAATTGATTTGTATATTTCTTATTGTCCCCCTATTAGTATTTACAAGTCCACTCATAGACACAGCAATTTCATTATTCATTTTTATGTCAAATACTAAGTTTTCTAATATTGCATCGTTTCCTAATACATGAAATATCGAACTTCTTGAACTTTCTACATTTCTTTGCAAAGTGTTTCCATTAAAATTAATTTTTCCTTCAAATGGCAAATCTCCATTTCCAAATCGATATTGGTCAGTACTATTACTTGATAAATCTATGTCATTTAACACAATATATTCACCATACGGTTGTATTTTTAAGAAATCATTTTTATTTATTATTCCTTTTATCTCTTTCGAATCTTCTGTTGAAAATTCTTGTGAGTCTAGTTCATAATATCTATCTGATATTTTTACAAGTAGTTCTATCCTATAGTTTGCATCAGGTTCGATATTGTATGTTTTTTGTACATTTTCTACTTCATTATCTTCTCCAAGTTCTTCATAACGAATTTCTTGAATTTGCTCGTCGTTTTTGTATATTCTTACGTAATAATCGTTCGTTGTTATTTCATTTCTTTCATCATTTACTGTTATACCAACGTTCGCGTTGTAATCGTATTGAAATTTTTCGTAATCTGTTTTTTTATTTCCTAATTCAATTTGTAGATCTTCAATTTGCACTTTCGAATAGTTGGCAACAATAAATCCAATATATCCACTTTTACTTAAGGTAACTGTATAACTATATTCTTGCCACTCGGTTGATAAATCTGTTATTGTTTGATATATAGTATATGCAGTATTTTCCGAATCATCATTATCCTTTTCAACTATATATAATGGTGTATCTTCTTCACTTTTTATCCTAAAACTAATGGTTACTTCTTGTCCTAAGTATTCCACTAAATTATAATAGGCTCTATTTAAATTTCCTACCGAACCTCCTATTGTAAGTATTTTCGTATCTTCATCATAACTAATGCCGTATGGATTTTCCCAGTTTAAAAAACAATATTCATACCAATTTACTTTTGATGACATATCTATCAAGTTCTTTCCTGTTGGTGTTTTTTCTAATCCTATTAAGTCTATGTTACCACTTATTCCTGTTTCTGTCACAATTTCTATTTTCTTTAAGATATAATCTGCTTTATACGTTGCATCTGTACTTCCTATGTTATACTGTGGAGCATATACTATTATTTTGTATGTTTCGTTTGGTGTTAGGTCTTCGTATGTTTTTCTTTCATAGTCTGCATTTGTTGACATTTCGCTTAAGTCTATTAATTTATTGTCTTTATCTCTTACCTCAATTCTTACTTGGTCCGTTAATACTGCATTATCTATATCTTCTATTCTTATGTCTAAATCTATCATAGTACCTATTACAAATTGGTTTCTTACTTGTACTTCTGCTGGCATTTTTAGTGTTATTAATTCTTCTAAGTTTTGTTTGTCTTCAACTACTGTTTCTACAGTTCCTTGTTTTACTGTAGTTATTACATCTATTCTATATATTGTGTTTGAATTTAGTTGGTCTAGATTTAATTCTACTTCTTCGGCTATTTTTAATGCTTGTACTTGTTCTTCTGTGAATGTTATTCTTTTTACTTCGGTTTCTGTGGTTATGCTGTTATTATTTTCGGAATCACTGTTGCCACTTTGGTTGTCACCATTATCGCTGCTACCTGTGCTTTCTTCATTGTCAGCATTTCCATCGTTATTACCATTGCTACCGTCGTTTTCGCTATCATTGTTTCCACCATTATCAGCCACATTCTTACCTTGGTCGTAAATAACTACTTCTACCTTATCTAATATAGCAAGCAATCTTGCATCTGTTTGGTTTTCATCTATACTTATGCCTAAATTCATACTGTCTTGTGTTACTTCTTTATCATCTATATGTACTTGCATATATCCTAGTGAAGCTAGTGGTCTTGTTACAAAACTTGCTCTTCCTAGTTCTGCATTTTGTTGCATACCTTCTCCATTATCTAGGTCGTAATCACCATAGATTATTATTTGATAATATCCATTTGGGTCTAAGTCATTAAATGTTAATGTTTCTTTACTTCCATCATTTGCTGTTCCATTGTTTCCTAATATTCCTTGTTTTACTATATCTCCACTTTGGTTTGTTATTTCATATCTATAGTTTTCCAAACTTACGTTATCTTTATTGTTTAATGTCACATTAAGTATTACTTCTGTTACATCTTGTTTTGTTGCTGTAATGCTTACTCTTGGTGATTGTTTTGATGTTATTGTTTCTCCTTCATTATTTATTGCTTTTAGTTCATTTCCGAATCTATCAAATGCTGTTATTTTGTATTTTATCTTGCTATTTGATGTTAAGCTTTCACTTGTTTGATATGTTATTTCTTCCCCTGCTTTTAATTTGTCTATTTGGTCGTTTGTTAATCTATATGCTACATCTCCTATCTCTACTTGTATTCTTGATATTCCTTTTATTACTTCTTCATTTAAGTCATTGTTTAATTTTAGGTGTATTAATTCTATTTTATTTGAGTATATTTCTCCATTTTGGAAACTAAAGTCTATTGTTCCTAATGCACTTATTGGTTTTGTTTTTACTGTTCCTATGTAAAATTCTTCTTCCTGTTCTACTCCTTCTTCATCATAGTAATAGAATATTCCTCTTATTTCAAATTCTGTATCTGGTTGTAAGTTTGTTATCTCTATGTTTCCAGTTTGTATTGCTAGTGCTCTTCTATTTAATCTTCCATCTAAGTATATTTCAAATATTACTCCTCTTGAAATTGCTCCTGCTTTATCTGTTACTGAAAGGTTGGTACTTATTGTGTATACTCCACTTTCAAAATCTGTACAGCTTACTGTTGGTTTTTCCCATTGTCCTTCTTGCCATTTTTGTTCATCTGGCTTATTTGTTTCTACTTTGTTTTTATTTGAATTATTTTCTTGATGTGTTATGTTGTCTTCTTCAACATTGTTTTCAGCTGTTTCATCTATTTCGTTCGTTTCATTTACAATTTCATTGCTGTTATTGTTTTCTTCTGATTGAATAATTCCTAATCTTTCTAAGAATGTTTTGTAGGACATAGTTTCATTATTAACTTCTATCTTAGACTTCATATCTATATCATTTATTCTCTTGTATTGCATGTACCAATTTTGCACATTATTTGTTCTATTTTGTGCATTACCTGAATTTTCATCATTACCGTCGCTGGCATTAGTTCCGTCTTCCATCTCATAGTATGCTATATAATCCTCTGTAAAATATATATTACTGAATTCTTTAATCTCATACTCATTTAATCCTGTACTTATATTTATCTTTCCTACATTTGTATAAATTTCGTCTTCGCTCTTTAAGAATATGTACTTGTTTCCATCTGCTCTTGTTATATCAGCTCCGTTATACATTACTCCATCTGCCATCATGAAGTCTGGATATCCTTCTACTTCTTCGTAATTTACAGTTATTAACCTAGTATTTTGTCCGATGTTTAGTAAAGCATTCCCCTCGTTAATGTATATTGGATAATTTATATCTATTTCTTTTTTGTCATCTTCGCCTATGTAATATGAATTTATCCTTTTATATAGTAGGTCGTTTTCATGCACTTCAACTAAACCCAAGTATGGGTTCACATTACTTAAATCACTATTTTTTAGGTTCTCTACCATTGTTTTTCCTTCTACGGCATAACCACTATATGTAATTATCATTTCTGGGGCATATCTTAGGAATACATAGTAAATTATTGCAATTATAATTAACATTAGAAGTAAACCTATCAATATAAAAGTTGGTAGATTCTTTGTGTTTATTCTATTAGTTTTATTTTTGTTTAGGCTTTTATCTAAATTTTTTCTTCTATGCATTTTTCTATTTTGCTTTGCCTCATTATTTCTAACTTCTCTCTTTTTCACTTCACATCTTTCCTTTCTGCTTTTGATTATTTTTGCTTACATTCGTTTTTAGAATTTCAATTTATATTTATCGTTGTTGCCGATATTATTGCAATTTAAAGTCTTCTCACTTTCAACTTGATGTGTATAAAACTTTTTTTCACACACAAAAAGGATAGACCATATCACCATAAATGTTTTTCTTACAAACATTTACAATAATACAGTCTATCCCTGCTTTACCTTTGCTATATATATTTATTTTAAGCATGCTTAATAGGATTCTTCTTGCGAAGAATCCGTTATTTAATAATGTACCTCTCTCTCTCTCTCTCTCTCTCTAGAGCCATGCGGCTTTCAAGTCTTGTCATTTCTTTCTAGTTTTCCTTTCCTCTTTTTCCTTGATTTTCAAGCATTTGCTTTTGTTTTATATATTTATCATTAATCATTATATCATAACTTTTTTATATTGCATCATTATTTTTTATTTTTTTATACACTTTTTTATTAGCAATTTTTTCCTTCTTTAAAAATCTTTATAGCTCTGCCATTACTCTACCATTTTATATTTTTTGTTTGGAGCTTTTTCATTTGTCCCAACACATTCAATTATATTACATTCAACTAATTTTTTTAAAATTCTTCTAACTGTTCTATCAGAAATGTTAGTCTGTTGTATTATTTCTTTTGTTCCTATAAGAATATTAGTCCTAATACAATCTATTACTTTCTTTTCGCTTTCAGAAAATAATAATTCGTTTTTACTTTTCATCTTTTGAATTTATAACTTCATCTATAGATTTATTTATAACTTTTAACATGAATTCTATAAACTCATTAGAATCTCCTTTTTGATTGCAATCGGCTATTGCTTTATAATATTCTTCCTGATTTTCTTTAATAATACTTTCAATTGAAATATATTTAAAAATCTCTTTCCAATCAGACAAAATAACGGTTTGCCATAGTCTTGCAGTTCTGCCATTTCCATCAGAGAATGGATGAATAAATACAAATTCATAATGAAAAATTGAAGATAAAATTAATGGATTTACTGAGCTTTTTGCCTCTTTCATCCAATTAAATAAATTATCCATGAGTTTCGGTACCATATTTTCAGATGGAGCCATAAAAATACATTTGTCCACATCATAAACACCTTCTCCATGGTTTCTAAATCTTCCACTATCCTCCTCAATTAGATAAGTCATAATTCCTTGAACTCTTTTTAAATCTTCAATAGAATATGGATCTACATTTCCTATCTCTTCATATGCTTTGAAAGCATTTTTTACTTCTTGAATATCCTTTTGTTCTCCTATAACAAGTTTTCCATTAATTACATCTTCAACTTGAAATAATGATAACTGGTTGTTTTCAATTGCAAGAGAGGAATGGATTGATTTTATTCTTGTTTTTCTTCTTAGTTCTGGATATTTATTTAAATTTATAAAATAATTTGTTTCGCCTATTTTTTCCATTATTTCAGAAACATAGTTTAACATCTTATCAGTGATACTATATGGTGGATAATTCTCCATATTCAAACCTCCTTGCATAAATTATTTAACCTTCTTAAAATTTACTCTACTTGTTTATATTATATTTTTTATTTCTACAGTATATCATAATTATTTTATATTGTAACTTTATTTTTTATATTTTTCTAAAAAAACATCCCAGAATGTTATTTTATATTTTAACATTTGGGATGCATTTATTTGAATTAGTTTGTTCTAATTTTATTTACGTTTTTCTTTTTTGTTGTTATTTTTTACAATTACTTTTCTTAAAATAACTAATGCTATTATAGCTACAGCTATTATTGAAACAACTATTATCGCTCCATTGGCTTGTGGTTTGCTTTCTTCTTTTGTGTTATAGCCATATACTCCTTCTAATCCATTTTCTTTTATTTTTTCTGTTTCTGATATTGGATTTTCACCTTCTCCATTTAGTATTTCGTCTTCGCTGTATACTTCATATTCTCCTGTGTCTGCATTGTAGACTGTGATATAGTTGTCATCAGAAGTTGTATTACTTACATTATTGTTAACTGTTGAATTTATCTCTGTATTTGCATTAATTAAGGTATTTACATTATTGTTTTCAATAGTATTAGTTTCACTTGAAGTAATATTTTCTATCGTGTTTTCTTTTATTGCTTCCTCTACTGGTAATTTAGCAAGTTTTGCTTCTAATTCTTTGCTCTTTGCATATTCTTGCTGCTTATCTTCATAGTCATTCCATATGTTTGAAAAGCTTCTTGTTAGATAACTTACTAAGCCTGAATCTGCTTTTTCGTCGTTTTCGTATACTACCTTTCCTGTTACATAGTTGAACACAATTACTTTTCCTGTATTGTATAACACCATCATTTCAGGTTTCTCAGCATCTGTGTTTTGTACTATTTGCTTAATGTTGCCGCTTAAGAAGTTATTTGGATATTGTAATTGTTCTTTTAAATCAACTAATTCTCCTGATGTATTTAATATTGTTTGATACTCTTTATCGTTGTAGTTATCTATTATACTGTTTCCAATTTTCATATCTACATTGTTTGATATTGCTGATAGCTGTCCATTTCTTACATTGTAAATTTGTAATTTTACATTGCCATCTACTGTGCTATATGTTCCATAAACTTCTATACTGCTTCCTTTATAATCATATGTGTGAAGTGGTTTTGTTGTTTGTTCTAATGCTGTCTGAACCGCTTCACCCACATTTTCATTTGTGCTATCTTCTGCATTTATTACCATTTGTTTCGTTGCAATATCCACAACTTGTCCACTGCTATTTAGTGCATAACCGTCGTATACGTTTACATATTCATCTGGTTGTAGTTCTCCGTTTATGTATAAGTTTGAACCTAATAAGTAAGCATTATTATTTCCTACTAAACTTGCATTGCTTCTTACATCTTCTGGTGTAATTGTAATTGTTTCATTGTCTTGTCCTTTTGTTAGTTTAATTTCAAGTGTATCTTGATAATTGTATTTGAATGTGTATGATTTCTTAGTCAATTCAACTGTTTCTTTTTCTTCACCATTTACGTAGTAGCTAAAGCTTACTCCTTCTGGAACTGAGCTAAAGTCTATGTTCACTTCATCTACCTTTGTTGGATACACTGTCCAAGTTGGTAATGCTTCTATACTTTGTGTTGATATTCCATTTTTATCTGCTATATTGTTTATGTTAGCTCCTGCTTCATTAGTATTATCTTCACTAGTTTCATCGTCAACGCTTAACGAGTTTATTGATGAAATTTCTGGGTCTGTTGGTAGGTCTACACCTGTTTGTAATTCTGGATAATATAAATAACTATCTGCTATCTTTGGATATTTTCCAGTTTGTATTGGAGTGTAATTAAAGGTTGTACCCAAACTAACTTTATCTCTTAATGTGACAACATCCTCTAAGTCTGTTCTTACTAAATATTGGCTATCTCCTATATTATCATTTGTTGCATATACATAATTTCCATTTAAAGTACTGTATTTATAAACATATGTATTTTCTATGTATGAGTTCTCATCTGGTCTCCCACCTATTAGTAGTGAGCCCGTCGATGTATTTTCACTTGTTACATCTGCATCTATGTAAGTATTTCTTGGCAAGTAAGCTTCTCTATATATTTCTTTAGCAATATCGCCTAAATAGCCTCCTGCTTCTGTTGGTGCAGTTACCGAAGTGTCGGCTACCATTAAACGATAAAGATTTATAGCATTTTGAGCTGCTGTCATACTGGAATTTTCCAAGTAACCTACTATTCCTCCTGCTGTATTTAAAGAAGCTTTAATATCTGCATTTACATAAGCATCTCCCACATTGGCCCAACGCACAATTCCATATATGCCACCTACATATTGCCCACCTTTTATATTAGTTTTTTCAATATACCCTATTGTAGCATCTCCAATTGAAGAATAAGGACTATTTCCAAATCCTCCAACATACCTACCATTGCTATTAATATCCACATTATAAACTTGATAGCGATATGTTCGTGTCCATTCTACCCTTCCAAAAATTCCGCCTATATAAGTAGAATTAGGTGATGGAGCATTTACTTCCGTATCGTTTACTACACAAAACTTAGTAAAACCATGATCAAAGTAACCAGAAATTCCTCCTATTTGATTGCCAGTTCCATTTATAATTGATAAACTCGTTTGAAAATATTCCAATTGATAATTACCGTCCGTAGTTACAGCTGAGCCAAAAACTCCACCAACGTAATCTCCGCCTGACACAGTAGAGTCATTAGTTTTTAAAAATGATATGTTTCCGTAATGAACATAACCTAAAATTCCACCAGTATACGTTTTTCCTGTAATATTTGAGCGGTCTATTGACAAATTATTAGTTCTTATAGTATTTTCTGATACCATATTACCTTCTTGCCTTCCTATTAATCCACCCACATAATTTCCATCACTTTCTATAGTTAAACTATATCCTGAAATGTTTTCAACTAATGCATAAACTTGTATATTTATATCTCCTACCAAACCGCCTATATAATCTTTTCCTTTTACATTCACATCCTTAAGCACAACATTTTCAATATTACCATTATTCATTCTTCCAATTACTCCAACATAGTTCATGCCTGTTCCATCAATTGAAACTTCAGTAATTTGTAAATTTTCAATATTGCCATTATTGCTTGCTATTAATCCAAAGTAATTTCCAGTTTCAGCTGTATTTGTTAATATTATATTTTCAAATCCTATGTTTTTCAAATTTGTTTTTACATTATTTATTAATCCAGCATTAGACGTATTATATGATAAGTTTATATTTTTTAGTGTATATATTCTATTTTCTGCTTCTAATCTGTTTAATGTTATATTATTTTTTATATTTGTTCTTCCACCAAAATCTATATCTGCCATTAATCTATAGTTTTGATATGTTCCTTCTTCTATTGCTTGCCAATCTTCAAATGTATATATCTCCTTATAGAATTGAACTTGTATTTCATTTTCTACTTTTTTTGTTTTTTCCTCTCCATATTCATCTTTATATTTTATTCCAATTAATTTATAACTATCATAATATCTGTTTGGAGTACTTCTTACAGTAATACTTGTTATTCCGTTTTGTGCTACGTTTCTTGTTACTGAGCTTATTGTCATGTCTTCTATTTCAATTCCAGTTATTTCTATTTCTTCGGGATTTTTTATTCTTACTACTATTTCTGCTTCTGTTGTATTTGGCTTTGTTGCCTCTATACTTTCTACTTCTAAATCCACATTTTCTTCTATGTTGTCATCAACTAATATGTCTTCTTGGTTTGGTAACAACTCAGTTCCTTCTGTATTATATAGTTTTGGCAATATTCCATCTTCTTTTTCCTCATAATTATAACTATCTTCTAAATCCAATTCTAATATTTCTTTCTTATTTAATAGAGTTGCTCCTTTTGGATCCGCTCTTTTATATCCATTTAATAATTGATTTTCATATGCATAGTTACTATTTACTGTATCACTATTGCTTCCTACTATTCTATTTAGAGCATCTAATCCTGATGTTGTATAAATATTCCCTATACTTAAATTATTTGATATTTCACTAACATCTGTGCCTGTATAATAGCCAACTATTCCTCCCGCATTACTATTAGTAGTTGAAATATTTACTTTTGAATAACAATTTTCTAATGATATAATGGCCGCGTTTCCAATAATTCCTCCTACATTAGTATTTTGAGAATTTATTTTTCCTTCAGAATAACAATTTATTATACTATTATTATTTAAACCGGAACCAGCTATTCCTCCTATTCCAGAATTTACTCCTTTTTTATCAATTATACTTAATCCTTGTACATAACAGTTTTCTATTGACGAGTTACTTATTCGGCCAACAATTCCACCTATGTATATATCATCCGGATTTACTTCTACATTAATATCCAAATTTTTTACTGAACAATTACTTATAGTTGAAGTCGTTGCATACCTAACAATTCCACCAGCATATCCAGAACTGCCATTCTTTGTTATACTTCCATTTACCAAATGTACATTATCTATAAATGACCCTTCATACGCTGAATTAACAATACCTCCGCCATTCACTATCAATCTGGCTAAAATTATTGATAAATATATTTTCTAACGTTCCATATAAGTGATTTACAAGAACTTCACTTCCTGTCAAATTTACGTTTGATAAACTGTGCCCATTTCCATTTATTATTCCATTGACATTTGAAATGCTTATTGTATTACCTTCATTTATAAAGTCTAAATCTACCATTAGCATGTAATTTTCTATTGGTGAGTCATTTATAGCTTTCCAGTCATTTATGTTCCATATTCCTTTATATAAATCCACATTTATTACTCTTTCTCCAGCATCATATGGTCTTGTATATGAACTACCAAATGCTCCTTTAGTGGTTATGCTTATTACATTATAACTTGACACACATATTATTGGGTTTTTTAATTCTGCTATTACTGCGCTTTTTCCGTTATTGTATTCCTGTGATAATATTTCTACATCTAAATTTTGTATTTTTATTTCACTTATTTGTGCAGCTGATGGATTATTTATGCTGAACTGTACTTTTACAGTATCAGTTCCTTGTTCTAATACTTTAGTAGAAAGTATATCTGGTAAGTCCGCATTTTCAACTTCTGGTAGTTTAATATAATCCTGTACTGGCATTACATCAGACATATTTAATTGAGGATAATATCCTTCATTTACTAACTCATTTACATTAAAAGCCCCATCATTATTTATTAACTGATTCTGGAATGTAGAATCCCATAAAGATAACATGTTTCCTTTTATTTCTAATTCACTTGTAGAGATTTCATCTGCAAAATAATAATTATTATATATTTTTTTTGAATTTTTATTACATATATTAGGTCCATGTGTTAAATCTGCATTTTTACTTACACCAACTGAATATATATTTTGTACTGTAGCATTATCAGTATTATCAAATATAATATTTGACCCATTAACATTTATTAAAGAGTATACATTTTTCACAATTCCATTTCTTTGATTTATTCTGACTAAACCAGCGCTATTCGTCGTAGTTTCTCCATTTGGCTGCATTATCGTCTCCCCATATACATAGCCATTTTTTATCGTTCCATAATTATAATATGCAACCGTAGCTGCCCCTTTTTGAACAAATAATGGCTTTTGCAAGTTCACAATAAAATTTTCTATTGTTCCATAATTAAAACTCGTTATAAAATAAATATCGAAATTTAATTTTTCTGTAGATTCTACTAAATTGCAACGTATATTTTTTATCGTTCCATAATTTCTGTCTGTTAATAATCCTTGTAATACTACTTCGATGTCATTATTCATTTTTATATCAAAAACCACATTTTCAATTATTCCAGTTTTATCTAACACTGTAAAAATTTGAACTTGATTATCTTCGCTATTTTTAATTTCTTTTGTCAATGTGTTTCCATTGAAATTTACCCTTCCTGCAAAAGATAAATTATAACTTCCAAATTCATATTCACTTCCTGTTACATCTATATCATCTAACACTATATATTCTCCGTATGGTTGAATTTTTAGATAATCATTTAAATTAAATATTCCCTTTAGCTCTCTTGAGCCTGCTGTTGAGAACTCCTGTGAGTCTAGTTCATAGTATCTATCTGTTATTTTTACTAGCAATTCTATTCTGTAATTTGCATCTGGTTCTATACCATATGTTTTTTGTACATTTTCTACTTCGTTGTCTTCGCCCAATTCTTCATAACGAATTTCTTGAATTTGTTCGTCGTTTTTGTATATTCTTATATAATAATCATTTGTTTCTATCTCATCTCTTGCATCTATTACTGTTATGTCTACATTTGCATTGTAATTGTATTGAAATTGTTCGTAGTCGGTTTTTCTGTTTCCAAGTTCTGCTTGTAAATCCTGTATTTCAACTAAGGTATTATCACTATTTATTCTAAAACCTATATATCCTGTTTTACTTATTGTTACAGTATATACATACTCTCGCCAATCACTAGTTAAATCATTTATTGTATAATAATCAACATAGTCTCCATTATTAAAATCATTATTTCCCTTTTCCGAAATATACATATAAGCACTATCTGTCGTTCTTGCTTTAAAACTTATTGTTATTTCTTGTCCTAGATATTTACTTAAGTCATAGTAATTATATTTGTTATAACCATTTGTTTCTCCTAATGTAAGTATTTTTGTATTTTCATCATAATTTAATCCATACTTAGCATCTGTTCCAAAGCATTTTTCATACCAATTTACTTTTGAGGCTACATCTATTAAGTTTTTGCCTGTTGGTGTTTTTTCTAAGCCTATTAAATCTAGGTTACCACTTATGCCTGTTTCTGTTACTATTTCTATTTCTTTTAGTATATAATCTGCCTCGTATGTTGCATCTGTACTTCCTATGTTATATTGTGGTGCATACACGATTATTCTGTAAGTTTCGTTTGGTGTTAAGTTTTCGTATGTTTTTCTTTCATAGTCTGCATTTGTTGGCATTTCGCTTAGGTCAATTAGTTTGTTATCTTTATCTCTTACCTCTATTCTTACTTGGTCTACAAGTACCGCACCATCTGAGTCTTCTACTCTTATGTCTAGGTCTATCATTGTTCCTATTACAAATTGGTTTCTTACTTGTACTTCTGCTGGCATTTTTAGTGTGATTATTTGTTCTAGATTTTGTTTATCTTCTACTACTGTTTCAACAGTACCTTGTTTTACACTTGTTATTACATCTATTCTATATTTTGTGTTTGAGTTTAATTGTTCTAGGTTTAATTGTATTTCTTCAGCTATTTTTAGGCTTTGTACTTGTTCTTCGGTAAATGTTATTCTTTTTACTTCTGTTTCTGTGGTTGGCGTGTTATTATCATCGCCTTGTTGCCCTTGGTCACTATCTCCTGCATTTTCATTGCTTTCACTTCCACTATTACCATCATTATTTCCATCATTGCTCTCTACATTCTTACCTCTGTCATATATCACAACTTCAACTTTATCTAGTATTGCAAGTAACCTTGCATCTGTTTGATTTTCATCTATACTTATGCCAAGGTTCATGCTGTTTTGTGTTACTTCTTTATCATCTATATGTACTTGCATATATCCTAGTGATGCTAAAGGTCTTGTTACAAAGCTTGCTCTTCCTAATTCTTCGTTTTGTTGTTTGCCCTCTCCATTGTCTAAGTCATAATCTCCATATATTATTATTTGATAATATCCATTTGGGTCTAAGTCATTAAATGTTAATGTTTCTTTACTTCCATCACTTGCTGTTCCATTGTTTCCTAGTATTCCTTGCTTTACTATATCTCCACTTTGGTTTGTTATTTCATATCTATAGTTTTCTAAGCTTACATTATCTTTATTGTTTAATGTTACATCTAGTATTACTTCTGTTACATCTTGTTTTGTTGCTGTGATGCTTACTCTTGGTGACTGTTTTGATGTTATTGTTTCTCCTTCATTATTTATTGCTTTTAGCTCATTTCCAAATCTATCAAATGCTGTTATTTTATATTTTATTTTACTATTTGATGTTAAACTTTCACTTGTTTGATATGTTATTTCTTCTCCTGCTTTTAATTGGTCTATTTGGTCATTTGTTAATCTAAATGCTACATCTCCTATCTCTACTTGTATTCTCGATATCCCTTTTATTACTTCTTCATTTAGGTCGTTGTTTAGTTTTAGGTGAATTAGTTCTATTTTATTAGAGTATATTTCTCCATTTTGGAAACTAAAGTCTATTGTTCCTAATGCGCTTATTGGTTTTGTTTTTACTGTTCCGTTATAAAATTCTTCAACTTGTTCTTCTCCATCTTCATCATAGTAGTAAAATGCTCCTCTTATCTCAAACTCTGTATCTGGTTGTAGGTTTGTTATTTCTATATTCCCTGTTTGTGTTGCTAAAACTCTTCTATTTAATCTTCCATCTAAATATATTTCAAATATTACTCCTCTTGATATTACACCAGCCCTATCTGTTACTGATAGGTTTGTATTTATTGTATACACACCACTTTCAAAGTCTGTGCAACTTACTGTTGGTTTTTCCCATTGTCCTTCTTGCCATTCTTGCTCTGTTGGTTTATTTGTTTCTACTTTGTTTGTGTTACTTTCGTTATTTTCCTCATGTGTTGTTGTTTCTTCTTCAACATTGTTTTCTCCTATTTCATTCTCTATTGTATTTTCTGTTTCCTCTGTTTTATTATTTTCCTCTGCTTGAATAATACCTAATCTCTCTAAGAATTCTTTATATGTTAGCTCTTCTCCATTAACTTCTATCTTTGAGTCCATATCTATGTCATTTATTCTTTTATACTGCATGTACCAACTTTGCATATTATTTTGTGTTCCGTCGTTCTCATTGTTAGAAGAGCCTTCCTGCATTTCATAGTAAGTAATGTAATCTTCTGTAAAGTATATATTACTGAATTCTTTAATCTCATATTCATTCAATGCTGTACTTATTTGTATTTTTCCTACATTTGTATAAATCTCGTCTTCGCTTTTTAAAAATATATACTTATTGCCATCTGCTCTTGTTATATCTGCTCCATTATACATTACTCCATCTGTCAGCATGAAGTCTGGGTATCCTTCTACCTCTTCATAATTTACTGTTATTAATCTAGTAGTTGGTCCGATGTTTAGTAAAGCATTACCTTCATTTATGTATATTGGATAATTTATGTCTATCTCTTTTTTATCATCTTCGCCTATATAGTACGAATTTAATCTTTTATATAGTAGGTCGTTTTCGTGCACTTCAACTAAACCCAAGTATGGGTTCACATTACTTAAATCACTATTTTTTAGGTTCTCAACCATAGTTTTTCCTTCTACTGCATACCCACTATATGTAATTATCATTTCTGGGGCATATCTTAAGAACACGTAATATATTATTGCTATTATAATTAGCATTATAATTAATCCTATTAAAATAAAGGTTGGTAGGTTCTTTATGCTTATTCTTCTGTTCTTATTGTTTAGGTCTATATTTAATTTTTTATTTTGCTTTGCCTCATTATTTCTAACTTGTCTCTTTTTCATTTCACATCTATCCTTTTGATTTTTTCCATTTAATACTTTTCATTAATCTGCATTGTGCATTACTTGTACTTTATCTCTTTTTATATTCTCGTTTTATCTTTTTCACACGCAAAAAGGATAGGCCATATCACCATAAATGTTTCTTTTAGAAACATTTACAATAATACAGTCTATCCCTGTAGTTACTTTATTTATTTTTTTAGAGATTTGTGGCACATTTAATAGGATTCTTCCTGTGAAGAATCTATTATTTAATAGTGTACCCCTCTCTCTCTCTCTCTCTCTCTCTCTAGAGCCATGTAGCTTTCAGGTTTTATCATTTCTTTCTAGTTTTCCTTTCCTCTTTTGAGTTGTTTTTCAAGCTTTTTTGCCTTGTTTTAATTACATTTTCTTTTAATGTATTTTTCATTTATTGTAAATTATTATATCATAACTTTTTATATTGTACCATTATTTTTTATTAACTTTTTAGTTTGACATCATGAAGTATATGTTTTCTAAGCAACCTTTTCTTCATAATTTACAATAGTAACTTCTGCTGCTAATTTTTTTAATTGATTTACAATTTTTTCAATATTTTCTGCTGTTTCATCATCAAAATATTGTTCACCACATTGAGTACACACTTTTGCTGGCACTCCTTTAATGATTATTATTGTATTATCTAAATCTACTACATAATTTACTTTTTTCTCTTCTAAATTACCTTTACACATAAAACAGTTCATTATTCTTACCTCCTTGTTTTCATATCTTCTTTCCATTCGCTTGTATTTGGATAATATGCTGTTATCATATAAACTAATTTTTCATCTATTCAACATACTATATGTAAAACTTTATTATTTACATTATGTCCTAAAATCAAACAACTAGGATATGAATAATCATCATAATAATACTCTATAATTTCTTCATTATTTATTGCTGTCTTTACATCGATATTGGTATGTTTCTTTGATTCAATCTATTTAAACAATGTTTAGTCTAGCTTACTTTTCTATTGGATGTATATCTTTTTATGTTTTCTATATTTAATAAATCTTTATTCAATTTTTTCTCCTTCTTATTTATTTTAACATAACCAAAGTAATATATGCAATTTATTTTATTAGAAATTTTTTCTCTTTCCTATAATTTTACTAAACTGTAAAATTTTCGACAAATATTTTTATTTTTCTAAAAAATAATATTGACAACCAAAATTTTTTAGATTATATTTATATAGTGACTGGAAAAAAATGGTTGTATTTTTACAGTTTGTCGAAATTAAATTCAGATTTTTATTTAAAAATACGGAGGATAAACATGTTAAATTTTGTTATATGTGATGACAATCCTAGCGCTATTGATAAATTATCTAAGATGTTAAATTCTATTATCATTTCTAACAACTTAAAGGGTGAAGTGATTTTTTCTACTAGTAATCCAAAAGAATTATTAGACTTTGTAAAGAATAATCAGATACATGTATTACTTCTAGATATAGATTTAAAATCTTCAATATCTGGATTAAAATTAGCAGAAGAAATAAGAAGAGTTGATAAAAGTGTTTATATAATTTTTATAACAGGTCATTTTGAATATGGAATGGTCGCATATAAATATAAAACTTTTGATTTTTTACAAAAGCCTTTAACAAAAGAAAGATTCGAAGAAACAATTTTAAGACTTTATTCTGATGTATTCGGAAATGCAGAAAGATACATAAGATTAGATAATGATAAAACTGTAATTAAAGAAAATAGCATTAGGTTTATAAAGAAAGATGGTATGAAGGTAATATTTCACACAGATACAAGAGATTATGAAATTTATAGTTCTTTTAGTAAGATATCTGATATGTTACCTTATAATTTTGTTAGATGTCACAAATCTTATATTGTTAATATTAAGAAAATTACCGATATAGATTTTTCAAATAATATAATTTTATTTACCCCAAACGACGAATGCTATATCGGCCCTAAATATAAAAATGATTTAATGGAGGTTTTAAATAATGAATATTTTCCAAACAGTTTGGTCAGCCTTGACTACACCAAATGAGATGCTATTTAAATTTATATCAATACCTTTATCATTCTTAGAATTTTACGTAGGAATGCTTTTCTTCACAAGCATATTAAATATTGAAACAACTAAGAAAAAGAAAATTATATATGTATTAGTTCAAAGTTTAATAACAGCTATTACTACATTTACGTTACCATCTTCTCATTCTGTGTTCGTTAATATTTTTCTACTACCAGTTTTAATTTTCTTTATCTTTAGAACGAGCATACTAAAGTGCATATCTGCTACAGCAATTATTTTTTTGACCACATCTGTCTTAGAATTTATATGTACCAGCTTTATGAAATATGTATTTTCAATTAATTACAACTTACTAGTTTCAATTCCTATTTATAGAATTATTGTATTAGTAATTATATATACTATAATTTATCTGCTTTATAGATTAGTTAAATATTTTAAGATTAATCTAGAAGTTTTTGATAATATCACTACTAAAAACAAAATTCTAATTATTGCTAGTATTGTTTTATGCTTAATTGTAATAGCTTCACAATTTTATTTAGGATTATATTATAATGAAACGATGCCATTTGTTATAACTTTAATAGCTATAGTAGGATTAGTAGCTTATTCAGTAATTAGTATATATAACCTTATTAATGTTTCCAAACTAGAACTTACCAAGAGAGAATTAGAAAATGCAAATCTTACTATTCATTCTTTAACAATTTTGCATGACACAGTTAGGTCTTTCAAACATGATTTTGATAATATTGTTAATGGTATTGGTGGCTATATAGTAACAAACGATATGGAAGGATTAAAGAAATATTACAATCAATTATTAGAAGATTGCCAGAAAACAAATAATTTATATGCATTATCACCAAATGTTATTAATCAACCAGCAATTTATCATATGCTCGCAACAAAGTATTATGATGCTGACCAAAAGAACGTAAATATTTCTTTAAATGTATTTCTAGATTTAAACGAGATAGAACGACGTATGAAAATTTATGATTTTACAAGGATTCTTGGTATTTTATTAGATAATGCAATAGATGCAGCAACTGAGTGTGATAAAAAGCAAATTAATGTTACTTTTAGAAAAGAAATTAATAAAAATGATCTTATTTTAGTTATTATCCAAAACACTTATAAAAATAAAGATGTAAACACTGAAGAAATTTATCAAAAAGGTGTAACTTCTAAAGAAAATCATAGTGGTCTTGGATTATGGAAAATAAGACAAATATTAATGAGAAATAACAATCTAAATTTATTTACCACAAAGAATAATGAATTCTTTACTCAACAATTCGAAATATATAAATAATTTATACTCAAGTACCGAAAGAATAGTCTCATATAAATGAGACTATCTTTTCGTTTGTCGATTATTAAATTTTATTATATTGAAGTACGTTGTTAGTTCTTTATTATTTTTTAACTTATCTATTTTCTATTTATCTTTTTTTATTAAAGATTTTGGCATTTTTGGTTGATGTATTATTCCAAGTCCAATACACGCTGTATTACTTGATTGTGCATATTTTTCTGCTAATTTAGCTAATTCTTTTAACATAAAACATTCCTCCTTTGTAAAAGTTTTCTATAATAAAACATTGCCGGCAAATGTTTATTATCAATTTAATTCTATTTTTCCTTGTTCATACATTTCATGGCCATATTCGTTTTTGGTAAGTTTAAATGCTATTCTTGTTATAGTCATGGTTTGAATTATGCTTCCTATAATTAATATATTTGATAATATTCTATTTGGTATAAATATGGATGCTGTAAGCATTATTGTTAATATTATGTATGATAATATTTTTTTCTTTTTTCTTTCTTTTTTGCTTATTATTGGAACATTTTCGGTATCTGCTGGTGCATATATGCTTATCATTAATATTCCAAATATAAAGGCTAGTCCTATTAATATGTATTTTTCTATAGTATCTAAAACTAAATATTTACTAATTAATACATTTCCTAAATAGAATAAATTAGTTGTTATAATACATCCTATATGTGTATGAAGATGAAAGCCTCCAGACATTCCTCTATATGGTGCTATAGCTATATATGCAAATAAAACATACCAGCCTACTCCTAAAAGAAATCCTAATGCAAAAAGTAATAATATTTTTGGTATTTCTCCTAATATTAGTTCTAACCCATATAGTATAACTTCGCCTTGTTCATCTGTGATTTCTGGCATTTTATTTTTCATCTTGCTTAGAATAAAGTTACAAAATTTTTCAACCAATTTCTTCACCTCTTTTTTTAACTAGAATTATAATAATACTTTTTTCGATATTTTTTTACTTTATTTTTACAAAAAGTCCATTTTTATATATGAAATTTTTATTTTTTGATTTCATATAATATTTATGTTTTTTCATAAAATAAAATTTTTATTATTTTATATAATTCTAACAATTTTCTCACAACAAAAAAAGAATCAATTAAAATTTTAAGATTAATTGATTCTTTTTATTGTGTTAAACCTTTTTAATGACATTATCCCAATGGTCTATTTTTTTTATAACTTCACACCTTCTATTATCTTCCAACTACCATTTATTTCTGGTATAGATTTAAATGTCATTTCTTCTTTTGTAATAGGGTGTTTTATTGTTAATTCGTATGCCCATAAACATATTTGTTTGCCATGGCCTCTTCCTCCATATTTTTGGTCGCCATATATGCTATGGTCTCTACTTGAAAATTGTACTCTTATTTGGTGATGTCTTCCTGTATGTAAGTTTATTTTTAATAAAGATAAATTTGTTTCTTCGTTATATTTGAGTTCTTCATAATCTAGTATTGCAAGTTTTGAATTTTTTGTGCCTTCTTTTACAACTTTACTCATATTATTTCTTTCATTTTTTAATAAGTAGTCTTGTAATATTCCGTTTTTTCTCTTGCATTCTTCCATTCACTATTACTAAATATGTTTTTTTGAATACCTTTTCACGTACCTGCTCGCTTAGTCTTGCTGCTGCCTTTGAAGTCTTGGCAAATACCATTACTCCTCCTACAGGTCTATCTAGTCTATGTATTAATCCTAAATATACATTTCCTGGTTTATTGTATTTTTCTTTTAGATATGCTTTTATTATTGTTAGCATATCTACGTCTCCTGTTTTATCTCCTTGTGATGGTACGTTTACCGGTTTTTCTACTACTATTATATGGTTATCTTCATATATTACTTTTAATTTGTTCATTTATTTCTCCTATTTTTCCCATCTTCCATAAATTCCGCATGGTAGTATTAATTTTGAATTTGTCATTGGAAGTCCTATTTCTCCATGTGTTATTTTTCCTTCTTTTTTTATATTTAATCTTAATATATTTTCTAAGACTGCACTTGATATTCCTGTTGTATATGAATTTATTAGGAAGAATAGTGGGTTGTCTGAAAGTACTTTTGAACATAGTTCTACTAGCTCATATATATTATCTTCAAATTTCCATACTTCACCATTTGTTCCTCTTCCATATGAAGGTGGATCCATTATTATTCCATCGTATTTATGTCCTCTTCTTATTTCTCTATTTACGAATTTTACAACATCATCAACTATAAATCTTACTGGTCTATCTGCTAATCCTGATGTGGCTAAATTTTCTTTTGCCCATGTTGTCATTCCTTTTGAACTATCTACATGGCATACTGATGCTCCTGCATAACTACATGCTACTGTTGCTCCTCCTGTATATGCAAATAGGTTTAATACATTTATATCTTTTTTTGCATTTTTTATTTTAGATATCATCCAATCCCAATTTACGGCTTGCTCTGGAAATAGTCCTGTGTGTTTAAATCCCATTGGTTTTATATTAAATGTTAAGTCTTTGTATTTTATTTTCCAACTTTCTGGCATTTTTTTGTTATATTTCCAGCCTCCACCACCAGATGAGCTTCTATTATATCTCGCATTTGCCATCTCCCATTTTTTAGGAAATGATTTGTTTTTCCATATTATTTGTGGGTCTGGTCTTATTAATATAACATTTCCCCATCTCTCTAGTTTTTCGCCATTTGCCATATCTAGTATTTCGTAATCTTTCCAATTATTTGCTATATTCATTACTTGTTCCTTTCTATTTTTGTTTTATTCGTTATATTTGTCCTGTTTTTTTTGTTTTGTTTTTCTTGTTTGTTTTTACCATTGTTTCATTATGCTCTAAGTATTGCTTTATATAGTAATTAAAATATTTATAAAGTTTGTGATTAAAACTAAATCCAATACTATAAAACCAAGCATTGCAAGTATTACAGTAGTTATAAATTTATGTTTTATAATTTTACTTGTAAAACTTTTAAATCCATTTCCTTTTGAATTTAGACCTTTGTTTTTCTTTTCCTTTCTACTGCTCACTACTTGTCCTTGCTTCACGCCTATTAAAATATCTTTTGCATACTCCATTATACAAATCCCCCTATCTATATTTTCTATTATTATAAATATTCGGGATTTTAATAATTATTCCAACTTTCGTAAAACATAAATTGCTTTTTTCTTATAAAAAGTCTCTTTAAATTACAATTTTCAAAATTATACAAGAAAAGATATTACTTTTTCTTTTTTATTCTCAAAAATTAGCAATACTTTTTCCCGTATGTTGAGCACAACGAATTATTAATTAAGTTCTTCTTTTATTTTTTGTGCTAATTTTTCATTTATTCCTTTTATTTGTGTTAATTCTTCTATTGAAGCTTCTGCAATTTTTTTACTGCTACCAAATTTCTTAAGAAGAGCTGTTCTTTTTACCTCTCCTACTCCTGGTATTTCATCTAATTTAGATTTTGTAAGTTCTCTTTCTCTTAGTTTTTTGTGGTATCCAATTGCTGTATCATGTACTGAGTCTTGAAAGTTAGTAATTAATTTAAATAAGTTATCAGATATTTTTAGTTCTTGTCTTTCTTTATTCATTAATGCTCTTGTTTGGTGTTTATCGTTTTTTACCATTCCAAATACAGGTATGTCTAGAATACTTGTATCGAATTCTCCGTTCTTTTCTTTATATTCTTTTTTTAGTTCATCTATTGCTTCTATTGCTGCTCTTATCTGGGTTATTCCTCCATCTACAAATATTACATCTGGTAATCTTCCGAATCCTCCATTTGGATTTTCTACTGAATGTACTAATCTTCTTTTTATTACTTCATTCATACATCTTGGGTCGTCTTGTCCAAATACTGTTTTTATTTTAAATCTTCTTGCCATATTCTTCTTTATGCTTCCGTCTTGAAGAACGCTCATTCCAGCTACCATATTTGTTCCAGATAAGTTTGATATATCATAACATTCTATTTTTCTTGGTAATTTATCTATTTTTAATACTTCTTTTAATTCCATTAAGATTGTGTTTTTATCTTTTTCTTTGTTCTCCAATGTAATTTTTGCATTGTTTTCTGCCATTTCTACTAATCTTAATTTTTCACCTTTTTGTGGTGTTTTTATTTCTACTTTTCTTCCTGCTTGTTTAGTTAGCAACTCTTCTATTATTTGTTTGTCTTCTATTTCTTCTCTTATCATTATTTTATTTGGAAGTATTGGTCTTCCCATATAGTACTGTTTTATAAAGTTTGATAATATTTCTTTTGGCTCTTCATCTACTAAATCGTTTAAGAAGAAGTGTTCTCTTCCTATCATTTTGCTTTTTCTAACAAAGAATACTTCTATGCATACTCGTGTATCACTTTTAGCTAACCCTATTACATCTATGTCGTTCTCTGAGATGTTTGATACTTTTTGTTTTGCAGATATTCTATCTATTGCAATAATTTTATCTCTTATATATGCTGCTTTTTCAAATTGAAGATTTTTTGATGCTTCTTCCATTTCTTCATTTAGCTGTTTCATTAATTTATCTGTTTTTCCTTCTAAAACGTCAATAATCTCATTTATTTGTTTCATATATTCTTCTCTGGAAACATACCCCATACATGGTGCCATACATTTTTTTATATGATAATTTAAGCATGGTCTATCTTTGTATTTAAAACTTTTGCATTGTCTTATTTTAAATTTTGATTTTATAAAATCAACCATTTCTTTTGCACTTCCAGAGTTTGCGTATGGGCCAAAATATTTTGCGCCATCATTTAGTATTCTTCTTGTAATGTACACATCTGGATATTCTGATTTTATATTTACTTTTATATATGGATATGTTTTGCCATCTTTTAGTAAGACATTAAATTTAGGCATGTTCTTTTTTATTAGATTACATTCTAATATTAAAGCTTCTGCCTCATTGTCTGTAACAATATATTCAAAGTGGTCTATTAAAGAAACCATATTTTGTATTCTTTTTGTTTTATTAGTTTTTCTAAAATATTGTCTCACTCTGTTTTTTAATGAAATTGCTTTTCCTACATATATTATTTTGTCGTTTTTATCATGCATTATATATACGCCTGGTTTTGATGGCAATTTTTTTAGTTCTTCTTCTATGTTAAACATTTTTCTCCTCTTATATAATAAATTAAACACTACTATTATACCATATTATGTAGTCTATTTTCTATATATTCAAGTATATTTTCGATGTTTTTGAAAAAATACTTGAATTATTTTTATTATATTAACAAAATTCTTATCTATTTTATATCTAAAATCATAATCACGTGTAAAACATAATAGAAGGGCCCAAAAGCTCGGGGCCCTATTATGTGTTTCTCTCTTCTGCTTACTTCTCCTCGTCATCTGGTTTACCCTCTAGATAATTATCTCCTTCCTCGTCTGGCTCGTTATTGACCTGTTTATAGTCGGCCATACATATGGTATAACCGTCTTCAAAACCGTCAAGATAGCTGCTGAACATCGTCCTAGCTGCATCTGCAAAGCCTTCACCGTAGCCTTTCTTATAGGAATTATAGGTAATAATGAAGATGGAGATGCTGATCAGAAGGTTTGGTATCAACATTTCAGGTACTATTCTGAAATAGTTAATCCAATTTACGATTAAGAGGAGCACAAACACAATTGCGGAAATCACAAGAGAAAAAAACACACCGTTATGCTTCGACATTTGTCAAAACCTCCTTAATAAACGGGTGTACAACACATAAATAATATAGCATATTTTACATAAAAAGTAAACCTATTAAAATCTTTAGCATTAATTTTATTATTTTGACTTTCCTTTTATATTTAAGCTTTATACTTACACTTACTTTGTTCTGGTATTTTTTTAACTTATTTTATTCTGGCTTTCTATTCTTTCTACCATTTTTTCAATATTTTTTCTTTTATTGTATCTTCTTATTTCTTGTAGCTCTAAAAACCACAGATACATAATAATAAACAAAATTGCTATGTTTTTTAAATATAATATTACTATACTTGAGATTGCTGTTAAAATTATTAATACTGTTTTAGATATGATATATGTAGCTTTATATGCTTTTTTATATCCTACAGTTATTTTTAAAATTTCGTTAATAACTCTTCCGCCATCCATTGGATATATTGGTATCATATTAAATATTGCTATTAATAAATTTGAATATATAATTATTTGATATATGTATGTTTTTGTAAAAGCTAAATCAAAGTTTTGCAATAATATTAGAGCTATAAAAATGATTATGTTTGTTATTGGTCCTGCTAATGCAATTATAGCTTTTTTTACATTTAACCAATTTCCTTTTTTTACTTTTTTATTGTATTCTTTATTAGTAACTTTAAATTGTAGTCTAACTCCCATTGGAGTTAATTTTATTTCTTCTACTTTAAATTTTAAGAGTAACCCTGCTACTAGATGTCCTAATTCATGTATTATAGCAAATATCATTATAATTATGTATATTTCAAATTGTGAAGTAATTAAAAATAGTAAAAGAAATAAGAATATTTTTAAATCTAGTTTTAAACTCATTCAGAATTACACCCTCCCTTAATTCTTAAATTAGAAAAGAATTAAATTTAACTAAAATCCAAAATTGACTCAGGATTTATAGTCCTATCATCTCTTCTTATTTCAAAATGAAGGTGTGGTCCTGTTGAGTTTCCTGTTGATCCAACTAAAGCTATTTTGTCTCCTTTTTTTACCTTTTCTCCTTTTTTTACTAGAAGCTTACTACAATGAGCATATCTTGTTAGTACATCATTGCTAGTTATGTCTATGTGTTTTCCATATTCTCCTTCTGAAGATGCAACTGTTACAACTCCATCTACAGCTGCATAAATTGGTGTTCCTTCGTCTGCCCCTATATCAATTCCACTATGATTTGCAGATACCACTTCTGTTGCTTCTCTTTTTCCATACCTTGAAGTGACTGTTCCTTTTACTGGAACCATAAAGTCGAAATTTTCCTTAATATACTCTATATCTATTTCTGATTGTGATTTTTTAGTATTTTTATCTTCTTCTTTTTCTTCTTCTACCTCATTACTATTTGCTCCGCCAATTCCTCCTACTGAATTTGCATTTTCACCTGAAGTTTCGTTATTGTTTTCCACATTGTTTTCACTGTTTTGATTATCTTCGTTATTATCAAATAATCCTAAGAAACTAAACTTGTCTTTATTATCATTTATAAATGATGTTATGCTATTCTGAATATTTCCAAAATTTATATCATATGATAAAAATTCTTTAGTTTTATTTAATACATCTTCAGAAAATATATAATTACTATTTTTTATTAAATAGAAAATTATATATATTACTATACAAATGGCCATTTGCATTAGCATTTTCTTTAATAATGAAATTTTCACTTTTTCATTTTTGTTTACATTACTGGTTGATACTCTTACTCCATTTAATCGTTTTCGCCTATTGTATATTTCCTCTGCTCTTCGTATTCGTTCTTCCCTACTCATTGTTCGTTCCATAAAAAAAACACCTCTTCCTTTGTTGTTTTTTTAATGTATATGCATTTTGGGTGTTCTTTATTCTTATATTAAATTATTTTAAAGCAATTTAATATTACTCCTAGTATAATAATACTTAGCAAACCGATATTTATTTTTACTGATATTTTATATCTTTTTTCTAGTTTCTTTAAATTATTTTTCCATTTTGGAGTTTCTTTTTCTAGCTTTTTTGTATAATCATCTAAAAGCATATATGCTTCTTTTATTATATAGTCATTTTCGTTTATTACTTTATTGTTTTCATGTTTTTTTGTTCTTTTATTTTCTTGTTTATTTTTATCTTCTTTTTCTTCCATATCTTTGGCATTTTTATTTTGTCTTTCAATTATTTTTTGATACTTATGTATTTTTTTATTTTCTTTTAATACAATTATAGCTTCTTCTATTATATTTGATGGTAAATCTTTAAGTAATACTATATTTTTAAGTCCTTCATTATTCATAGTATTTCCTCCCTTTAAGTAAATCTAATTACTTAAAGTTTTGCCATTTTTTTATTACTTATACATAAATATTGATGTTTTCAAAAATATTTTTTATTCCTTTAGATACAATTTCAGCCATATTATATACATCTTCTTTTACCACATTATTTAAAATTGTAATATTATCATTTTTGTCTAGTTTGTTATACTTTCCTACAACACATTTGATATTTATATTTGAATAAAAACATATACTTTTTTCTAATGCATTTCCTATTTTTATATAACCATTACTTATATGAATTTCACCCATTCTTTTTTCTTTGCTAAGGGCTGCATCTATTGTTATGATAAATGGATTGTTGTATTTTATATATATTTCTTCTACAGTGTTTTTAGCATTTGAAAAGTCTAAATTTTCTCCAATACTTCCATAAATTTTGATATATTCATTTTCTAATTTTTTTAATTTACTTCCTATCATTGGTCCTACAGAATCTCCTATTATCTTATCTGTACCTATGCATAAAAGTATGATATGAGAAAAGCTATTATCCAACTTTTTTATATTGCTTTCTAGTTTTTTTACGAATTTATTATACCTACCAATATTCAATCTATTCCATCCTTTCAGTTATTATTGAATATTATTCTTTGTTTTTAGTAATTATGATTTTTATTTTGTCATCTTTATTGTATTTGTTTATTATATTACTAGAAAAACTGGCAATTTCATTCGTTATAAATATTGTATTATATTTATTTTTTATTAACTCGTCTAACTTTTTATCTGTATCTTCTGGATTGCTTAATTTAAAAACATCAAAACCTAATCTTTCTGGTAATTTAAAATTTTTATCATCTTTTTCATATTTTATCCATGATATTTTCATTTTATCACCAGTATTAGTTTTTGATGTTTTTTAGATTTTTATTCCTGATTTTCAAGTTCTTCTTTAACTTGTTTTTTTATATCTTCATCAGAGATATAGTCTAACGCTCTTTTGTCACTTTTTACTGCAGCTAGAGCAATTTTCTTATCTGCTCTTAATCTTTTACTTGCATATTTTAATATAAGTCCTTTATTTGTTACAGCTGTAAGAACTACTTCTTTATCATCTCTTAATCTTTCTGATGCATAATATAATTCTTGTCCATTTATTTTTACTGCATCTAAAATAACTTCTTTATCATCTGCTAATTTTTTACTTACATAGCATGCTGTCCATCCAACTTTTTTTATGGAGGTTAATACAACTTCTTTATCATTTCTCATTTTGCTTCCAGCAAATTCTAATGCATTTCCATCTTGAGTTACAGCTGCCATTACCACTTCTTTATCATCTTTTAGTCTTTCTGACGCTAAGTCTAACAAACTTCCTTGCTGTTTTACCATACTTAATACATATTCTTTATCATCATTTTTTTCCTTATCAAATTCCATATTTGCCTCCGTCAAGTTTTACTTTATTTTCATTTGTCTTATAACATTTTTTGTTTCATTACTAACTCTATATGATTCAATTATCTTTTGTAAGGATTTATTATATGTGAATTTATCCAATTTATTATTTTTGCTTTTTAAAAATTCCATTGTTTTTTCTTCATATTTAACAAATGCAACTGAAATTCCCCAAGCAACTCCCATCTGCACATAATATTTATCTAAACTAATATTATTGTATATGTCCAAAACTTTATCTATATATTCATCATTTATATAATAATCCATCAGCATAACTGCTGCAAATCTTACTTCAAATTCTTTGTCTGAATTTATATATTTTTGTATGTATTCCCACATTTCTTCTAGATTTTTTGTAGTAAATTTATATGTAGAACATGCTACATCACAAACTGCCCAACTATCTATAATTGGCACAAATTCATCTAAATATTTTAATCTTAAATCAAGCTCCATTTTGGTATACCCAATTGCCATACCATATATCACTTTCTCTTCATAGTATTCTGGCTTATATGTATTTAAGAATTCTATTCCATTTTCCTTAGATATTTGTTTTGCTAGCTGTCTTAATGTAGGGACTCTTACTCCTAATATATTATCTGAATTTGGACATAGACTATTATGAAATTCTTTATATTTATTATCTGCAAGTTCAAATAACTTTTCTCTTAAATTTTCCATTATATTATTTCCTATTCTATATTTATTATTTCACATCACTGTTAATATATCATAATGAGTTATTCTATTCAACTTAAAACATTAATTACTTAAAGATTTTATATTTTTCTATATTTTTAGTGTTTTCTTATTTATTTTTTATCTTATATAAACTTTTTAAACTAGTTTTCATAATATATTATGAGGTGATTATATGTCAAACGTTATTCCTCTATCCCAGTTAGAAATTGGTAAAAGTGGAACTATTCAAGAAATAAACTGTGATAATATAAAAAGAAGGCTTATGGATTTAGGCTTTATACCTAATACTCCTATTACGCCTATTTTTAAAAGTATATTTAATGATCCTACTGCATATATGGTTAGAAATATAGTTATAGCTTTAAGAAAATCTGATACTGATAAAATACTAGTATTTACTAAATAGCTGATTTTGTAGTATAATATATGTGCATTTTTATTTAGTATATAATGAAAATAAAAATAAAATAGCAAAAGGATCGTGAGTTATTTTGAAAAAATATATAGACTTAAAAAGCTCTAATGATTATTCAGATTTACAAGAAGCTGGTCAAATTATTCGTTCTGGAGGATTAATTCTTTTTCCTACAGAAACAGTTTATGGTTTAGGAGCTAATGGATTAGATGAAGTTGCAGTAAAAAAAATATTTGAAGCAAAAGGTAGAAGTTCTGATAATCCTCTTATATTACATATTTCAGATAAGGAGATGTTAAATGATATAGCAACAGATATATCTGAAATTGAGCATAAACTTATGGATGCATTTTGGCCAGGCCCTTTTACAATTATATTAAATAGGAAGCCAGTAGTTCCAAATATTGTTACTGCTTCTTTAGATACTGTTGGTATTCGTATGCCTAGTAATGAAATTGCAAATAAATTAATTGCATATTCTGGAGTTCCAATTGCTGCACCCAGTGCTAATATTTCTGGAAAACCTAGTGGTACAAATATTAGTGATATTTTTGATGAATTATCAGATAAAGTTGATTGTATTATTGATGGTGGCTCTACAGATGTTGGACTAGAATCCACTGTTGTAAAAGTAATAGATGGTGTTCCTACAATATTACGTCCCGGAAAAATAACTCCTGAAGATATAAAAATCGTTGTTGGACAGGTAAAAATTGATAAACATGTTTTTTCTAAATTAGAAGATGGTGAAAAAGTATTATCTCCAGGAATGAAATATAAACATTATGCTCCAAATAGTAAATGCGTTTTAGTTTATAGTGATAATAATGATTTATTAATAAATAAAGTTAATGAGATAAGCAGTTCTTATAAAACTCCTCTTATACTTTCTACAACAGAGAATGTATCAAAATATGAAAATAAATTAGTGATAGATATTGGCTCAAAATATAATTTAGATGAGATTGCTCAAAACATATTTACTGATTTAAGAAAAGTTGATAAGTTTAAACCAGATATAGTTATAATTGAAGGAGTAAAGCAGGAAGGATTAGGATTAGCTATAATGAATAGATTAGTACGTGCATGTAGCCATAATTATATAGAAATTTAAAAGGTCATTACCATTTTGGTTAATGACCTCTATTATTTCTTTTCCAGTCATTTCACAAGGTATATTAATTCTTTTAATAAAATCTTTATTTAAATCTTTAAAATTATTCCACCCTATATCATATACTTGAAAATCAATACCATTATTCTTTAAAGTTCTTACAGTTTCATCTGTATATGCTCCATAGGGATAAGCAAATACATGTAATTCCTGTTTTCCTAAATTTTTTTCTATTAATTTATATGACTCTATTACATCATCACGAAGTTCTCTAACAGGAAGTTTATTATAAAAAACATGCTTTTTACTATGGCTAAATATTTCTATTAAACCACTATTTTGCATTTCTAAACACTCTTCCCAGCCTAAATATTTTATTCCATCTACTTCTTTTCCAATGTTATCTGTTATTATGAAAATAGAAGCCTTAACATTATACTTTTTCAAAATTGGATAGATATACTCATAATTACTATAATACCCATCATCAAAAGTTATTATTATTGGCTTATTTGGAAGTTCTGCTTTTCCGCTATCATACTCTGCTAAATCTTGCATTGATATTATCGTATATCCGTTTTCTAAAAATGTCTTTATATTCTCTTCAAAACTTTGCGGAGTATTTATATAGTTAAAAAAATAAGCACTAAACATATTATTATAATTATCTTTTTCTTTTTTTCTTAATTCCCAAAACTCTCACCTCTATTTATCATATTCATATAAGACATTATTTGACACTTTACACCATTTTTCAACATATTTCATATGATATTGTGAGGTGATAATAATGTTTTTAATATCAATTATGTTTGCATTAATATGCCTTATATGTTCAATATTCATAAATATTAATTGGATTAATGATATTGCATGTTATTTTGGATATTTCTTGGCTATTTATTTAGTAACATTTATAGCCCTAATTCCAGGATTCAATTATGTATTTTCATTTGTTAGCTTATTATTTAAAAAGAAAGAAAATAAATCATGCTCGAAGAAAGAAGAAGATGTTACTATTTTAATACCAGCATATAATGCAAAAAAATCAATAAAAGATACTCTAGAATCAATAAGGAAACAAAAATATTCAGGAAAAATATATATAAATATTATAGATGACGGTTCGACAGATGGAACTCTAGCACTTTTAAAAACAACTGAATTAAATCCTAATACAAATATTATAGAAATGCCACATAAAGGAAAAGCAGCTGCTCTTAACGAAGGTCTTAAGAATGTAAAAACTGATTATGTTATAACTATAGATAGTGATACTATTTTACATGCTTTGGCAATAAGAAAGATTATGCATAAACTAACTAATTCTAACCAAAAAACAGCTGCTACTGCAGGATGTTTATTTGTAAAAAATGCTAAGAAAAGTTTTATTACAAAATTACAAGAATGGGATTATACTTTAGGTATATTTGGAGTAAAACTTCTTCAAGGAAATTATAATACCACATTAGTTGCCCAAGGTGCTTTTAGTGCCTATAAAACTAAATTATTAAAAGAAATTGGTGGATGGCAAAACTGTGTTGGAGAAGATATTGTTCTAACTTGGCAGTTATTAAGTAAAGGTTATGAAACTAACTTTGCAAAAAATGCAATTGCATTTACTGAAGTTCCAGAAAATTTCAGAGATTTAGGCAAACAAAGAAAAAGATGGGCTAGAGGTATGATTGAAGCTTTTAAAAAAGTACCAGTATTTACAGCAAAAAAACTAAGTGCAAAATCAAGATTTTTAATGTGCTTAAATTTATTCTTCCCATTTACTGATTTAGCACTTCTTATATTCGTACCACTTGGATTAATATTATTAGCTTTAGGTAACCCACTATTAATTGGATGGATATCTTTACTTGTAATTCCTTTAGGCTTACTTCTTTGCTTATTAATTGAACTAAGACGAAAAAATATGTTAAAAGAAATTGACTGCAAATTAGAAAAAAGGAGTATTTTAGCATTTATTGCTTATATTTTAATATATGCATTTATTCTTGCTCCTTATTGCTTAATGGGATATATTTCAGAATTAATAAATCATAAAAAGGAATGGTAAATTATAAAGCTTTAAAAGGAAGAACGTTTTAGTTCTTCCTTTTATTTATTTTATTGCTAATTATTACATTATGGACATAGCTGCATTCCACACTCCTGTTGTAATAATACAAATTATTACTCCGCAAATTGTTGGAAGTAAAAATCCCAATACAGACCACTTCCAGCTTCCTGTTTCTTTCTTTATAGTCATTAGAGTAGTAGCACAAGGGAAATGTAGAACAGTAAAAATCATTACATTAATTGCTGTAAGGAGCGTCCAGCCATTTTGAATTAATATATTTCCTATTTCATAAGTATTTTCAATATCTACTAAACTTCCGCTTCCCATATAACACATAAGTATTATTGGAAGTACAATTTCATTTGCAGGAATTCCTAATATAAATGCTGTTAAAATATATCCATCCATGCCCATACATCTAGCTAATGGGTCAAGAAAACCTGCTATATAATTTAATAAATTCATATCTCCTATGGTTATATTTGCAAAAAGCCAAATAACAGCTCCTGCAGGTAAGGCAACTACTATTGCTCTTCCAAGTACAAATAATGTTCTATCAAATATAGACCTTATTATTACCTTTCCTATTTGTGGTTTTCTGTATTGAGTGAGTTCTAGTATAAATGAGGATTTTTCTCCTTTTAAAATCGTTCTAGAGAGTATATTTGAAATAAAAAGAGTCATCAATATTCCAAATAAAATTATGGCCATTACTGAAATAGTTGCTACAATTGTTTTATTTTTGAATGTGGCTATTCCTCCTATAAAAACACTGGATACAGTTATTAAAAATGGAAACCTTCCATTACATGGTACAAATGCATTTGTTAGAATTGCTATTAATTTATCTCTTTTAGATTCTATTATTCTACAACCTGTAACCCCTACACTATTACAACCAAATCCCATACACATTGTTAAAGCTTGCTTTCCGAGTACTTCCTGCTTTTTTAAATAACTTATCTAAATTAAAAGCAATTCTTGGTAAAAATCCTAAGTCTTCCAATATTGTAAAAAGCGGGAAAAAAATCGCCATTGGTGGTAGCATTACTGCTATTATCCAAGTTACGGTCCTATATATTCCATCAATTAGTAAACTAGTTAACCAATCCGGAACATTTATTATATTAAAACCATATACTATTTTTTCTTGAATCTCTCCAAATAACTGCGATAATAAATTAGATGGATAATTCGCCCCAACTATTGTAATCCAAAGGATTAATCCTAAAAACATTAGCATGATTGGTATTCCAAAAATTTTAGATGTAAGTATTCTATCAATTCTTTTATCTCTTTTGTTATAGTCTTTATTTTTTAATTCTACTATATCTTTAAATAAATTTTCCGACATAAAAATTATATTAGAAATCATTATATCTTTTATTTTGTTTCTTTCAATTCCGTTATGTTTTAATATATCCTCTACTTCCTCGTTTTCTTCTTTTAATTCTTCATTCTCATTTAAATTTATTTCTAGATTTTTTTCTATATCCTCTATTATCTCTTTATCGCCATCTACTACCTTTAGAGCAATCCATCTAGACAATTCTTTATTTTTAATATCCTTTTTTGCTATTTTTTTCTCTATCTTTTCCACACATTCCTCTATAACAGGTGGATAAGTTATTCTTTTTGGCTGTGTTTGAGATTTTTTTTCGCATACATCTATTACTTTTTCTAATAAATTTTTTAAAGTTTTTTTCTTTTTAGCAATTGTTCCAACTACTGGTACACCCAAAATTCTTTCTAATTCTTCAAAATCTATATGTATGCCTTTTTTCTCTGCTTCATCTAATAAATTTACACATATAACAACCCTATTTGTTATTTCTAATATTTGATATGCTAAATTTAAACTTCTTTCCAAACATGTAGCATCTAATATAACTAAAGTTGCATCAGATTTTGAAAAGCAAATTTGATTTCTCGCAATTTTTTCTTCCTCTGAATTTGACATTATTGAATATGTACCTGGTGTATCTATTAAATTTAACTCTACGCCATTATAATGTGCTTTTCCTATTGCATTTCCAACTGTTTTGCCGTGTCCAATTTCCTGTATGTTGATTCATTCCCGTAAGTGCATTAAAAATTGTAGACTTCCCAACATTTGGATTTCCTGCAATAGTTACCATATAGCTTTTTAGTTTTTTCTTATTCTTAGATTTATTATTCTTATTGCATATTTTTTTCATCCTTCCTCCTATCTCATATAACGTAAACGAATCGTGCCACCCAGGATAGACCCCTTTGGCATTTTTCTTTTATTAAATATTATATGTATTATATTTTTTTTAGTTCTCTTGACTTTTGTCCAATCCTATAATATATTTATAGAAGAAATTTAAAAATATGGAGGTATTAAAATGGAATTAAAAGGATCAAAAACAGAAGCAAACTTAAGAGCTGCTTTTTCAGGAGAATCAGAAGCAAGAAATAAATATACATATTTTGCAAGTGTTGCAAAAAAAGAAGGTTATGAGCAAATAGCTGCTATATTTTTAGAAACAGCAGAAAATGAAAAAGAACATGCTAAATTACATTTTAAATATTTAGAAGGAATTGGAGATACAAAATCAAACCTAGCTGATGCAGCAGCAGGAGAAAATTATGAATGGACAGATATGTACCCAACATTCGCTAAAGAAGCAGAAGAAGAAGGATTCATGGAAATTGCTGCAACATTCAGAGGAATCGCTGAAGTTGAAAAACATCATGAAGAAAGATATAAAAAATTATTAGAAAATGTTGAAAACGGAGAAGTATTCAAAAAAGGAAGCATTGTTGTTTGGAAATGTAGAAACTGTGGACATATCCATGTTGGATTAGAAGCTCCAACAATTTGCCCAGTTTGTAAACATGCTCAAAGTTACTTTGAAGTAAATTCAGAAAATTATTAATAAGTATTTTATAATATAAACATTACCGGTAAAATAAAAAGCAGATTATTGAGATAGCTCTCAATTAATTCTGCTTTTTTTGTTTAATTTTTTTCTAAATTATTCTCTTTTGTAAAATATATTGTTCAAACTTATATAGAAATTCTGTTAATATTTCTTCTCTGTCAAATTCTTTATTAAATTCTATTTGCATAGATGTAGCAATATCTTTTAGTTCATCATTAAATTCTGTTTGATTTACATTAAAACCAATACCTATTAATAAATATTTAATCTTATCTCCAGATGTTGTTATTTGGGTAAGAATTCCTCCCATTTTCCTTCCATTATATACAATATCATTTGGTTTTTTTATCTCTAATTTGTAATTATATAATGTGTATATGGTATTAGTTATAATTTTTGCTATATCGTAAGTTAATGTATTTAATTTTTGAATACTACATTCTGGATAAATAATCATTGTAAAAGTTAAATTTTTTGCTTTTGTTGTATACCATTTTCTATCGTGTGTGCCTATTCCTTTTGTTTGATTATCTGTAATTATTATAGAACCATTTTCTACACTTTTTGCTTCAGCAAGTTCTCTTGCTTTTATTTGTGTAGAATCCATTTCTTCAAAATATATTCTTTTTTTACCAATTATTTTTTTATTGTTGTTTGAATTTTTTTCTAACTTTTGCTCTAACATTTTAACCTCCATTCGAGCTAATTTGTTCTAACTCTAAATATATCATTTTTTTATAAAAAAGTCTATTTTAGATATTTTTACATATTTTTTATTTTTTTGTAAATACTATTATTAATAAATCATCACATGTATATATTTACTTATATGTTTCTGTAATTTGTTTCGTATACATGGTATATTTTTTTCATATTAGGAAGAGGTGAATCATGTGGCATTAGACTATAATATTATTGGTGAAAGGCTAAAAAAGGCTAGAATAGATAGTGGTTTAACTCAAGAAAAGCTTGCAGAAAAACTTGATGTTTCTATTGCTTTTCTTAGTAGAATAGAACGTGGGAGTTCCCATATTAGTTTAAAAAGATTAAGTCAAATTTGTGATATTTTAGGTATTACAGAAGGTTCTATTTTAAATGGTTCTTCTAATAATTCAGAAAATTATTTATCTTCTGAATTTGATACTTTATTAAAAAACTCAACTCCCGAAAAGCAAAAATTAATTTATAAAATAGCTAAAGTTATAAATGAAGATTAGTTATTTTTTGCAATTTTTTATTTGTATATTTTTTTAGAATATTATCTATACTATAAATAGAAATAAATTTAGATAATATTCTTTTTTTGGTTTAAAATACCTCTATTTTTTTCGACAATTTTATTGATATTATATATATTTTATGATATGATTATATGTGCTAAATTAATTATTTTTAAGGAGGTTTATTATGGATTTTAAGCAATGGGATGGTTTTAATAAAGCCGGAGAATGGACAAAAGAAATAGATGTTAGAGGATTTATCCAAGCTAACTACACACCTTATGAAGGAGATGCAAAATTCCTAGCAGGTGCTACAGAAAAAACAAAGAAACTATGGAATGAAGTTTTAGAGCTTTATAAGAAAGAAAGAGAAAATGGAGGAGTTTTAGATGCAGATTGTAAAACACCATCTTCTATAAATGCTTATGAAGCAGGATATATAGATAAAGACCTAGAAGAAATAGTTGGCCTTCAAACAGATGCACCTTTAAAAAGAGCTATTATGCCAAATGGAGGAATTAGAATAGTTGAAAAATCTGCGGCAGCTTATGGTTATAAAGTAGACCCAGAAACAGAATATATTTATCATAATTTAAGAAAAACACACAATGATGGTGTATTTGAAGTTTACACACCAGATATAAGAGCTGCAAGAAGCTCTCACCTATTAACAGGTCTTCCAGATGGATATGGACGTGGAAGAATAATAGGTGACTACAGAAGAGTTGCTCTATACGGAGTTGACGCTTTAATTGCAGAAAAGAAAGTTGAACTTGAAATATTAGATACTGATGAATTCACTGAAGACGTTATAAGAAATCGTGAAGAAATTGGTGATCAAATTAAAGCATTAAATGATTTAAAAGCTATGGCTGAAAAATACGGATTTGATATATCAGTTCCAGCTACAAATGCTAAAGAAGCTATTCAATGGTTATACTTTGGATATTTAGGAGCTGTAAAAGATCAAAACGGTGCAGCAATGAGTTTAGGAAGAACTTCTACTTTCTTAGACATATATATAGAAAGAGATATCGAAAATGGTACTCTAACAGAAGAACAAGCTCAAGAATTAATGGATCAATTTATTATAAAATTAAGATTAGTAAGATTCTTAAGAGCACCAGAATATAATGAACTATTTAGTGGAGACCCAGTATGGGTAACAGAAAGCATTGGTGGTATGGGGATTGATGGTAGAACATTAGTTACTAAAAACTCATTCAGAGTACTTCATACATTAGATAACTTAGGACCAGCTCCAGAACCAAACTTAACAGTATTATGGTCAAACAACTTACCACAAGGATTTAAAAATTATTGTGCAGATATTTCTATTAGAACATCAGCAATTCAATATGAAAATGATGATTTAATGAGAATTACACTTGGAGATGACTATGGAATAGCATGTTGTGTTTCTGCAATGAAAATTGGTAAACAAATGCAATTCTTTGGAGCTAGAGCAAACCTTGCTAAAACTCTACTTTATGCAATTAATGGTGGTAGAGATGAACTTTCTGGAAAACAAGTTGCTCCAAAATATGAGCCAATCACTTCTGAATATCTAGATTATGATGAAGTTATGGAAAAATTTGATGTAATGATGGATTATGTTGCTAAAATTTATATTAAAGCATTAAATGCAATCCATTATATGCATGACAAATACTCATATGAAGCACTAGAAATGGCTTTACATGATAGAGACCAAGATATATTAAGAACTATGGCATGTGGTATAGCAGGTTTATCAGTTGCTGCTGATTCACTTTCTGCAATCAAATATGCTAAAGTAAAAGTTATAAGAGATGAAACAGGATTAGCAGTTGATTATGAAGTTGAAGGAGATTTCCCTAAATACGGAAATGATGATGATAGAGTAGACCAAATAGCTGTAGATGTTGTAAAATCATTCTTAAGAAAATTAGAAAAACATCACACATATAGAGGTTCAAAACATACACTATCAATCCTAACAATTACATCAAATGTTGTTTATGGAAAGAATACAGGTAATACCCCTGATGGACGTAGAGCAGGAGAACCATTTGGCCCTGGAGCAAACCCTCTACATGGAAGAGATGCAAATGGTGCTTTAGCTGTTATGAATACTATTGCTAAACTTCCTTATGAATATTCAGAAGATGGTATTTCATTCACATTTTCTATTACACCTGCTGCTCTTGGAAAAGATGAAAATACTAAAGTGAATAACTTAGTAAGTATGTTAGATGGATATTTCAAACAAACTGGACATCATATAAATGTTAACGTATTTAATAGAGAACTTCTATTAGATGCAATGGATCATCCAGAAAATTATCCTCAACTTACTATCCGTGTTTCAGGATATGCTGTTAACTTTATTAAATTAACAAGAGAACAACAATTAGACGTAATAAATAGAACAATTCATGAAAGAATATAGTTCTACAAATTAAAGAGAATTGATTTTGGCGTTGTTACTTCAAGGTATAAATTTAATCAACGTACAAGAAGTACGCCTCATAAATTTATACCTTTTGTGCCTAGCCAAAATACAATTCTTTTTAATTTGCTTGTTTTATTTTGAAATAATTATGTTATTTTTAAATTTTTTGCACCTTGCTGTCAAAAAGATATAAAAAAATTAATAGGAGGAAATGATGACTGATCATATAAAAGATAATAATAGCCAAATACTAAAAGGAAGAATCCACTCTTTTGAATCTTTTGGTGCAGTAGATGGACCTGGAATTAGATTTGTTGTGTTTTTTCAAGGATGTGCTTTGCGTTGCAAATACTGCCATAACAGAGATACATGGACAGTAAATGCTGGTAAAGAATATAATTCTGATGAATTAATCTCTAAAATATCTAGATACAAAAATTATTTTACAGTATCTGGCGGTGGTGTTACACTTTCAGGAGGAGAACCATTACTTCAACAAGACTTTTTGTTAGATTTATTACCAAAACTAAAAAAACAAGGTATTCATGTAGCAATAGATACATCAGGTTCATTTCCTCTTACTGATAAATTAAAGGAAATTATCGATTTAGCCGATTTATTTTTATTAGACATAAAATGTATCAATGATGACATTTGCACAGAGCTAGTTGGCGTTTCAAACAAATTAGAGCTAGAATTTGCAAGATACTTAAGTGATATAAATAAACCCGTATGGATTAGGCAAGTTTTAGTTCCTGGAATTACAGATCATGAAGATGACTTATTAAAATTAAAGGACTTTTTAGCAACTCTTAAGAATGTAAAAAAAGTTGAAATACTAGCATATCATGATTTAGGTAGATTTAAATGGGAAAATTTAGGTTGCAATTATGAATTAGATGATGTTCCAAATGCTACAACAGAAGATGTGGCTAGAGCAAAGAAAATTTTAGGACTTCAAAATTAATTTGAGTTAAACAATTAAATTGTTTAACTCAAATTAATTTAAACATATTGTGCAATAGGAATTTTTCTTATTTCCTATTACATAAAAAAATCTAACATATTTTTCATGTTAGATTTTTTTAATTTCTTTGCTTTTTTATCCAAAAAGTCCTCTCTTTTTTACAGGTGGCTGTTCGTTCATTGTCTTAGCAAGTTCTACCATTAAATCACGTTGTTCTTTTGTAAGTTTTTTAGGAACTTGAACTAATACAGTAAATACAAAATTTCCTTGGGAATTATTATTAATGTTTTTAAATCCTTTATTTCTTATAGTAAATTTAGTTCCTGGTTGAGTCCCATCTGGTATCCTATATTTTTCTTTACTTCCATCCACCATAGGAATTTCTATATCAGCACCTAAAGTTGCTTGAGTAAACGTTATTGGAACTTCACACAATACATCATTACCGTTTCTTGTAAAAATGTTATGTCTTTTTACATGTATTGTTATGTATAAATCACCTTTTGCTCCACCTTTTGTTCCAGGTTCTCCTTCTCCTCTAAGCACTATTGTTTGATTATCATCAATTCCCGCTGGAATTTTTACTGTTACTTTAACTTGTTTTCTTACAGTTCCTTTTCCTTTACATTCTGTACATGGCTCAGGGATTATTTCTCCTGTTCCATTACAATTTGTACAAGGTCTTACTGTTTGAACTTGACCAAATATAGTTGTTTGAGTTTGCTTTACTTGACCTGTTCCATGACACATACTACAAGTTTGTTTTTTAGTTCCTGGTTTTGCTCCATTTCCATGGCAGACAGTACATGTTTCATTTCTTGTTATATTAATTTGTTTTTGTATTCCTGAATAAGATTCTTCGAAAGTTATATCAACTCTTGCTCTTAAATCTGCTCCTTGTTTAGGTCCATTAGTATTTCTAGAGTTACTTCTTCCTCCAAATCCTCCTCCAAAGAATGAAGAGAATATATCACCTAAATCTCCAAAGTCACCGAATCCGTCAAATCCTCCTCCAGAAGATGTATATGAATAATATCCATTTCTTCCTCCAAACGGACCTCCTGCTCCACCAAATCCTTGGCTTGGATCTGCTGTTCCAAATTGGTCATACATTTTTCTTTTTTCTGGATTTGACAATGTTTCATAGGCTTCGTTTACTTCTTTAAATTTAGCTTCTGCTTCCTTTTTATTATCCGGATTAGCATCTGGATGATATTTCTTAGCAAGTTTTCTGAATGCTTTTTTTATTTCATCTTCACTTGCATTTTTATCTACACCTAATATTTCATAGTAATCTTTTCCTGCCATATTGCCTCCTATATCATATATCAGCTATAAGAAAAGTGGTATTTATATACTTTTTGTGATACCACTTTTCTTTTAAAACCAATTATCTAAAAAATTACTTTTTGTCATCCTCATCAACCTTATAATCAGCATCATAAACATTTCCATTACCATCTGTATGTGGTTCTTGCTTTTCTGTTCCTGCTGTGTTTCCATTATCTCCTGCTTGGTTTGCTCCTGCTGCATTTGCTGCACCTTGAGCTTGTGAATATACTTTTTCAGAAATTGAATAGAAGATTTGTGTTAATTTTTCTGTTGCTGATTTTATAGCTTCAACATCTGATCCTTCTAGTGCTTTCTTTACATTATCTATTTCTGTTTCTGCTTTAGCTTTTTCTTCTCCGCTTATTTTATCTCCTAAGTCATTTATTGTTTTTTGACAGTTATATACTAAGCTTTCTGCATTGTTTCTAACTTCAATTTCTTCTTTTCTCTTTTTATCTTCTTGAGCATGCGCTTCTGCATCTTTAACAGCTTTATCAATGTCTTCATCTGTTAGGTTTGTGCTTGCTGTAATTGCAACTTGTTGGCTATTTCCTGTTGCTAAATCTTTTGCAGATACATGAACTATACCGTTTGCATCTATATCAAATGTAACTTCAATTTGTGGTACTCCTCTTGGTGCTGCTGGAATTCCTGT
>CALXNM010000001.1 GCA_944389745.1 uncultured Clostridia bacterium | reverse complement strand
CTAAGGGGAATAATGAATCAAAGTTATATTGCAGATATTTCTAAAAAGATAAAATCTGTAAAAACTGATATGAAGAAGCAAGGAAAATATGTTGAAAAAAATGTACCTTATGGATATAAAAAAGATGATGAAGATAAATACAAGGTTGTTATAGATGAAAATGTTGCTGATAATGTGAAACTAATATATAGAATGTACTTACAAGGGGATTCACAAGGAGAAATTGCAAAATATTTAACTAAAATGAAAATTGATACGCCAAAGAAATATAAAGGACAAAAGGTAACAATTAATGAATGGCGAAGTGATAGTATAAGTAGAATTCTAAGAGATTCATTTTATACAGGCAAGATGATAATAAATAAAATATATACAGATTACAGAACAAAGAAAAAATATAAAACACCAAAAGAAGAATGGATTTTTAAAGAGAATACACATGAAGCGATAATTTCACAAGAACAATTTGACAAAGTACAAAAAATGCTGGAAGAAAAGTTTTATAAACCTAAAAACAAATATGAGTATTTATTAAAAGGATTAGTATATTGTGGACATTGCAGGGCAAGAATGCAATACAAATATAGAACAAGAACTAAAATAAGAAATAAGGTATTAGATAATCCTCAAAAATGTTGGTATTTTAAATGTAGAATGCTTTATAAATTCCCTAGTATATGTGATAAAGGACATACGATTATGGAGAGTACATTAAATGAAATCGTATTAAATGTTGTGAAGCAAAAATTGAATACAATAAATATTGATATAGCCACAAATAAAATTACTGATGAATATAGAAAAAATGATATAACCTATAAAGAAATGAAACTACTCAAAAACAATGAAACAAAAATAGATAATGAAATGAAAAAGCTATATAGTAAAAGAGTAGATGGAAAAATATCAATAGAAGATTTTAAATTGCATTATGATGAACTCAAAAGTAAATTAAAAGAAACTAAAAAATCTTTAGAACAATTACAAGGAAAGAATAAAAGCAAAATATCAGAAGAAAATTTAAAGAAAATTGTTATGGATTTTAAACAAGGTAAAGAATTCACAAATGAAATATTAAAGCAACTAATAAACAGAATTGAAGTATATGAAGATAAAAAAGTTGAGATAGAATTTAATTTTTAAAGAAAAACAATCTAAAATAAATTTAGATTTTTAATTAAATATTAAAATGCAGTAAAAAGCACCCATCAGATGGCGGAGCTGTAAGCAGTAATGGAACAACAGAAGCGGAAATAAATTTAAAAATTGCATTTAAATTGAAAGATTTATTGGAACAAGGTGGGAGTACAGTTATATTAACTCGTTCTGATGAAAATGGAATATATGATGCAAATAGTAATAGTATAAGAGAAAAGAAAATATCTGATGTACGAAAAAGAGTAGAGATAGGGAATAATTCTGGTGCAGATATATTTGTATCAATTCATTTAAACAAAATAGACCAAAGTAAGTATTATGGGTGGCAAACATTTTACAAAACGGGAAGTGAAAAGAGTAAAATTTTAGCAGAAAAAATACAACAAAGCTTAAACAATTCTATTCAAAGAGAGAATCATAGAGAACCAGCAAAGTTAAATAGTATATACATAATGAAACATATAGAAATACCAATATGCTTAATAGAGTGTGGATTTTTATCAAATCCAGAAGAAGAAGAGTTACTACAAACAGATGAATATCAAGAAAAATTAGCATGGGGAATATATGGCGGAATTAATGATTATTTTAAAAATTAGTAGGAGCTAAACTAAAGCAAAAAGAGAACAAGGTAGACACAATCTGAAACATCAATCATTCATAATGTATAAATGAATAAAATTACACTAATTGGGAAAAATATGTAAAAACATATAAACAAGGAGTGTAATTTTTTTGAAAACATATAGAATATTAAATACAAAAGGTGCACTATTAGACAATATTGAGTTACAAAAATACTTGGAAAAATTAGCATCAGACCATGTTTTAAAAGAAAAATCGGAAAAAAACACATATCCAATACCAAGAATGATTGAAAACTTTGAATTTATAACTGAAGTATACAAATTATTAAATGAAAATATAAAACTAAAAATACCAATACATCCAGCAGGAGAATGGTTGCTTGATAATTACTATATAATTGAAGAAACTGTAAAAAGTATAGAAAAAGAAATGACTTTAAAAAAATATATTAATTTTTTAGGAATTGCTAATAGCATAAATTATGGATTTGCAAGAATATATGTATTAGCAGCAGAAATAATATCATATACAGATGCAAAAATTACAGGAGAAAATTTAGTAGAACTTCTTAGAAGTTATCAAGAAAAGAAAAAATTAAGTATGGAAGAAATATGGAATATAGGTATATTTTTGCAAATAGCATTAATAGAAAATATTCGTATGATATGTGAAAAAATATATTCAGTACAATTACAGAAATATAGAGTAGAAAATATAATAGAAAGGCTTGTAGAAAATAAAGAAAAAGATAAATTAAAATTTAACAAACTTGGAGAATATAAGTCAAAAGTAAAAGAATACGGAGAAATGAAATACCCATTTATAGAATACATGTCTTTTAAACTAAGACAATTTGGTAAAATAGGATATCCTTTTCTAAATATATTAGAAGAACAAGTAAATAAAATGGGGGTTGATATTTCTGAAGTTATAAAAAAGGAGCATTTTGACATTGCAGTTAAAAAAGTTTCTATAGGAAATTCCATAACAAGTATAAAAAATATTCAAAGAATTAATTTTATAGAAATATTTGAAAATATAAATCAAGTTGATGATATTTTAAAACAAGATCCAGCAAATGTGTATGATAACATGGATTATAAAACAAAAATATATTATAGAAATACCATAGAAGAGATATCTAAAAAAACAAAAATATCTGAAATATATATAGCCAAAAAATGTTTGGAATTAGCCACAGGAAAAGATGGAAAAGAAGCACATATAGGATATTATTTAATTGACAATGGTAAAAATATTCTTTTAGAAGATTTATTAAACAAAAAGATTAATCCTATATCAAAAATAAAAAAGATGAAGCTTTTTATTGCTCTAAAAATTGTACTTTCAGCATTTATTTCTATTTTATTAGGTATATATATATTTAAACAAACTAACAATTATATATTATTTGCTATATCTTCACTATTACTGTATTTGCCAGTAGAAAATATTTTAGTGCAGATTTTTCAATATGTATTAAGTAAAATTATTAAGCCTAAAACTATTCCTAAATTAGACTTTCAAAATGGGGTTCCAAAAGAATATTCAACATTTGTAGTAATACCAACAATAATAGAAAAAACAGAGAAATTAGAAGAAATGTTTAAAAAACTAGAAACATACTATATTGCAAATAAGAGCGATAATATATATTTTGCACTTCTAGGAGATGTAACTGCAAGTGATAAAAAAGAAGAAAGCTTTGATGAGGAGATTTCCAGAAAAGGGTTAGAAATTGTAAAAGAGCTTAATAGGAAATATCCGGATAAAGTTTTTCCAAAATTTCATTTTATATATAGAAAAAGGCAGTGGAATGATAAGGAAGAATGTTATTTAGGATGGGAAAGAAAAAGAGGTTTATTAAACCAGTTTAATGAATATATTCTAAAAAATAGTGATAATGAGTTCAGAGTAAATACAATAGATATAGAAAAATTGCCAAAGATTAAATATGTAATAACATTAGATAGCGATACTGAGCTTGTACTAAATAGTGGTTTGGAACTAATTGGTAGTATGGCACATATTTTAAATACACCAGAAATAGTAAATGGTATTGTGCAAGAAGGGTATGGAATAATAGGGCCTAGAGTTGGAATAGGCTTAAAAGAAGCAGCAAAAACAAAGTTTACTAAAATATACTCTGTTAATCCTGGTACAGATTCATATACAAATGCTATATCAGACATGTATCAAGATAATTTTAAAGAAGGCATATATATTGGAAAAGGTATATATGATGTAGAAGTTTTTTCAAAAGTTTTAAAAAACGTTATACCAGAAAACACAGTACTAAGCCATGATTTATTAGAAGGCTCATATTTAAAATGTGGTTATGCATCAGATATTTTGCTTATGGATGGTTACCCAAAATCATATTTAAGCTATAGAACTAGATTATTAAGATGGACAAGAGGAGACTGGCAAATTATAAGATGGCTTGGTAAAAAAATAAAAAATAAAGAAGGTATAGAAAAAGAAAATCCTTTAAATCTTGTTTCAAAATACAAAATATTAAATAATCTAGTAAAAAGTATTATAGAAATAGGTATTTTGGTAGGAATAATATATTTTGTAATATTAGGGATAACTCAAAATATTAAAATATGGCCATTAATTTTAGTATTGATATTATCAACTACTATTCCATCAGTATTAGAGTTACTAAATAGAATTATTTATAAAAGAGATGGAGAAAAACTTCAAAAAACTTTCTATAAAAGTATTACAGGAATCAAAGCAAGTTTTATAAGAGCTTTCCTAAGTTTAGGGCTTTTACCAGATAAAGCATATTCAATGCTAAAAACTATAATTAAAGTTATATATAGAATGACAGTAAGCAAAAAGCATTTATTAGAATGGATTACAGCAGAAGAAGCGGAAAGAACGTTTAAAACAGATATTTTATCGTATTACAAATCAATGTTTACTAATGTTATTTTAGGAATAGTATTTTTAATACTATCTAAAATAAATATATTATATGGAGTGCTAGGAGTAATATGGATTATAACACCACGGAATAATGCAATATATTAGTAGAAAAGAAAAAGACAAAAAGAATATAGACGTATTATCAAAAGAAGACAAAGAATATATGTTAGAAGTTGGTAGAAGAACATGGGCTTTTTTTAAAGAAAATATATCAGAAAAATCAAATTTCTTACCGCCGGATAATTATCAAGAAGATAGAAAAGACAAAGTAGTGTATAGAACTTCTCCTACCAATATAGGCCTTGGAGTATTATCTGTTATATCAAGTTATGATTTGGGTTATGAAAATTTAAATGATACAATAAATTTATTAGATAAGATGTTTGACACAATATTAAAACTCCAAAAATGGAATGGACATTTATATAATTGGTATGATATAGAAACTCTAAAACCACTTACTCCTAAATATGTTTCAACAGTTGATAGTGGTAATTTTATAGGATATTTATATACTGCAAAACAATTTTTATTAAATATAAATAATAAAATCCAAGCAAACGGAGAAATAAGAGAAAATAATGAAACAAAAGCAAACGAGGCAATAAGAGAAAATGAAACAGGCGTAGAAAACAATGAAAAAATGAAGATAGAAAACGTAATTGGAATAATAGACAAATTAATCACAGAAACAGATTTTAATTATTTATATAGTAATAAAAATAGAATATTTTCAATAGGATTTAATATAGAAGAAAATAGCCTAACACCTTCATACTACGACTTACTAGCTTCAGAGGCAAGACAAGCTAGTTTAATAGCTATTGCAAAAAAAGATATACCAGCTAAACATTGGTATAACTTAAGTAGAACATTAACAATTGTAAACAAATATAAAGGACTAATTTCTTGGTCTGGAACTGCTTTTGAATATTTAATGCCTAATATTAACATTCCAAAACTACCAGGAAGTATAATAAGTGAATCAAGCCTATTTGTAATAATGTCACAGCAAGAATATGCAAAAAGTTTAAAATTGCCTTGGGGAATATCAGAATCTGCTTTTAATTTAAAAGATTTAAACAATAATTATCAATATAAAGCATTTGGTATTCCTTGGCTTGGATTAAAAAGAGGATTGGCAGATGAATTTGTAATTGCACCATATGCATCAATTTTAGCAATAAATGATTGTCCAAAAGAAACAATAGCAAACTTAAAAATTCTTGAAAATGAAGGAATGTATAATAAGTACGGTTTTTACGAATCAATAGATTATACATTAACACGATTAAATAAAGGACAAAAATCAGCTGTAGTAAAAACATATATGGCACATCATCAGGGACTAATATTGTTATCAATTAATAATTTATTTAATAATAACATCATGCAAGATAGATTTATGGAAAATCCAGAAATAAAATCTGTAGAAATATTATTAGAAGAAAGAATGCCTGAAAATGTAATTATAACAAAAACTGAAAAAGAAAAAGTTAAAAGAATAAAGAACGTAGATTATGAAACATATAGAATAAGAGAAATTCATAAACCATATGAAAAAATAAGAAGCATAAATGCAATATCTAATGAAAATTATTTGGTTGTTATGGACCAAAAGGGAAATGGATATAGTAAATATAAAGACATAGTAATAAATAGATTTAAAACAACAGATGAATTGGAACAAGGAATACATTTCTATATAAAAAATATAAAAACAAAAAGAATATGGACCACAGGACAAATGAATTATTTAGCTCCAGCTGATAAATATACAGTACAGTTTGCTCCTGATATGGATAAATATATAAGGCGTGATGGCTCAATAGAAACTACAACCAAAACTTTTGTGATGCCAAATGTACCAGTAGAAGTAAGAAGGATAGAAATTAGCAATTCGGGTAATTCTGAGGAAACATTAGAAATAACAAGTGTTATAGAACCAATACTTTCTACATTAGAAGCGGATTATTCGCATAAAGCATTTAATAACTTGTTTTTAACATTTGAATTTTTAGAAGATACAAATACCATACTAGTAAAAAGAAGAGCGAGAGATTCAAGTACACATGATATGTATATGGCAGTAAATTTATATACAGAAGATAATATAATAGGGGACTTAGAATTTGAATTAGACAAAGAAAAATTTGTTGGAAGACAAAATGTAGAATTGCCAGTAGCGGTTAGAGATTCAGTAGCATTTGGAAGAAAAACAATTATTACTCCTGATCCAATTATTGCAATGAGAAAAACTATAAATGTTATGCAAGGAGATAAAGTAACTTTAAATTTAATAATATCTGTATCAGAAGATAGAGAAGAAGCAATTAAAAACTTAAAAGAAAATATGAATAATGAAATAATAGAAAGAGGAATGAATTTATCAAAAGCAAAAGTAGAAGCGGAAACTATGTATTTGGGATTAAAGGCAACAAATATAGAAAAATATCAAAAAATATTAGGATATTTAATTTATGAAAATCCTTTAAAATCTCTAATGTATAAAGGCAAAATTCCAGAAGAAGCACCACCTCAAGAATTATGGAAATATGGAATCTCTGGAGACTTACCAATTCTTCTCATAAAGATAAAAGATGTAATAGATATTAATGTTGTAAAAGACGCTTTAAAAGCATATGAATATTTTAGAATAAAAAATATAAAAATTGATTTAGTAATATTAAATGAAGAAAAGAAAACATATGAAAATTACCTGAATGAAGAAATACAAAATGCAATATTAGATTTAAATTTGGTATATATGCAAAATATAAAAGGTGGAATATTTGTATTAAGTAATCTTTCAAAAGAACAAAAAAGAATTATAGAGTATAGAGCAAATGTAATAATAAATGCACATTTAGGAAATATAGAAACACAATTAAAAGACCTTGAAGAAGAATATATAGATAGCATAAAAGAAGTAGAAACCAAAAAAGAAAATATTCAAATAATAGAAGAAGATAATAAAAAAAGTTTATTAGATACTAACAAATTAAAATATTTTAACGATTATGGAGGATTTTTAGAAGATGGAAGCGAGTATTATATTAGAATAAATAAAAATGACAAACTTCCAACAGTATGGTCGAATATAATGGCAAATGAAAAAATAGGAACAGTAGTTACAGAAGGAATGGGGGGATATACTTGGTACAAAAATTCTAGATTGAATAGATTAACTGCTTGGAATAATGACCAAGTAAGAGATGTGCCTTCAGAAATAATTTATTTAGAAGATTTAGAAAATAATAAGGTATGGTCTATGGGAATAAATCCAATACCTGATGAAAATGACTATTATATAACATATGGATTTGGATATAGTAAATACAAGCATTTTTCTAATGGAATAGAACAGGAAGCAATAGTATTTATACCAAAAGAGGATTGTGCAAAAATACTTATAATTCATTTAAGTAACAAATTAGCAAAAAAGAAAAAATTACGAATTATATATTATCTAAAACCTGTATTAGATGAAGATGAAATAAAATCAAATGGATATATTAGTTTAAAATATAATGAAAACATGAATTTAATAACTTTGGAAAATAAATTAAAAGAAAAAGCTAATAGAACTATAATGTATGCAACATGTAGTGAAAAAATAAAATCATATACAGGAAGTAAAACTAGTTTTATAGGGAAAGGAACTATTAAACATCCAGAGGGATTAAAAAGAGTAGAATTAAACAGAGAAAATAGTATAAATAAAAATAGTATACTTGTAATAGAAACAGAAGTGGAATTAGAGGCATTTGAAGAAAAAGATATTTCACTAGTAATGGGAGCTGAAGAAAATATCTTAAGTCTTCAAGATACCGCATATAAATATGCAAATACTAATAATGCAATTAATGAGTATGAAAATGTAAAAAAATATTGGAAAGAACTACTTGGAAATATAAAAGTAGAAACACCACTTGAATCTATGAATATCTTGCTTAATGGATGGCTTTTGTATCAAACGTATTGCTCAAGAATGCTTGCTAAAAGTGGATATTATCAATCAGGGGGAGCATTTGGTTTTAGAGACCAATTACAAGATTGTATAAGTTTAAAATACATTTCACCTAATATTTTAAAAAATCAGATAATTAAGCATAGTAAACATCAATTTATAGAGGGAGATGTAGAACATTGGTGGCATGAGGAAACATCTAGAGGAATAAGAACTAGGTTTTCAGATGATTTGTTGTGGCTCCCATATATGGTAGCAGAATATATAGAATTTACTAAAGATACTAGCATATTAAATGAAGAAACAAGTTATGTAATAGGAGAAATCTTACCAGAAGGAGTAGATGAAAGATATGATTTATATAAAGCTGGAGATATAAAAGAAAGCATATATAAGCATTGCGTGCGAGCAATAGAAAAATCATTAAACTTTGGAAAACATGGATTGCCTAAAATAGGTTCTGGTGATTGGAATGATGGATTTAGCACAGTAGGAAATAAAGGAATTGGTGAAAGTATATGGCTAGGATTTTTCCTTTATAGAGTATTAGATAGATTTATACCAATTTGTGAAATAATGAATGATGGAGAATTAGTAGAAAAATACAAAAATATAATGATAGATTTAAAAAGAAATTTAAATAAAGCTGGATGGGATGGAAGATGGTATAAAAGAGCTTTTATGGATGATGGAAATGAATTAGGTAGCATAAAAAACGAAGAATGTAAAATTGATAGTATTGCACAAAGCTGGGCAACAATATCAGGAGCAGGAGACAATGACAAAAAATATATTTCAATAAGTAGTTTGGAAAATCATTTAGTAGATAAAGAGGCAGGAATCATAAAATTACTTGACCCACCATTTGAAAAAAGTAAACTAGAGCCAGGATATATTAAAGCATATATACCAGGTACAAGAGAGAACGGGGGCCAGTATACGCATGGAAGTATTTGGTCAATTATAGCTGAAGCAATGCTAGGATTTGGTGATAAAGCAGCAGAATATTTTAGAATGATAAATCCAATAGAACATTCTAGAACAAAGGAAGAAGCTAAGAAATATAAAGTAGAGCCATATGTAATAGCAGCAGATGTGTATGGAGGAAGTTTAGCAGGACGTGGTGGATGGACATGGTATACTGGCTCTAGTAGTTGGATGTACGAAGCGGGAATTAGATATATTTTAGGATTAAATATAGAAGGAAATATTTTAAGGTTAAGCCCATGTATACCATCTAATTGGAATGAATATAAAATTAGGTTTAAGTTTGGAAATAGTGTATACAATATAAAGGTTATAAATAAAAGTGGTAAAAATACAGGAATAAATAAAATTTATTTAGACGGAGTAGAAATTGAAGACAAACAAATATTGTTAGAAAACACTGGTAAAATATACTCTGTAGAGGTCCAAATGTATTGACAAAAATAAATAATAAAATATATAATTAGAATAATTAGTAAATATAAATAACAAGGGATGATTAAATATGAGTTCAGATGATGCAAGAAGATTTAGAGAAGAACAAAGAAAAAGTGCAAGGAGAGGTACACAATCTCAAAGAAGAGAAACACCAAGACAAACAAATTCAAGGCAAACTAGATCAAGACAAGAGAGTTCAAGGCCAGCAGGTGCAAGAATACAAAATGTTAGGTTAGCAAATGCAAGACAAGAACCAAGAGGAGGAACAGATGTTATAGAATTCCCAGGTTCTGTTTACACAGCACCAGCAGGAACTGCATATGAAGCAAATAAAAAGACTAAAAGAATGAGTCCTAAAATCTTAAAACTTGCTGCTTTACTTCTTGCAGCAGCTATAGGATTGGGAAGCATAAATGTAATAGGTAATATTAGTAAAGGTACTGATAGGGGAGATACTGCTCAAACATTAACCCAATTAGAGAATCAAGGAGTTAATATAGATGATATTGGACTAGAAAAAGATACAGTAGAGTTAATGGAAAGATACGATGAATACTTCGCAAATTTTGATCCTGATACAGTTACTGAATTGACAAATGATGATGTAATTGCAATGGCTGAAGATATTAGAACATTAAATTTTAATACAATTAAGGATAAAGTGGCTGAATTAAGAGGAGTATCAAGAGATGATGTTACACTAAGATATAGTTTTGAGAAAGGCGATGGAGAATATCATACATCAGTAAGAATTCATGAAGATGAATATGATAGAGAAATATATACAAATCCTAATGGACTTATATTTGGAATAGGAAGAGAAAATAGTATACCAAAAGAAATATCAGATTTAATTGTTCAAACTGGCGAATATGATGATATAATTACCCAGTTAAAAGAAGGTAGAATAACAAAAAGAAACGCTATAATTGAATTAAGAAAATTATATATGACAATTTCTGAAAATGTTGCTGTGAAAGACTTTACTATGGATGACAATGGAAATATAGAGCTTAGAGATTATAGTGAACAAACAAAAGACCAAAAACAGCAAGAAAATGGAGAGGAAAGATAAAATTTTCCATAAAATTTCATATAAAATTAAAAGAAAGCGACCACACCAGCGAGGTGGTCGCTTTTGCGGAGCAACTTGTTTCCCAATTGGGATTAGTTGTCCTCCTTAATCGGATCGAGATTCGGCCCTTCGGTTGACCAAACAATTCCGTCTGTCGACAAAGCTGCATACACGTAAAGACCGTTCTTTAGGTCGACTCCAACCGTTTGAGGAGAGACAAAGACCACAGAGTCTGTAATCTCCTTAGAACAGAAGCAGTCAGAATAGAACGTTGTGTCATCATCGTAGTAATGCGCGCCAGTCGTCCAGAAGAAGGTACTGATAAAATCAGTATCCGAGGAGTTGGCTAAAGCTTCCGCCTTCTCCAACTCACTTGTAAGGTCGTCGTTCTCGATAGTGAGCTGGGAGACTTGCTCCTCAAGCTCTTCGATACGAGCTTCCTCTTCGGTGGGCTCCTCAGAGCCACCGCCTGAGCATCCTGCAAGCATGGTAGCCGCGAGGACAACCATCACGATAGTTGCAAGAATCCGATGTTTCTTCATATGAAGTACCTCCTTAGGTTGATGATATGTAAATTATACCATGAAATTAACATAAAATCAAATTTGACAGACTTTTTAAAAATAATATATATGATTAAATAAGAAGCAATATGTGTTTTGAATTGTAACTTTAATGTATTATATTAGAAAAAAATAAATAAATAGAATTGAAAAACCTAAAAAAACGTAATATAATACTTGTATAATTGATTTTAATATGATATAAATATAATCAATACTAAAAGAAGAAAGGTGAATTTTTTGTGGAAGAAAATAAGGGTGAAGAAGCAAAAAAAACAATATTAATAGTAGACGATGAAAAACCAATTGTAGATATATTGGTATACAATCTACAAAAAGAAGGATACAATACAATAGAAGCAAATGACGGAGAAAAAGCCATCGAAATGGCATTTAATGATAAACCAGATTTAATTTTATTGGATATTATGCTTCCAAAAGTAGATGGATTAACTGTGTGTAAAAGAATAAGAAATTCTTTGAATATACCAATTATTATGATATCTGCAAAAGATGAAGAAATAGATAAAATCCTAGGATTAGAGCTTGGAGCAGATGATTATATTACAAAGCCATTTAGTGTAAGAGAATTAGTGGCAAGAGTAAAAGCAAACTTAAGAAAAGCAGAATTAAACAGTGGAAACGTACCTGTTGATACTACAAATAATGAAAATAAAAAAGATAATGATAAGGTCATAGAAATAGGAGATTTATATATAAACTTAGATAAATTTGAAGTAAGAGTAAGAAATAAACTAGTAGAACTTACTTTAAGAGAATTTGAAGTATTAAGATATCTTGCAAACCAACCAGGACAAGTAGTAACAAGAGAAGCGTTACTTGAAAAAGTTTGGGGATATGAATATTATGGAGACATTAGAACAGTTGATGTAACAATAAGAAGAATAAGAGAGAAAATAGAACAAGATACATCCAGTCCTAAATTATTAATTACTAAAAGAGGTGTAGGATATTACTTATCATCAAAACGAAGTGAAGATAATGGTTAGCAATTAATAATTGCTAACTATTTTTTATGTAATAGGAAAAGGAATGAGATTAAAATGAAGAAAAATTTTGCTTTAAAAATTGTTATAATATTTTTTCTATTAGGAATACTTCTAATTGTGGGATTAGGAGTAACTTATACATATATGCTAGACCAATTAGAGACTATAGGTGTTGAGCAAGGTAATATAGCACTTTTAGAAAGCATAAATGAACAATTAGCACAAGGAAGATTAGCAATAATAATTTCACTTGCAATATATGCAGTTATTTCTATTTTAATTGGATTTTTTGTTGCAAAATCATTAGTATTCCCTATGAAAAAATTAATTAAAAGTGCAGAAAAAATGACATCAGGTGAAAATATTAAAACAAATGAAACACAAAAAACAGGAGAAGTAGGAGACCTAGAAAATGCAATTAATATAATGACAAACGAATTAAGAGAAAAATTAAATGAAGTAAATAGGCAAAAAAGACAATTTGAAACAATACTTTTGCATATGACTGACGGAATTATTGCTTTTGACATGGATGGGGGGATAATTCATATTAATCCTGCAGCTAAAGATTTATTAGGATTAACTGAAAGTGACGATAATTTTGAAAAAATATTTAGAAAATTAGATATTAATATAAATATTGAGAAAATAATATATTTAGAAAATTGGACTTCATCAGAACAAAGAAAGCATGTGGGAGAAAGATATATAAATATACTTTTTGCTCCATTCCAAGATGAAAATGATAGACCAGCCGGAGTAGTTGCATTAATACAAAACATTACAGAGCATGTAAAACTAGATAATATGAGAAAAGAATTTGTAGCAGATGTGTCACATGAATTAAAAACACCTATTACTTCAATAATGGGATATGCAGATACTCTACTAGAAGGCGAATATGATGAAGAGACAAGGACTAAATTTTTAACAGTAATATCATCAGAGGCAAAAAGAATGGCAAGACTTGTAACAGATTTACTAACACTATCAAGATATGATAGTAAGAGAGTAACATCAGATGTTACTAATTTCGATTTAGGAGATCTTGCAAAGAAATGTATAGAAAAATTAAAATTCGAAATAGAAAAAAAGGAGCACCAAGTTGAATGCTTTGTTACAGCAAGTGTTCCACCAGTAATAGCAGATAAATATGGAATAGAAAGAGTAATCTTAAATATATTATCGAATGCTATTAAATATACTCCAGACCATGGAGTTATAAAAGTATATGTTGGATTTGTATATAATGACGCATATATTAAAGTAATAGATAATGGAATAGGTATACCAGAAGAAGATTTGGAAAGAATATTTGAAAGATTCTACAGAGTTGATAAAGCAAGAAGCAGAGAATTTGGAGGAACTGGACTTGGGTTATCAATAGCAAAGGAAATATTAGACCAAAATAAAGGTAGCATTAATATAAAAAGTGAAACAGGAAAAGGTACAGAAGTTGTAATAAGAATACCTACAAAAAACAAAAAATAATCTATAGAAAATCTACAAAAAAATTAGAAAAATAAAACAAGAAATCATTTTGACTACTTAGGTAAAATATATTGACTAAAGGGGTAATAAAGTTATATACTTTTATTGTATCAAAGTAAAGGAGGCTTTAAGCAATGAGTGATATGATTGAAATTAGATGGCATGGTAGAGGTGGACAAGGTGCAAAAACAGCATCATTGTTATTGGCAGACGCAGCATTCAATACAGGAAAATACATTCAAGGATTTCCTGAATATGGACCAGAAAGAATGGGAGCACCAATTACTGCATATAACAGAATAAGTAGTTCACCAATAAGAATTCATAGTAATATCTATGAACCAGATTATGTAGTAGTTGTTGATGATACACTACTTGAAAGTGTTGATGTAACATCAGGACTTAAAGAAGAAGGAGCTATAGTAATCAACACAACAAAAGGAAAAGATGAATTAGAAAAGCTATTAAAGGGATATAAAGGAAAGGTATACACTATAGATGCAAGAAAAGTATCTATGGAAACACTTGGAAAATATTTCCCAAATACTCCAATGCTTGCAGCTATAGTTAAAGTAAGTAAAATAATGAATGAAGACGAATTTGTAAAAGATATGCAAGGATCATTTAAACATAAATTTGCAAAAAAACCAGAAGTAATTGAAGGAAATATGAAAGCATTAGAACTTGCATTAAAAGAAGTTAAAGAAATTCAATAAATTCGAATGTAGAAGTATATGATAAAATCTTATTTCATATAACAGATAAAGTATAGAGTTTTATAAAAAGTTTTGTGCATATAATTAATTGATAGGATTTAATGAAAGAAAGGAGAAAAGAATGACTAATATAGATAAAAACACACCAGCAAATAAAATGACACTTGGTGGAGATATTTATGAAGCTGGAAATGCTAGAGAGTTCAAAACAGGAGACTGGAGAAGTATGAGACCTGAATATATACCAGAAAAATGTATTCAATGTGGTTTATGTTTCCCTGTTTGTCCAGAAGATGCTATTCCAGTAGGAAAAGACCAAAAAAGAACAGATTTTAATTATGATTATTGTAAAGGATGCGGGGTTTGCGCAAAGGTTTGCCCTGTTAAAGCTATTGTTATGAAGACTGAAGGCGAAGATTAGTTTGAAAAATAATTAGCATCTTGCGTTGTTAAACATCACTTTAAATTTAATCAACGTGCAAAAAGCACGCCTCATAAATTTAAAGCTCGTTTGCCTAGCAATATACTAATTCTTTTTCAAACGGAAAAAGAGAGAAAGTTTATGTACTTGTTTCTTTTTCAAATTTGAGAAACAGAAATTTAAAGTGATTGCTTAGTAATACTCGTTTCTAATGATTTTTAGAAAATGAAACATAAAACAATATAAAAAAAGTTGTAAAACAAAGTAAATACAAATTTTTAAAGAAGGAGTGAATTAAATAATGGGAATTAGAGAACGTTTAAGTGGAAATGAAGCAGCAGCAACAGCTATGAAACAAATTAATCCAGATGTTGTAGCAGCATTTCCTATAACACCATCAACAGAAATTCCACAATATTTTTCTACTTTTGTGGATAATGGACAAGTAGATACTGAATTTGTTGCAGTTGAAAGTGAACATAGTGCAATGAGTGCTTGTATCGGAGCAGAAGCTGCAGGAGCAAGAGCTATGACAGCTACATCAGCAAATGGATTATCACTTATGTGGGAAATGATATATATAGCTTCAAGCTTAAGATTACCAATAGTAATGTCTTTAGTAAATAGAGCAGTATCAGGACCACTTAATATTCATAATGATCATTCAGATGCTATGGGTGTACGTGATAGTGGATGGATTCAAATATTTTCAGAAACAAACCAAGAGGCATACGATAACTTAATCATGGCTCATAGAATAGCAGAAAATAAAGATGTATTACTTCCATTAATGGTTTGCCAAGATGGATTTATAACATCACATTCTATAGAAAATATAGAATTATTAGAAGATGAAAAAGTAAAAGAATTTGTTGGAGAATATCACCCAGCACATTATTTACTAAACAAAAAAGAACCAATTGCAGTTGGACCAATGGATTTACAAGCATATTTATTTGAACATAAATATCAACAAGCTGAAGCTATGAGAAATGCTAAGAAAGTTATTTTAGAAGTAGCTAAAGACTTTGAAAAAATGACGGGTAGAAAATACGGATTATTTGAAGAATATAGATTAGATGATGCAGAGATTGCAATAGTTTGTATGAACTCTACAGCAGGTACAACAAAAGAAGTGGTTGATAGCTTAAGAGAAAAAGGTATAAAAGCAGGTCTATTAAAAATTCGTGTATATAGACCATTCCCTGAAGAAGAAGTTGCAAAAGTACTTTCTCATTTAAAAGCAGTTGCAGTACTTGATAAAGCTGAATCTTTAAACGGAGCAGGAGGAGCATTATTTACAGATGTTACATCTGCAATGCAAGTAAATGGCATTAATGTACCTACTTGCGGTTATGTTTATGGTATAGGTGGTAGAGACACAACTACTAAAGAAATTGAATCAGTATTTAATGATTTAGTGGAAGACAGTAAAAAAGATAGAATAGAAAATCCATATAGATATTTAGGATTAAGAAAGGAGTAAAAAGAATATGGCATATAATATGAAAGAAATAGTGGCAGAAAAGCCATCAAGATTTACTTCAGGACATAGAATGTGTGCAGGATGTGGTGCTCCACCAGTAGCAAGAATGATATTAAGAGCATTAAAACCAGAAGACCATGCTGTCATAGCAAATGCTACTGGATGTATGGAAGTTTCAAGCTTTATATATCCATATACAGCTTGGACAGATTCATATATTCACACAGCTTTTGAATGCGCTGGAGCAACTTTATCAGGAGTAGAAGCAGCATATAAAGCAATGAAAAGACAAGGAAAACTACCAGAAGATGAACACACAAAATTTATAGCATTTGGTGGAGATGGAGGAACTTACGATATAGGACTTCAAAGTTTATCAGGAGCTATGGAAAGAAGACATGACTTAACATATGTATGTTATGATAATGGTGCATATATGAATACAGGTATTCAACGTTCATCTGCAACACCTAAATTTGCAGATACAACAACAAGCCCAGCAGGATCAGTTATACCAGGAAAAATGCAACCAAGAAAAGACCTAACAGAAATAATGGAAGCACATCATTTACCATATGTTGCTCAAACAATAGCATATATGAATTTTAAAGATTTATATGAAAAAGCTGAAAAAGCAATTTACACAGAAGGACCAACATTCTTAAATGTATTATCACCATGTCCAAGAGGATGGGGATATCCAACAGACGATTTAATGACAATAAATAAATTAGCTGTAGAAACATGTTATTGGCCATTATATGAGATAGAAGATGGAAAATATAAAATAACATATAAACCAGCTAAAAAACTTCCTGTAGAAGAATTCTTAAAACCACAAAAACGTTTTAGACATATGTTTAAACCAGGAAATGAATGGATGATAGAAGAATTCCAAAAAGAAGTAGATAGAAGATGGGAAGACTTATTAAAACTAGAAGAAATGAGTAATAAAGAATAAAAACTATGCCATTGGGGACAGACCCAATGGCATTTATCTTTTTTTATGCTCATATACAAATATTGCAATTCCGACTATAAATATTGCTATACTAATCCATTGTGAAGTTGATACATTAAAATAAACTCCTCTAATTAAATCACCTCTAAAGAATTCTAATGTAAACCTAACAATACTATATAGAATACAATATAATCCTACTGTTTCATATGTTCCTAAAAATTTTTTATAAGTAACTAATAATACTATAAATATTATGAATAAGCATATGGCTTCTATTATTTGTGTTGGAAATAAAGGTATTCCATTTGGTGCTAAATTTGAATTATGGAATGTAATTGCTCCAAATCCATGATATTCCATACCATAGCAACAACCTGCGAATAAACATCCTATTCTTCCTATTCCATGCACTAAAGGAATAACAGGTACTAGTATTAACAATAAATCTTTAAAAGAGATTTTGAATTGTTTTGAATATATAAATACGCCTAATATTCCTCCAATTAATCCTCCATAGAAAACAAATCCACCTTTAAGCATCTGCATTAAAGTGTTCCAGATGTCTAAAGTTTCATAATTTTCTAGTAAAAAAGGAATGTTTGTTATTAAATATAATAATTTTGCTCCAATTCCTAAGCCGATAATACCATATAAAATTGCATATATAATATCTTCTTTTTTTATATTATGAAATTTAGAAAAATATTGTACTGCAACTACAGAGCCAATTATTATACCTAAAAATATTATAAAGCCATATGAGGCTATTTCATAACCAAAAATATTAAATGTTGGTAACATAAAAATAACTCCTAATTAAAAATTAGGAAAACAATGTTTTGTTCTCCTTCTTTATAAAATATTTAATTTTAAAAAAATTACATCATTGAAGCAGCGCTTCCAACAGCTCCAACACAAGCAGCACAAGCTATAAATATTAAAGCACATAAAACTGTACCAATTATAGAAAGCACTAAACCTGCTGTTGCCATACCATTTGGATTTCTCTTTTTAGCCATAACTCCTAAAACTATACCTACTATACCTAGTATTAAACCAACTATAGAAAGTCCTATGAAGTTAAAAACAATTGCAACAATACCTAATACTAATGATGCAACTGCAAATCCATTTGATTTCTTTTCTTCCATAAATACATCCTCCTTATTTCGACATGATATAACATATTTATAACATAAGACTGAAAAAATAGCAATACTTAAACGCAAAAAAATAGTATAAAAAATATTGCTATATTTTCTATACTATTCTATGTTAAAAAATATATTATTATTCATTTGGCTCTGGAGCTCCCATTGGGCAAACATTAGCACATGTTCCACAACCGATGCATACAGATTCATCTATTACATATCTTTCATCACCTTGAGAGATACATTGCATAGGACAAGCACCTGCGCAAGCACCACAGCTAATACATTTATCACTAATTTTGTATGTCATTTAATTCACCTCCTTAAAATATATCCTCTTCATTTTTTGTTTCTCTGTCTTGTTGTTCTAATTCTTCTAATTTTTGAAGTTCTGCCATATTTTCTTTTTCTTCTTCATCAACTACCTCTTCATTTGAAGTAGTATTTTGAATGATTTTTAAATCTGAAGCATTATATTTCTTATAGAATGTTTCGCCTTCATCGTCTTTAAATTTTACTTTTACTATTTCTTTTAAGGTTTCAATTGAATCAACAACACCTTCACCTTCATCTGTATTTACTATGGCACCTATTTTAGGTAGGTGGCTTAATTTGTCTTCATATACTTCTTGCTCATATTTTAAACAACACATAAGTCTTCCGCAAGTACCAGAGATTTTAGATGGATTTAGAGACATATTTTGTTCTTTAGCCATTTTAATTGATACTGCCTCAAAATTATTTAAGAAAGAACAACAACATAGCTCTCTTCCGCAAACACCATTGCCACCAATTCTTTTTACTTCATCTCTTACACCAATTTGTCTTAATTCTATTCTAGTTTTAAATATGCTAGCTAATTCCTTAACTAACTCTCTAAAGTCAATTCTTCCATCTGCTGTGAAATAGAATAATAATTTGCTATTATCAAAACTATATTCAACATCTGTAAGATGCATATCTAAACCAAATTTTTTTATTTTAGATTCACATGTTTTGAATGCTTCTTTTTCTTTTTTCTTGTTATCTTCATAATGTTTTAAATCTTTATTGTTAGCAACTCTTATAATTGGTTTTAAAGGTGTATTTAATTTAGTGTCTGGTAACAGTTTCTTTTTTGCAACAACTTCACCTAATTCTTCACCTAAAGAAGTTTCTACAATAACTTTATTTTTAACATTTACATGAAGATTTCCTGGATCAAAGAAGTATACTTTACCAGGTTTTCTAAACCTAACTCCTATTATTACCTTCATTAAATTCCTCCCATATTTTTAGTAAAAGACTATCAATACACATATCATAATTTGCGTTTGAAGATAATCTTCTTTTTGTTTGTTCTACTATTTTTATTGAATTTATATATTTACTATCTTGATTCATCTTAAGTTTATTAAAAAAGTATATATTAAAATAATCTAAAAGGTTTGAAATATTATCTTTTGATTTATATAAAATTTCAGATTCATTCCATATATCAGCTATGTCTTTTCTAGAAAAGTCACTTAAAATGTTATCTAAAGTAGAATATATTTCTGAGTCATCCTTTAAAGAAATCAGTTTATTTATACTACCATTGCAAATATCAAGAAGTGTATTAGTAGTAGAAATATTGTTTTGGTTTGCATATTTTATTAAATCTTCTTTAGATATATTTTTAAAACTAATTTTTGTACATCTAGATTTTATGGTGTTTAAAAGCTTGTTTTCGTTGGATAATATTAAAATTATAGTTGCATATTCTGGAGGTTCTTCTAATGTTTTTAAAAGACAGTTTTGTGCCTCAACAGTCATTAAATCACTGTTATTAATTATATATACTTTTCTTGAAGAAACAATTGGCTTTTCTGCAATTTGTTCTTGTAAAAATCTAATTTGACCTATTTTAATGCTTTTAGTGTCTTCTGAATTGATAATCATAAAATCTGGGTGATTATCTGAATCAAATTTAATACAAGATGAACAGGTATTACATGGTTTATTATCAGCGTGGCATAAAATCATTTTAGAAAATTCTTTAGCAAAAAGGCTTTTTCCTATCCCATCTGTACCAACAAACATATAACTATGAAGTATATTGTTAGATTTTATGGAATTATTAAGTAATTCTTTTATATCATTATTTCCTAAGATATTGTCAAAGCTCAAAATTTCACCTCTTTAAAATTAAGTAAAAGCTATACCTAAGCTCTTATTGCATAATTTAGTAAAAACTGAAGTTTAAATAAAGCGATTATTATGCAACATGTCCGAACAAATTAAATGGCCAAAATCTAATCCATACTTTTCCTTCAATTTTTTCTAAAGGAATACAACCAAATGCTCTACTATCTGTAGAATGTTCTCTATTGTCTCCCATTACAAACACACAATTTTCAGGTACTACTAAATCTGTATAAGCCATATTATCTGTGCTTGTAATAACTGTATCTGCTAAATATGTTTCGTCATACTCTTGCTCATTTATATATACTTTACCATCTTTAATCTGAACATGATCTCCAGGAAGACCAATTACTCTTTTTATATAACTTTCCTTACCTATTTCTAAAACATTATATACAAATTTACTAAAAAATCCTGTAGGTTCATTAGAATAGTTAGCAACTACATCAGCAGGATTATATTCACTTGGGAATATATATGAATCATCTGATGGTGCTTCAAAAGTAATTATATCACCACGACTTGGCATTTGTTTTGTGGTTCTAACCCATCTATTCAAAATAAGTCTTTGGCCCGGTTCCAACGTTGGTCTCATTGATGGTTGTGCAACAATTGTTGGAGTCCCAATATAATATCTAATTAATAATGCTAGTATGAATGCGATTAATATACATATTATCCATTCAAGAATATCTTTTGTTTTATCATTTAATTTCATTTTGAAATACCTCTTTTATCTAAATTGTGTAAAATAACTCCTAATTATTATATAGTCTTTTGTTAAATTTATCAATATTTAATCAATAATTTTTTGTAATATATTTGTAATATTTGAAGTTAGAATATTGACCTTTTAGGCTTTTCCATATATAATAATAGTGTTTAAAATTGTGCATTTTTATTGATGTATGAAAAGTGACTTTCGATATGTTACATGAATTTTATGAGGAGGAGAAAATATGGGAGAGGTTATAGTTATAACATCAGGAAAGGGTGGAGTAGGAAAAACTACTACAACTGCTAACCTTGGTGCTGCCTTAGCATTAAAAGGGAAAAAGGTAGCATTAGTAGATACAGATATTGGTTTAAGGAACTTAGATGTTGTGATGGGACTAGAGAATAGAATAGTATATGATATAGTTGATGTTGTAGAAGAAAAATGTAAACTAAGACAAGCCCTTATAAAAGATAAAAGATTTAATGACTTATTTTTATTACCAGCAGCCCAAACAAGAGATAAAAGTGCAATTAATGAAGAACAAATGAAAGAACTAATAGGAAAACTAAAAGATGAATTTGATTATATATTAATAGATTGTCCAGCAGGAATTGAACAAGGTTTTAAAAATGCTATAGCTGGGGCAGATCGTGCCATTGTGGTAACAACTGCAGAAATTTCAGCAATTAGAGATGCTGATAGAATAATTGGTCTATTAGAAGCTTCTGAAATAAAAAATCCAGAGCTTGTAATTAATAGAATAAGACCTGCTATGATAAAAAAAGGTGAAATGATGGATGTTGAAGATATAGTAGACTTACTATCAATTGACCTAATTGGAGTTGTGCCAGATGATGAGTATATAATTACTCAAACTAACAAAGGAGAGCCTGTTGTTACTAAAGAAAAAGCTCCTTCAGGAAAAGCTTATACAGAAATAGCAAGAAGGATTTTAGGAGAAAATATTGAAGTAACAATACCAGGAAGGAAAGAAGGTCTTTTTAGTAAAATGAGAGGTTTTTTCGCAAAAGGTAAACATTAATACTAGCGGAGGTAAAATATGTTTGATAACATTACAAAGTTTTTTAAGAAATTTAAGAAAAGCGAAAAAGAAGAATCTAAAAATACTGCCAAAGAAAGACTACATCTAGTACTTGCTCAAGATAGAGCAAATATTTCAGCAGACTTTTTAGAGATGATGAAACAAGAAATAATAGAAGTAATAAAAAAATATATAGATATAGATGAAAAAGAAATAGATGTAAGACTAACTAATAAAGAAAGTGAAGATGGAGTGATGGGAGCTCCTGCACTATATGCAAATATACCAATAATAACAATAAAAAATGAAGCAAGACAGCTAGAAGGTTCATTAAAAGAAAAAGAAGGAAATAGTAGTAATAATACTGAAGATAACGAAGATAATAATAAAGAGAATATTGAAAATATTCAGGATGATAATGAAAAAGAAAATGGTGTCAATAATGATGACAATAAAGAGGATAACAAAGATAATATCAATAATGAACAAACTAATAATTCAAATGTAGATGGAGAAGCAAATAATAATACAGAAAAAAATGAAACCGAAGACGAAGAAGAAGAACAAAAGAAAAATAATAAAAATAGTGTAGATGAGGTTAAGGATGAAAAGAAAGATTCTTAAAAATGTTGAATGGGGGATATTAATTTGTACTATTATATTAGTTATAATAGGTTTAGTAGCTTTAACATCTGCAACTAGAAATTCGGAATATGAAGAATTAAAAAGACAGATTATGTGGGTTGCGATAAGTATTCCTGTAATGATAGTTATAATTTTTATAGATTATGAAACTATAGCAAAAATAGCACCTTTTCTATATGGATTTATAATAATTTTATTAGTAGCAGTTCTGTTTACAGAGCCAATAAATGGAGCAACAAGTTGGTTTAATATTGGACCAGCATCATTTCAGCCAGCTGAATTCGCAAAAGTTGCTTATGTTTTAATGTTGGCTGTGATAATTACTAAAATACAAAGAAGAGGAAAAGATGAAATAAGCAGATTTCCTAAACTTTTATTAGCATTTCTAGTTTTTTTAGTACCTACATTATTAATAATTAAACAGCCCGACTATGGAACTGCTTTAGCTTTTGTAATGGCATTTGTATTTATGATGTTTGCAGCAGGAATAAAGAAAAGGTATATTATTATATCAATTTTATTAGTTATTATATTAGTACCAGTTTTATACTTTTTTGTTCTTCCAGAACATGCTAAAACTAGAATAGATGTATTTTTAAACCCAGATATAGATCCAAGAGGTGCTGGATATAATATTATACAATCTAAAATTGCTATAGGTTCAGGTGGACTATTGGGAATGGGATTATTTAAAGGAAATCAAACACAACTGGGATTCCTTTACCCTAAAACAACAGACTTTATATTCTCACTTATAGCAGAAGAGATGGGATTTATAGTATCTGCTGTAGTTATAATTTTATATGTAGTATTAATTACTAAAGCAGTATATGTAGCAAAAACTGCGAAAGATGATTTAGGTTCATATATTGCTATGGGAATAGCCCGGAATATTCTTTTTCCATATGTTAGAAAATATAGGAATGACAATGGGACTTTTACCTATAACAGGTATACCTCTACCTTTTGTAAGTTATGGAGGAAGTTCACTTTTAAGTAATTTTATTATGATAGGTCTTTTATTAAATATTTCAGGAAGACGTCAAAAAGCAATATTTATAGATTAATGAAACGGAAAAATAGGAGAAAAAATGTATTTGAAAAAATTAAAAATAGGAAATGTAGAATTAAGAAATAACATATTTTTAGCTCCAATGGCAGGAATAACAGACCTGCCATTTCGTTTGATATGTGAAAAATATGGAGCAGGTCTAACATGTACAGAAATGGTTAGTAGTAAAGGAATTTTCTATAATGATTCTAAAACAAAACAATTATTAAATTTAACAGGAGAACAAAGACCTGTTGCTGCACAAATTTTTGGTAGTGATATAGAAGCAATGAAATATGCTGCAAATTATGTAAGCGATATAGCAGATATAGTGGATATTAATTTTGGATGTCCTGCACCTAAAATTGTGAAAAATGGTGATGGGAGTAGAATTCTATTAGATTTAGATTTGTTAGAAAAAATCACAAGGGCTGTAGTAGAGGGGGCAAAAGTACCTGTAACAGCTAAAATAAGAAAAGGCTGGGATGGTAACCATATAGTTGCTATAGAAGCGGCTAAAAGACTAGAAAAAGCTGGAGTCTCAGCAATTACTGTTCATGGACGAACAAGGGAAGAATATTATTCAGGAAGAGCAGATTGGAACATTATTAAAGAAGTAAAACAAAGTGTAAATATACCAGTTATAGGTAATGGAGATATTACAAGTAAAGAAGAAGCTTTAAGAATGTTTAAAGAAACAAATGTAGATGGAATAATGATTGGAAGAGCCAGCATAGGTAATCCATGGATATTTGAAGAGGTAATAAATTATTTAGAGGGTAAAGATGAACGAAAAATAACTAATAAAGAGAAATTAGAGATTATTACAAAACATATTAATTTAGAGGTAGAAGCAAAAGGTGAAATTGTAGCGGTAAAAGAAATGAGAAAACATCTTGCATATTATGTGAAAGGTACAAAAGATGCAAGTAAAATAAGAGTTAAAATTAACAGTATAGAAAGAAAAGATAAACTATTAGAATGTCTAAATGAATATTTTAATAACATATAAAATGAATGGATTAGAGATAAATTAAAATAAAAAAGAGAATCTCTAATCTATTTTTTTGCTTTAAATGATTTATAGAAAATTTTTAAAATCTAATTATATTTTTTTTAAAACTGGACATAATAAAAATAACAAAAGAGTTAAGGAAATTAAAAATATATTTTAAATATTAGTTCATTTGAACAAAAAAAAGCTAGTTTACATATTATATAACGAGATAGAGATAAATTAATATCTTTATCTTGAGACTAAGTTTAAAATATATCAAATAATAAGCCTTAAATATACAAACATTAGGAGTGAAGAATATGGTAATAAAAAGAGGAGATATGTTTTATGCAGATTTAAGTCCAGTTGTTGGTTCAGAACAGGGAGGTATAAGACCAGTCTTAATAATACAAAATGATGTTGGAAATAGACATAGTCCCACAGTTATAGCTGCTGCAATCACATCACAAACTGGTAAAACAAAGTTACCAACACATATAGAAATAGGCTCACAAGAAAACGGATTAAAAGCAGATTCTGTAGTATTAACAGAACAAATTAGAACAATAGATAAAAGTAGATTAAAGGAAAAAATTGGACATATAGATGATGAAAATATAATAACTAAAGTAAATAATGCATTAGGTGTTAGCTTTGGATTAGAATAAAAGATGTAAGAATTATTTCTTACATCTTTTTCTATCTATATAAAGACATTAATGAATTTTTATAATTAACAAAATTAAACTTCTAATTTTTTAATTATTTTAATTTCATTACGTAATTTATCAATCCTATCTGTTCTAATATTTAAAGCATTTTTGTAATCTTCGAAAACTTGAAGATAGTTGTCAAAATTCTCATCTGGTTGGAACAATAATCTCATACCTTCTTTATAATATGCTTTCTTTTTTTCTGTTTTCGCTGAATTCATTTTAGCAGCATATGAACAAATCAATTCAAGTCTTTTAATATTATTTTTTAAATAATCTAAATATTCATATAAACATGCTATTTCATATTGAATATCATCTATAACAACTTTAAATAATATTTTTAATATTCTTTTGTTAATTTTTCCAACTTTAGAATTTTGAGACAATTGATCAAGAGCTAAAAATTTAGGATCCGGATTTGAATCTTTTATTAAAACTCTTAAAGTATCAGAAATGTTAACGTGGGTAGTGTATTGTCTTTTAGTTGCAATAGCATCATATTCATCTGCAATACGAATAATTTGAGCTTCCATAGGAATTTTGGTTATTCCATTAGGATAACCTGAACCATCTAATGCTTCGTGATGATCTAGAGCGCCTATTGCGTAAGGTCTCAATTTTAAATCCTTCATACACATTTCATAACCTTTAGTTGTATGTGTTTTCATAATTTCAAACTCTTCATCTGTAAGTCTATCTGGTTTATTAAGAATAGCTGATGGTATAAAAAGTTTACCTATATCATGTAAATATGCACAAATTGTACAATATACAATAAATCTTTTGTTAAAATGTAAATATTCACCCATTCTACAAACTAGATTTGCAACATTTTCGCTATGTCTACGTGTAAAATAATCTAGACTTCCTAAAATATCTAGTTGGTATCTCATGGTTTTTTCCAAGTTATATGATTTTAAAGTTAAAGGACTATAAAAATCAAATTTTTCGTTTTTCATAATTTTCTCCTAAGTTTAAATAATCTATAAATAAATAATACTATAAATTTATAAAAATCGCAATAAAAAAATTTAATAAACATGAATAATAAAAAAATAATAGTACATAATAAAAGTATAAGATTGATATTAGTTTAAATAAGAGTAATATAGGATGTTATTATAATGTTTTATATTATTCGAGCAAAGATGTATAATAGTGTAATAACCTTATATTATTATATGTCGGCGATGAGAGTATATTATTTGTGTGTAAGCTATACAATATATAAATTTTGTTTCTTTTAAATTATTAATTTTTACTAGTTTCTTTATTTGTATATTATATAATTTATATTCATGTATGGTTAAATCATAGGTAATATATTCGAAGTTAAGATTATACTTGTATTTTATAGTGATTGTTATTAGTCCTTTATTTATTAGGATGAACATGGTTATTATGTGTGCATTTATAGTCGAGCGACTGATTAATATATTTGGTGACTTAGCTTATTTATGCAGTAATGCATATTAGGTTATAAATTAGGTATATTGGTTTTAGCTGACGATTAATATCAGTTTTATACGAAATGTCGCAAAGATTGATTATTCTCTTTGCGACATTTTTATGTTATAGAAAATTTCTCATTTTCTATAACATAAAAAGGCTATAATTGCCATTGCCTTTTTCATAATATACATATATAATCTTAGATATATTAAATTAAATAAAGGATTGTGATACATATGTTAATAAAAAATGGAAAAGTTTTAATATTTGAAAATGATGATGTAAAAGTAAAAGATTTAGATATTAGAATTGAAGGAGAAAATATAACTAAAATAGATGAAAAAATTGAAGCAAATGAAAATGAAAAAGTAATAGATGCTACAGATAGTGTGGTAATGCCAGGATTAATTAATACACATGCACATATTTCTATGAGTATATTCAGAGGAACTTTTGAAGGATGTAATTTATATACATGGCTACATGAAAAAATATGGCCAATAGAGGACAAGTTAACAGAAGAAACAGTATATAATGCAACTATGGTTTCAATATTAGAAATGATTTCTACAGGAACAACTTGTGTTAGTGACCATTATTTTTTCTCAAAACAAATAAGAAAAGCACTAGAAGAATCAGGAATGAGAGCAGCTATTACAAGAGTGTTAATGGATAGTGATGGAGAAGAAGAATCTAATAAAAGAATACAAGAATTTATAGAATTATATGAATCAAGAGATGAAAATAATAGCCTAATAACATATACAGTAGCTCCACATAGTTTTTATACATGTTCAGGAAAAGTATTACAAAAATCGAGAGAACTTGCAGATAAATACAACTTACCAGTACATGTACATTTCCTAGAGAGTATAGATGAAATAGAAGATATTAAAAAGATACATGGTAAAGATGCAATAGATGTATTAAAGGAATATTTTGATGGTGTTCATACTATTCTAGCTCATGGAGTAAAATTAAATGATAAAGATATAGACATATTAAGTAAGATGGATTGTGGAATAGTTCATAACCCAATTTCGAATATGAGATTGGGATGTAAAATTGCAGATATCACTAAATATTTAAAAAATGGAATAAATGTATCACTTGGAACAGATGGCCAGGGTTCAGGAAATAATTTGGATATGTTTGAAGCAATGAAAATAGCGGGACTAATACAAGGTGGAATACATGAAAATGAAGAAAGAATTAGTGCAAAAGATGTAATAAAAATGGCAACAATTAATGGAGCAAAAATATTAGGAATGGAAGGGAAGATTGGAAGTATAGAAGAAGGAAAAAAGGCAGATATAATTATTGTAGATATATCAAAAAATTTAAATAATATTAAGATGATACCAAATAATGATATTATATCAAATCTTGTATATAATACAGAAGGAAGAAATGTAACTACTACAATTGTAAATGGAAAAATATTAATGGAAGATAGAAAGATAAAAAATATTGATGTAAAAGAAATATTAAATAGAATTTAATGACAAAATATAAATAGGAATTTTGGTGGACTAAAACTGTTTGCTAGTTTTATTAAAAACAGAAGAATGGAAACTGTGACGTATAATATACGGAAGTAATTCGTTTAAGAAAATTTTTACCTTTGCTATCATATAATAGTAATTTTATATGAAAGAGGTAGAATATGAAGAAAGCAGGAGTAATAAAGATTGGAAAAAATATTCAGGCTATTAGAAAAAGCCATGGATATACTCAGGAAAAATTAGCTGAAGCAGTTGAATGTTCACCTAGATATATTGGTGATATTGAGCAAGATAGATCAAAACCATCATATGAAGTATTAGTAAAATTTTGCAACATATTTAATATAAGTTTAGACGAAATTTTTAGTGAATATCTAACTATAAAAGGAAACAAAAAAGTTAATGTTGCTTTATATGGATTTGATACTTTAAAACCAAATAATCAAGAAACAATAGTCCATATGATAGAATATTTTAATAAAAAGACCGAGGAAGAAAAAAAGCAAAAAGGGGAAAAATAAAAAAACGATGATGTAACTTAAATTAAGAGTATATATTAATAAAGTGAACAATTTAAATTATTTGTTTGCTTTATTTTTTCGCTCTAAATCAAATATATTATTGAAAAAAAGCATATTTTCATATATAATTTACAAGAAACAAAAAGAAATATAAATTTAGAAATAAATATATCTAAAGTAAGATCAAAAGAGTAGGTGTAATATATGTATTTAAAAAGACTAGAACTACAAGGCTTTAAGTCATTTGCGGATAAAACAGTATTAGAATTTAAAAGTGGAATAACTTCTGTAATAGGGCCGAATGGGTCAGGAAAAAGTAATATTTCAGATGCAATAAGATGGGTGCTTGGAGAACAAAGCATGAAATCTTTAAGAGGGTCAAAATCTGAAGATGTAATATTTGCAGGAACACAAGCAAGAAAATCATTAGGGTTTGCTGAAGTTTCCATGGTAATAGATAACTCAGATGGAAAATTACCAATAGAATATTCTGAAGTAACAGTTACTAGAAAATTGTATAGAAGTGGTGAAACAGGCTATTTTATAAATAAGGTTCCATGTAGATTAAAAGATGTTTTAGAACTATTTATGGATACAGGAATTGGAAAAGATGGATATAGCATAATAGGACAAGGAAAAATAGATGAAATTTTAAGTAATAAATCTGAAGATAGAAGAAAAATATTTGAAGAGGCAGCAGGAATTGTAAAATATAGAACTAGAAAAGCAGAATCAGAAAAAAAACTAGAGCAAACAAAACTAAATTTACTTAGAATTAATGACATTTTAGTTGAAATAGAAGGAAATTTAGAGCCATTAAAAGCACAATCTGAAAAAGCAAAGAAATATTTAGATTTACGTGAAGAATTAAAAAATATAGAGATAGGGCTATTTATACATAATATAAACGAATATAAGGAAAAATTAGAAAAAGTAGCAGAAGATATAGAAATAGTAGAAAATCAAAATGCAGAAGAAAATGAAAAAATGGAGCTTCTACAAAAATCTAAAGAAGAATTAAAAGAGCAAATTGATGCAATAACAGCAAAAGTAGAAGAAATGCAAAATTTAGGTTTCGAAAGTACGAACAAAATAGAAAAAATAAATTCAGAAATAGGTGTTTCTAAAGAAAGAATACAAAACAATAAAGTAAATAAAGAAAGACTAGAAAACGAAATAGAAGAAGTAAAGCAAAGAATAACAGAACTTGAAGAAGAAGAAAAACAAAAATTAGATAAGAAAGAAAATTTATCAGTAAATAGAGAAAAATTTCAAAAAGAATTAGATGAAAAACAAAAAGAGTTAGATGAACTTACAAAGCAATTATCAGATAAAGAATTAGAAATAGAAGAAAAGAAAAAGAAAATAGAAGAAAACACAGATAAAAAATATGAGATTGTATCAGTTATAAGTAGTTTAGATACAAATTTTGAGAATTTAGAAAAAAGAGAAAGAGTAGCAAAAACAGAGGTACAAGATTTAACTTCTGAAATTGATAGTGAAAGAAATAATAAACAAGAAAAAGCAAAAGAATTTTATGATATAGAATATAAGAAAAATGAAGCAACAAAAAAACTACAAGAAAAATCTGCTAAAAAAGAAGAATGTATGGCTAAAATAAAAGAATTTGATACTTTATTGAACAATCTAGCATATGAAAGCAGAATGAAAGATTCAAGATTAAAATTCTTAATTGAAACCGAAAAAGAAAAAGAAGGCTATATAAGAAGTGTTAAATCTATTTTATTAGACTGTGAAAAAGATGCAAACTTGAAAAAAGGAACAAGAGGAGTTTTAGCAAATTTAATATCAGTAGATAAGAAATATGAAACAGCCATAGAAATGTGTTTAGGACAAGCTCTTCAAAATATAGTTACAGATACAGAGGAAGATGCTAAAAAATTAATAGAACATTTAAGAAAAAATAAATTAGGAAGAGCATCATTTTTACCAATATCATCTATAAAGGGTAGAAAGCTAGATAAAATAGCTAAAAATAATATAGATGGAATAATAGGAATTGCGTCAGATTTAGTAAAATGTGATAAAAAATATGAACAAATAGTTCTTAATTTATTAGGAAGAACATTGATTGTGGAAAATATGGATACAGCAATAAAAGTAGCTAGGGCTAATTCACATTCATTTAGAATTGTTACTTTAGATGGAGACATTATAAGTAATACTGGAGCAATTTCAGGGGGGTCTGTTCAAACAAAAACAGTAAATATTTTAGGAAGAAGTAGAGAAATTGAATCTCTAGAAAAGGAAATAAAAGAAATTGATAAAAAAATAAAAAACGTAACTGAAGAGAAGAAAAAATATTCAGAATCAGTAACAGATGTAATAGAAGAAGTTACAAGATTAGAAAAAGAACTACAAGATATTGAAATTGTATATGCAGCAGAAAATCAAAAAGTTTTAAATATAGAAGAAGGAATAAACAAACTTGAAACAAGAAGAGAAAAGATAAAAAAAGAAATAGAAGAACTTGCAAAACAAAAAGAAAATAATAGAACAGAAAAAGAAGAGAAAGAAAAAGAAATTCAAAACTTAAGTGATGAAATAGATTCTTTATCTAAGATAGTAGAAGAATTTGCAATAAATAACAAAGATAATCAAAAATATATAGATGATTTAAATTTTGATATAACAAATTTAAAAATATCTGTTTCATCATTTGATGAAAGCAATGTATCTATTGATGAAATGGTTGATAGAATTAAACAAGACATAGACAATAACAATAAATCAATTGATAATAAAACTGCCAATATAGAAGAATTAGTAAAAGATAATGAAAACTTAACTACCAGAATAGGAGAATTAGAAGCCCAAATAGATAAAATTAAATCAGATGTAGAAAATAGTTCTAATATAGTAGAAAATCTAAAACAAGAAAGACTAGAAAAAAGTGAAAAATTAAAATCATCAGAAACAGAAATAAATGATAAATTTAATGTTATTGAAGATTTAAAAGGACAAATAGTAAAACTAGATGTACGTAAAACCAAATTAGAACAAGATTTAGAACAAGTTGTCAACAATTTGTGGATAGAATATGAGCTAACACCAAATACGGTAGGAGAATATGAAAAACCACAAAATGTTCAAAAAGCTGCAAGAGATGCAAATCAGCTTCGTATTCAAATTAAAGAATTAGGAAGCATTAATATAGATTCAATTGAAGAATATAAAAAGACAAGAGAAAGATATGACTTTATGTGTGAACAAAGATTGGATTTAGAAAATACAGCAACAAAATTAAGAAATATAATTGCAGAAATGACAAAAACAATGAAAGAACAATTTATAGAAAAGTTCAATTTAATAAACAAAAACTTTAACGAAGTATTTGTTGAACTTTTTGGCGGAGGAAAAGCAGAACTTAAATTAGAAGATGAAGATAATGTATTAAATAGTGGAATTGATATACATGTACAACCAACTGGAAAAAAACTTCAAAACATGATGCTTTTATCTGGTGGAGAAAAAGCATTTACCGCAATAGCACTTCTATTTGCAATATTAAAAATAAATCCAGCACCATTTTGTGTACTAGATGAAATAGAAGCAGCACTAGATGATGTAAATGTATATAGATTTGCAGAATACTTAAAGAAATTTAGTAAAGAAACACAATTCTTAGTAATAACACATAGAAAAGGAACAATGGAAGCAGCAGATACTGTATATGGTGTTACTATGGAAGAAAATGGTGTAAGTAAACTATTATCAATGAAACTAGCATAAAAAAATTTAAAATAATAGTCATAAAATAAAGACTGCCTGAATATATATTAATATAAACTTTTTACAAAGGAGAGTTGATGTATATGTGGCAGTCTTTTAATATACATGAAATTGAGAGAAAATTTAGGACAAATATTGACAAGGGATTAACTAAGGAAGAGGCCTTAAAAAGGCAAAAAGAATATGGAGAAAATAAGTTAGAAGAACAGAAAAAAGAGAGTTTGTTTATAAGGTTTTTAAAACAGTTTAATGATTTTATGATTATAATACTTATTATAGCTGCAATTATTTCAGCCCTGGTATCATATTGGCAAGGGGAGAATGATTACATAGATTCAATAATTATAGTATCCATTGTTGTGTTAAATGCAATTATGGGAGTGGTGCAAGAAGCAAAAGCAGAAAAGTCTTTAGAGGCATTAAAGAGTATGTCAGCGCCGATGGCCAAGGTAAGAAGAAATGGAAGAATAATGACTGTAAGAGGGGCAGAAATTGTACCTGGTGATGTGGTGTTGTTAGAAGCGGGAAATTTTGTACCAGCTGACTGCAGATTAATTAATAGCTCTAATTTAAAAATTGAAGAATCTAGTTTAACAGGAGAGACTGTTCCGGTAGATAAAGATGCAAATGTATTATTAAATGAAAATACACCAATAGGTGATACTATAAATATGGCTTTTGCAAATACCATAGTGGTAAATGGACATGCTGAAGGAATAGTAACAGAAACGGGAATGCATACTAAAGTTGGTAAAATAGCAAATATGATTATAAATAATGAATCACCAGAAACACCTATACAAAAGAAATTAGGCGAAGTTGGAAAAACACTAGGAATTGGTTGTTTAGTTATATGTGCATTTATATTTGTTATAGGAGTGTTAAAAAAGATACCACCAATTGAAATGTTTATGACATCTGTAGGACTTGCAGTAGCAGCAATTCCAGAAGGATTACCTGCAATAGTAACTATAATGCTATCTATAGGTGTTACAAGAATGGCAAAGAAAAATACCATAATAAGAAAGCTGCCAGCAGTAGAGACACTTGGAAGTAGTAGTGTAATTTGTTCAGATAAAACAGGAACTTTAACTCAAAATAAAATGCAAGTAAAAAAGGTAATGGATGTAAATGGAGAGAGCTTTGGAGTACAAAAAGATATTATTCTAGAATTAGGTGCTATGTGTACAGATGTTGAAGGAAATGTTGGTGAAGCTACAGAACTTGCAATAGTAAATGCAGCTAAAATGCAAGGAAAATATAAAGAAAGATTATATCAAAAATATAATAGAATAAACGATATTCCGTTTGATTCAGATAGAAAAATGATGAGCACAATACATAAAGTAGAATATAATGAGAGTGATGATACATATGGAGTAAGAAATATATTATCAAATATAAATGACAAGTTTTTAAGTATAACTAAAGGAGCTCCTGATGTTTTATTAAAAAAATGTACGAGGTATTATTCTAATGGAAAAATACATAATATAGATAATAAGGTAATACAAAATATTGAAAAGATTAATAATTTAATGGCAGATAATGCATTAAGAGTAATTGCAGTAGCGTATTCACAAATGCCAAGGCTACCAACACATATAGATTCAGAAAGTATTGAAAACAATTTAATATTTATAGGTTTAATAGGTATGATAGACCCACCAAGGGAAGGAGTGAAGGAAGCTGTTGCGACCTGTAGAAATGCCGGAATAAAAACAGTAATGATAACAGGAGATCATATTGCTACAGCAAAAGCAATAGCAAAAGAAATTGGTATATTAAAAAAAGGGGATTTATCAATAACTGGGAGAGAACTTGAAGAAATTCCACAAAAAGAGTTTGAAAAAAATGTTTCTAAATATTCAGTTTTTGCAAGAGTTTCACCAGAACATAAAGTAAGAATAGTAAAAGCTTTTCAAAAAACAGGTGCAGTAGTGGCAATGACAGGGGATGGTGTAAATGATGCACCTGCATTAAAAGGGGCAGACATAGGAATTGCAATGGGCAAAAATGGTACAGATGTTGCAAAAAATGCTTCAGATATGGTTCTAACAGATGATAACTTTGTTACCATAGTGGAAGCGGTTAAAGAAGGAAGAAATATTTTTGAAAACATAAAAAAGGCAGTTCATTTTTTAATTGCTACTAATATAGGTGAAATTGTAACTATATTTATGGGATTATTATTAGGAGTGAAAGCACCACTTCTTGCAATCCAATTATTATGGATTAATTTAGTTACAGATTCTTTGCCAGCTATAGCAATAGGATTAGAACCGCCTGATAAAGATATAATGAATAGAAAACCACGAGATAGTAAAAAAGGTATTTTTGCAGATGGATTATGGGGCAAAATATTAATAGAAGGTGTAATGCTTGGCATGTTAACTTTGCTAGCGTTTATGATAGGAAACAATTTATATGGGCTAGAAGTTGGAAGAAGTATGGCATTTGTAGCATTAGGACTTCTTGAATTAGTACATAGTTTTAATGTAAAAAGTGATGAATCTATTTTTTCAGTTGGATTATTTGAAAATAAGTATTTGATTTTATCATTTATATTAGGAGCGTTACTTCAAGTAATTGTAGTAATGGTGCCAATATTTGCAGGCATATTTAAATTAGTTCCTCTAAATGGAACACAGTGGTTATACACATTAGGAATATCAATACTTCCGCTTATTATAGTTGAAGTACAAAAGAAACTAAATGAGATAAAATTTGGTAAGAGAGTGTATTCATATAACATAGGAATGAAATAATTACAACAAAATAAAAGAAGGAGAATATAATAGTTATAACACTGCTAAGTAGATAATATCTATATAGTAGTGTTTATTTTTTCATATTAATACAATAATCAAAAAGCAAAATATTGTAATTTTTCTAGTAAGATAGCATATAATGGTAAAAGTCAACCTTTGAAAAAAAGAGAAAAAAGGAGAAAAAATGAGCTTAATAGAGGAAACTATGGAATAAATTGAAATGCAAAATCAATCAAATGATTAAAAAATGTCAAAAATGCGAGAGAAAAGAATATATAATTTGAAAACGAGCAGAATATATAGTATAATAAACTTTGTCACGTCAAAAAAAGGAGAGTGAATTTTATTTTAAACAGGAAAATTAAATACTACACAAAAGAGATAATTGGGCTTATAAATATAGTAGCGATTGCACTGTTTATATTAACAATAATTGTTTTATTCAAATTTAATATAGTTTGTGAGGTAACAATTGCAGGTGAAAAAGTAGGATATGTTGCTGACAAAGATAGATTTGAAGGAAAAATAAGTGAATTAGTAAACAAAGAAGAAGCAGCAAAATTATATACAACAATAAAAGATATGCCAGAATATAAGCTTACTTTAGTTGATAAATCAGAGCAAACAAATGAAGAAGCAATACTTGCTAAACTTGAAGAAGATTCTGAAACAACCTATGAATTATATGCCGTGACTTTAAATGGTAAACAAAAAGCCGTTTTAACTAGCTTAGAAAAAGCTGAAAATTTAGTAGATGAAATGACAGAAAAATATGAAGACGATATAGATTTAAAAATAGGTATTAAGAATGTAATAACAACTGAAAAGAAAAATGTAGATACAGTTAAGGTTGCTAAAAAAACAATAAATAATGCTTTAAAAACAGCAGTAGAGGAAAAAGAAAAAGAAGAAGCCGAAAAAAGAGAAAGAGAATCTCATACTGTACAAGGTGTTTACCTACAAGTAACACCGGTATCTGGAGTAATAACATCCAGATTTGGAAGTAGGGAAAGTATAAGATCAAGTGGACATACAGGACTAGATATAGCAGCACCATATGGAACATCAATAAAAGCTGCCGCAAGTGGTACAGTAACATTTGCCGGATATAGTGGTGGATATGGATACGTTGTTAAAATGTCACATGGAAATGGTATAGAAACATACTATGGACACTGTAGTAAATTATATGTTTCTACAGGTCAAAAAATAGAAGCAGGTGATGTAATAGCAGCTGTAGGTTCAACAGGGAACTCAACAGGAAACCACTTACATTTTGAAGTAAGAGTAAATGGAAATGAAGTAAACCCACAAAATTATTTATATAAATAATAAAACTTTAGATGTAATTTTTATTTTATATAAAGATTACATCTTTTGTATTTTTTCTAGTTTCGACAAAAAGCAACCGTGAATAGAAACATATTTAACAAATTATATAATAAAATATAGTAATTTATAATTGACTTTAATCAATATAAGTAATAAAATAAGGTTTGAAAATAAAAGCATAATGTTACATTTTAATATGAAGTTTTATATTCTTCATATTTTTTGGAGGATGAGATATGATAATTTTACTAGATGCAATGGGAGGAGATAATGCCCCAGATGCCAATATTAAGGGAGCGGTAAAAGCAATTAATCAAATATCTGCAAAAGTAGTATTGATTGGAAAAGAAGAAATTATAAAACAAAGAATAAAAGAATTATATGGAAAAGATCATATAAATGATATATCACCAAGACTTAGTATAAAAAATGCTACAGAAACAATAGAAATGGAAGATATACCTACACAAGCAATTAAACATAAAAAAGATTCATCAATGGTTGTTGGGTTTAATATGCTAAAATCAGGTGAAGGTGATGTATTTATTTCTGCAGGAAACTCAGGTGCACTTCTTACAGGAGCAACACTTTTAGTAGGGAGAATCAAAGGAATAGATAGACCTGCATTAGCTGGAATATTACCAGCATATAAAAGTAGATTACTTCTTATAGATTGTGGTTCAAATACAAACTGTAAACCAATTAATTTATTACAATTTGCACAAATGGCAAGCATTTATCTAAAAAACACTTTTAATATGGAAAGTCCAGCAGTAGGTTTATTAAATATAGGAACAGAAGAAACAAAAGGAAATGAACTTACAAAAGAAAGTTACAAATTATTAAAAGAAAATGCAGAAAAAGTTGATATAAATTTCATTGGAAATGTAGAGGGTAGAGATGCTTTCTCTGGCAAAGTAGATGTTCTTGTAACAGATGGATTTACAGGTAATGTATTCTTAAAATCAATAGAAGGATTAGGAAAGCTTGTTAAAAGAACTTTAACTGAAAGTTTAACACATAACCTATTATCAAAAATAGCAGCAATACCTAGCCTTCCAGCAATAAAGAAATTTTCTAAATCAGTTGATTATAAAGAATATGGAGGAGCACTATTTCTAGGAGTAAAAAAACCAGTTGTAAAAGCACATGGAAGTAGTGATGAACAATTATTTGAATTCACAATAAAACAAGCAGAACAATTTGTTGAAAATAAAGCAGTAGATAAAATGATTGAGGCTTTTGAAAAGAAAGAAGAACCTAAGGAAGAAAAAATTGAAAAGGAAGAGGTAAAACAATCTTAGAAATAAAACAAAGAATAAAAAATAGATAACAGAAAATAATACAATTTAGAACGGTAAGTTCAAAAATAAAAAAACAAATTCAAGCGATACAAATATTGAAATATCAATACTTGAAGAAATATTTTAATAAAATTTATAAAAAATATTGACAATTAATTTAATATGTATTATTGTTAGGTAGAATAGAGCAAGTAAAATATTTAAGGAGGTGAACTTGTAAATGAGTTCAGAAGAAGTTTTTGAAAAAGTAAAAGGAATTATCGTTGAACAATTAGGTGTTGCTGAAACAGCAGTTACAATGGAAGCATCATTTATAGATGATTTAGGAGCTGATTCTCTAGATATAGTTGAATTAATAATGGCTCTTGAAGAAGAGTTTGACATAGAAATACCAGATAGCGATGCAGAAAAGGTTGTTTCTGTTGGAGATGTTGTTGACTATATAAAAGATCATATAGCATAATTACAAAAGCAGAGTAATCGGATGATTGCTTTGTTTTTTTTTGCTATGAAAATTATAAAATAAAATGTCGAAATATGCTGAAAATCTTTTGTATAAAGATCTTTTTTTTTATCTAAAAAAGGTGTATAATATAGATGTTTTATTAATACTTAGCGGAAAGGATAAAAAAATGGATTTTGAAAAGCTAGAAAAAAGTATTAGCTATACATTTAAAAATAAAGAACTATTGAGACAAGCTTTAACTCATACATCATATGCATATGAGAAAAAAATAGAGAGCAATGAGAAGTTAGAGTTCTTAGGAGATAGTATACTTGAGTTTATATCAAGTAAATATATATATAACAATTATAAAAACTTAAGGGAAGGTGAAATGACTAAAGTTAGAGCGGAAGTAGTATGTGAAGATAGTTTATATAATATAGCAATAGCACATAATTTTAGTGATTTTATCTTGATAGGAAAAAGTGAAGCACATAATAAAGGAAATTTAAAAACAGCCATCTTAGCAGATAGTATAGAAGCTACAATAGCAGCAATATATTTTGATGGAGGATTAAACGAAGCAGAAAAATTTATAATTACAAATCTAAAAGATGCAATAGAAAAATCGACTAAACATGTTGGAATGAAAGATCATAAAACAGTGTTACAAGAAAAGTTGCAAGAAAATGGAGAAGTCTCAATAAAATATACAGTTATAAAAGAATCAGGACCAGATCATGATAAAACATTTACTGTAAAAGTCGAAGTGAATGGAAAGGAATTAGCTATAGGAGAAGGTAAAACAAAAAAACATGCAGAAATGAATGCGGCAGGAAAAGCACTAGAAAAATTACAATAAAAGGAAGGTGACTTTAATATATGAAAAAAGAATACATTATACCAATATTTGTTCCACATTTAGGTTGTCCAAATAATTGTACTTTTTGCAATCAAAAAAGAATAAGTGGACAAACAAAAATGGTAACAGCAAAAGATGTTGAAGAAACAATAGAATATTATTTAAAAAACTTTAAAGATAATCATAAATATGTTGAAGTCGCATTTTTTGGAGGCAGTTTTACTGCTATAGATGAAGAAAAACAAATAGAACTTCTAGAAGCAGCGCATAAATATATTAAAGACAAAAAAGTAAATAGTATAAGAATATCAACTAGACCTGATTGTATTGATAAAGAGATATTAAAAAGAATGAAAAAATACCATGTAAAAACAATAGAATTAGGTGTTCAATCAACAAACAACTACATACTAAGCAAATGTAAAAGAGGACATACTGGTGAAGATGTAGTAAAAGCCTCTAAATTAATTAGAAGATATGGATTTGTACTAGGTCATCAAATGATGATAGGACTTCCAGAAAGTACAAAACAAGATGAAATAAATACAGCTAAAGAATTAATTAAATTAAAACCTAAAATTGTGAGAGTATATCCAGTATTAGTTATAAAAGATACTGAGCTTGCTGATGAATATTATAGAGGAGAATATACTCCTTTAACAGTGGGACAAGCAGTTGAAAGATGTAAAGCTGTTGTAGATTTATTTAATAGAAATAAAATAACAGTTATAAGAATTGGACTTCAAAATACAGAAGAAATTACAGATCCAAGCTCAGAAAAAAGCAGTGTAGTTGCTGGTCCATACCATCCAGCATTTAGACAATTAGTAGAATCAAGTATGTGGTATGATTCTATTGTAAATGAAATAAAAAAAGTAAATGCAAAAGTAAAAAAAGTAAAAATAAGAGCAAATGATTTTAATATAAATAATATTATAGGACATAAAAAAGAAAACATATTAAAATTAAAAGAAACATATGATGTAGATGTAGTCATAGAAAAAGATGATGACATAAAACCAGGTAGATTTAAAATAGAAGTGTTAGAATCATATGATTAAAAAATTACTGTTAAAGGTGGTGTTTTATGAGTATATCTAGAACACAGATATATATTATGAAGAAAACAATAAAAGAAAGTATATTTATAATAGTTGGTTGCTTTTTAATGGCAGCAGGAACATCATTGTTTTTACTACCTAATCAACTATCTTCTGGAGGATTTGCAGGTATTGCTACTATTACATATTATTTATTTCATATTCCTGTAGGAACATTTATGATTATATTAAATATTCCATTATTTATATTAACATTTATAAAAGTTGGAAAAGAAGTAGCTATAAAAGGAATTGCAGGAACAATAATACTTTCTATATTCATTGATTTATTAGATAGGGTTACTCCACTTACAGATGATAGATTTTTAGCATGTATATACGGAGGAATACTAAGTGGAATAGGAACAGCCATTGTTTTAAAAGCAAATGCATCAACTGGTGGCTCAGACTTATTAACATATATTATAAAAGCATATAAGCCACATTATAGAACTAGCAATTTAATAGTGATAATAGATATTGTAATAATCGTAATGAACGTTTTATTCTTTAAAGAAATAGAAGTAGGTCTTTATTCAGCAATTGCAATTTACCTAATGGGAAAAATGATAGATATAGTTTTTGAAGGAGTTTATTTTACAAAAACATTATTTATTGTATCAGATAAATATGAAGAAATTGCAGAAGAAATAGGAAAAAACTTAGAAAGAGGAAGCACTGGTATATATGCAAAAGGTATGTATACAAATGAAGATAAAATGATGCTTTGGTGTGTTGCATCTAGAGGAGAAGTAGTAAAAATACAACAAATAGTACAAAGCATTGATAAAAGAGCATTTATAGTTATATCAAATGCGAGAGAAGCTTGGGGTAAAGGATTTAAACTAAATAAATCTTAAAAGTGTCATACAAGGAGAGATTTGAATGCAAGAGCAAAAATACATAATAGAAGATGTAGACTCATTTGAACCAAAGCACATTTTTGAATGTGGGCAATGTTTTAGATGGAATGAAAATGAGAATGGAAGTTACATAGGTGTTGTAGGAAGCAATGTAATAAATGTGGAAAAAGTGGATAACAACATTCTATTTTCAAGCTTTGGTGCAGATAATTTAGAAAAACTTGCAATAAATTATTTTGACTTAAATAGAGATTATAAAGAAATAAAAAGAAGACTTTCATCAATTGATGAGTATTTAGCAAATAGTGTTAAGTATGGAAGCGGAATTAGAATTTTAAATCAAGATTTATGGGAAACAATTATTTCATTTATTATTTCAGCAAATAATAATATACCAAGGATAAAAGGAATAATAGAAAGAATGTCAAAAAAATATGGCAATAAAATAGAGTGGAAAGGAAAAGAATATTATACTTTTCCAACAGTTGAGAGTTTATCAAAAGCAACAGTAGAAGATTTAAGAAATTTAGGCTTAGGTTTTAGAGATGTTAGAATATATGAAACAACTAGAAACATATTAAATAAAGAAGTTGATTTAGAGGAGCTTCACAAAGAAAAAGATACTAAAAAAGTAAGAGATACACTTTTAACATTATCTGGAGTAGGACCTAAAGTTGCTGATTGTATACTTCTTTTTTCTACATTAAAAAGATTTGATGTGTTTCCAATAGATGTATGGGTAAGACGTGTAATGAATGATTTATACATAAAAAATGAAGATGAAACAAAAGTAAATAAAAAAGAAATTGAAAAATTAGCAAAAGAAAAATATGGTAATTTAGAAGGATTAGCTCAGCAATATCTATTTTATTGGAAAAGAGACACAGCTTAATTAATAGTTATAAAAATTGAAATAATGGTAGGCTTGAATTAATTAAAAACAATTCAAAGCCTGCTTTTTTTGTCATAAATTACCATAAACCTCTGACATTATATTAACTTGAATTTTATGTATACTATATGCTAATATGAAAACATGATATATAAGAGAAGGAGGAGATATAGTGCACAAGAAAGCTAAGTTTATTTTCACTATTATTAGTGTAGTTTTACTACTAATTATGTTACAGGTACCAAGCATAGTATTTGCAACAGATGCTAATGGAATTAGTCTTGATGAATTTAACTTTCCTGATGAAAATTTTAGAATTATACTAAAAGAAAAATTCTCTGAAATTACAAAAGATAATATATTAACAAATGAAGAAATACAAAAAGTACAAGCATTAGATGTTTCTGAAAACATTATTAAAGATTTATCAGGTATAGAGTATTTTACAAATTTAAAATATTTAAATGTTTCAGTTAATAAAATAAATGCATTAGATTTAAGCAATAATATAAATCTAGTAACAATAGATGCTTCTAACAATCAGTCTTTAACTTCAATTAAATTACCTAAGAATATTGTTAATGTGTATTTGAATTTTAATTATAATCTAAAAACACTAGATATTTCTGAACACAGAAATATAAAAATTCTTTATGCGGCCGATGTAGCAATTAACAATATAAATGTAAGTGATTTAAATAATTTAGTTGCTTTAGATTTAGAAAACACAGGTTTAAATACAATTGATTTAGCAAATAATATAGATTTAGAATATTTAAATTTATCTAATAATAATCTAAAGGAGATAAATTTAAGTAACAATATTAATCTTATAACATTAAATTTAATAAACAATAAATTAAACAAAATATATTTGCCAAATAGTGTTAGAAAAAACACTTCTGTAGAATATTATTCTCAAAAAGTAGATAATGGCTTTATCATTAATTGGTATGAAGGAGATGCTTTGATTTCAGAGGAAAATGAAATAGAGATGAAGGGGCAAATATTAACTGCAAAATTAAAAGCGAAACCTATTACTATCTCATATCAATCAAATGGCGGAACAGGCAAAATGGGGTCACAGACAATTTCTTTTGGAGAAACAATACATTTATTACAGAATAATTTTACAAGAAAAGGTTATATATTTAAAGGTTGGTCTACTTCTTCAAATACTTCAAAAGTTCAATATCAAAATCAAGATATTCTAAATATTTTACAATATCCATCTAAAGGAAAGGTAATTTTATATGCAGTATGGGAACCAATTAAATATACAATAGAATTTGATGTAAATAATGGAACAGGTAGTATGGAACCAATGGAAAACTTATATTATGGAACAAGATATCAATTAATAGATAACAATTTTACAAGAGAAGGATATAAGTTTTTAGGTTGGAGTAAAGTAAAAGGAAGTAATGTAGTTCACTTAAAAAATAAAGAATCTATATATAATTTAGTATCTGAAGATGGAAGAAAAATAAGACTATATGCTATATGGCAGAAAATTGAGTATAGTGTAAGTTTTAATGTAGATGGAAAGATTACAAGTTCTAAAGTAGGGCATAATGATAAAGTACGAGAACCACAAAATCCAGTAAAAACAGGTTATACATTTATAGGTTGGTATGATAGTAAAACAAATGAAAAATATAATTTTACTAATCATATTAATAGCTCTATAACACTTATTGCTAAATGGAGAGCTAATGAATATAATGTTGCTTTTGATGGAAATACAAATACTAAAAAGAATATGAATTCTGTGAAATTAACATATGATAAAACATATAAATTACCTGCTAATACATATGCAAAAGAAGGATATAAGTTTATAGGATGGGCTATTTTTCAAAATGGCGAAGTGAAATATACTAATGAGAGTAGTATTAAAAATTTATCAAGTATAGATAATGAAACAGTTACTTTATATGCTAAATGGGAAAAAATAAAAAGTAATGATAGTGTACAAGTTTCAAATGTAAATAAAAAACAAATTAAAAATTTGAATATAAGTAATATTTCAAATAAAACTTATACAGGAAAACAGATTAAGCCAAGTGTAACTGTTAAAGATGGAAAAACTACATTAAAAAATGGAATTGATTATATTGTAAGTTATGGAAAAAATAAAAATACTGGAAAAGCATATATAAAAATCACAGGAAAAGGTAAATATACAGGAACAATAACAAAATATTTTAATATAGTTCCTAAAGCTCCAAGCGTTAGAGTAAAAGCTGGAAAGGCTTCTATTACTGTAGCGTCAGCTTCAACTGGAGCTAGTGGTTATGAAATTTTATATGCAACATCTAAAAAAGGAAAATTCAAAAGTATAAATACTGCAAGTAAAACAAAGAAAATAACTAGATTAACTAAAGGAAAAATATATTATGTAAAAGTAAGAGCATATAAAATAATAAATGGAAAGAAGGTGTACAGCGGCTATAGTAGTATAAAAATGATAAAAATAAAGTAAGAAAAAGGAGTGATAAAACGGAAAATTTATATATTTTCCGTTTTATTTTTTATACAGATATGATAGAATATTTCATATATAAAGGAGAGAAATATGAGTTTAAGGATAATATATGGAAATTCTGGAACAGGTAAAAGCACATACATTTTTAACGAGATAGCAGAGAAAATTAAGAATAAAACTAATAAAAAAATATATGTAATAACTCCTGAGCAATTTTCATTTACAGCAGAAAAGAAATTGTTAGATGTATTAAAACCAACAGTAGCAGTTGTAAATGCTGAAGTTCTTACATTTAATCGTATGGCATATAGAGTAATGAAAAAAGTTGGAAGTGCTAATATTTATAACTTATCTACTTCTGGAAAATCAATGCTTATATATAATATACTTTCAGAAGAAAAAAGTAATTTGAAATTTATAGGTAAGTCTAATGAAAATGTTGAACTAATTAGTACCCAGATTACAGAATTTAAGAAACATGGTATAAAAGAAGAGAACATTAAAAATATATTAGAAAGCATTGATGATAAATATTTAAATTCAAAACTTTATGATATGTTAAAAATATATGAAAAATATAATGCTGAAATATCAGAAAAGTACATAGATGAAAATGATAACTTGACTATTTTATCGGAAGAATTAGACTTAGTAAACGACTTTGATGATACAGACATATATATTGATGAATTTGTAGGATTTACATACCAAGAATATGAAATATTAAAAAAACTATTGGTAAAAGCAAATGAAGTAAATATCACTGTATGTACAGATAAAATAGAAGAAGGAACAAATCCGGATACTGATATATTTTATGCAAATAAATTAACTTTAAGTAAGTTATATTATATTGCAAAAGAACAAAATGTAAAAATAGAAAGACCAATAGAATTAAATACGAAATATAGATTTAAGAATAATGAACTAAAACATTTAGAAGAAAATATTTATGCTTTTCCATATAAAAGATACACAAATAATGTAGAAAATATTAATTTGTTTTTAGCTAAAAACCAGTATTCAGAAATAGAAAATGTAGCAAAGCATATTATCAAACTCGTAAGGGACAATGGCTATAGATATAAAGATATTTCTATAATAACAAAAGATTTAGAAGAATATGCAAGTTTATGTAAGGCTATATTTGATAAGTATGAAATACCAGTTTTTATAGATGAAAAGAAAGATTTAAACCAAAATATTTTAGTAAAATACATATTATCTATCTTAAATATATTTGCTAAAAATTGGTCTTATGAGAGTATGTTTGAATATATAAAGACCGGTTTATTAACAGACATTGATGATGATGATATTTGGACTATAGAAAATTATATTTTAAGATGGGCTATTAAAGGTAGTAAATGGTATAAAAGCGAGTGGAATTTCTATAATGAATCCAATGAAGAAAAAGATAAAATTCTACATATAAGAGAAAAAATAGTAACACCATTACTAAAATTAAAAGAAGATTTAGCAAAGGAAAGAACTGTTGAATCAATAACTACAAAATTATATGAATTTTTAATAGAGAATGAAATTAATATTAAATTAGAAAACAAAATAAAAGAATTAGAAGAATTGGGCGAAGTAGAAAAAGCCAAAGAATATGAAACAAGCTATAAAGTGATAATAGATATTTTTGATGAAATAGTATCTATATTAGGAGATAAGAAAGTTAGCTTTGAAAAATATGCTGAAATATTAAAAACAGGACTTGGAAATAGCGGACTTGGAAAAATACCAATGTCACAAGATGAAGTTACTGTGGGAGATGTGGATAGGTCAAGGAGCCATAAGGTTAAAGCTGTATTTATTATAGGACTAAATGATGGAATGTTTCCAAGTATAAATAAAAACGAGGGATTTTTTAGTGATAAAGATAGAGATGTTTTAAAAACAAAAGGTGCGGAACTTGCTAAAGGAACACTTGAAAAACTTTATGATGATAATTTTAATATATATAAAGCATTTAGTGCATCTGAAGAAAAAGTATATTTATCATATGCGTCATCAGATATAGAAGGGAAATCATTAAGACCATCTATATTAATAAATAGACTAAAAAAAATTTTTCCAAACCTAAAAGAAGAAAGTGATGTAGTAGAAAGTAAAAGTGAAGTAATAACAGAAAATACTGCATATGAAGATTTACTTACATATTTAAGTGAAGTAAGAGAAGGTAAAAGAAAAATAGATGACTTACATATGGAATTATTTAAATATTACTCAACCACTTTAGAATGGAAATATAAATTAGAAAATAGTATGCAGGCTCTAAACTATAATATAAAACCAGATAATATAAGTGGTAAAATGATTGATAAACTATATGGAAGCACATTGAAAACAAGTGTATCTAGATTAGAGCAATATAAATCATGCCCATTTTCATATTATTTAAAATATGGATTAAATTTATCAGAAAGAGAAGAATTTAAAATTCAGGCAATTGACACAGGAACTTTTATGCATGAAGTAATAGACAGCTTTTTTGATAAAATTAGTGAAAGAAATATAAAAATAAAAGGATTAGTAGATGATGAAGAAAAGGATTTAATAAATGAATTAGTTGATGAAATAATAGAAGAAAAGCTACAAATAAAAAAGAACTATATCTTTACCAGTATTCCAAAATATGTAGTACTAGCAAATAGATTAAGAAAAGTAATAAAAAAATCAATGACATATATATTAGATAGTTTGAGATTTAGTGATTTTGAAGTAATGGGACATGAATTGGAGTTTAAAAATGGAAAAGAATATTCATCAATAGAAATAGAAGTTGAAGATGGCAGAAAGGTAGAAATCACAGGAAAAATAGATAGAATAGATATAGCAAAAACACCTGATGGAAATTATATAAGAATAATAGACTATAAATCATCTACAAAAGATATTAATTTAAATGAAGTAGTAGCAGGGCTTCAATTACAATTACTTACGTATTTAGATGCTGTGTGTAATATAGAAGATGTGATGCCAGCAGGAGTACTATATTTTAATTTAATTGATCCAAAAATAAAATTATCAGGCAAAATAAGTGAAGAAAAATTAGAACAAGAGCTTCGAAAACAATTTAAAATGAAGGGATTAATTTTAGCAGATGTAAATATAGTAAAAATGATGGACAAAAAACTAGAAAAAGGAAATTCAAATGTAATTCCTGCATATATAGATAAAGACGGAAATTTATCTAATAGACAAAGCACTATAACAAAAACCGAGTTTGAGAATTTGCAAAGCTATACAAATAAAATAATAAAACAAATTTCAAAAGAAATATTTTCAGGAAGTATTGATATAAAACCATATTATAATATTAAACAAGGAAAAACACCTTGTGATTATTGTAAATATAAATCAATTTGTAATTTTAATAATGGTATTTGTAAAAGAGAATATAATTATATAGGAAATGCTCCTAAAGAATATATTTTAGAACAAATAAAAGAAAAAGGGTAGAAAAATTATCAATAAAATAGTAAAATATAATAGAAGAAAATGTGTGATATAAAATATAAAAATTTAACCAAAAGAAAAAAATACAAAGGAGGAACTTTTATGAAGAAAAAAATATGTGTATCTTTATTGCTACTAATAATGATGGTAGGAATAGGAACAATGGTAATGGCAGATGATTACTTAATAGGACTATACAGAGATACTTTAAATGGAATAATGATTAATATGATATGGGTAGGAGTTGTTATTATTGTTTCAATAGCAGGAATTGTTACATTAAATATACTAAAGAAAAAAGAAAGAATAAAACCAGTATTATATAAAGTATTAATGGTAATATTAGTAATAGTTTTAATAGCATTTATATGTTATGAAGGAAAATTAATTTGGGATTATACTGGACTTAGACCTGCATATGATTATTGGATGAAAAATGAAAGCATTGGTTAAATAATATATATAGGAGGAAATATTTTTGAGCAAATTAGATAATGAAAATATTATTCACAAAATCTATGATGATATAGAAATAATTCAGTTTAAAAAACTTTTAGAATTTTCAAATTTAGTACATTGTTATACATTAAGAAAACATAATATAAATATAAGCAAAAATGATGAACAAATACTAAAAAATAGTTATCATAAAGTATCAAAAATATTAAATATAAATGAAGAAAGTATTGTTAAACCACATCAAAGTCATACAGATAATATAGAAAAAGTAAATGTACCTAATACTCAATTGGAAGAAGTAGATGGATTAATAACAAATAAGAAAAATATATTACTTGCCACCACTTCTGCAGATTGTATTTCATTACTTTTTTATGATAAAAGTAAAAATGTAATAACAGATATTCATTCTGGATGGAGAGGTACAGTTAAAAAAATAGGGAAAAAAGCAGTAGAAATAATGATAGAAGAATACGGCTCTAATCCTGAAGATATTATTTGTTGTATTTGTCCTAGTATTCGAAAATGTCATTTTGAAGTAGATATAGATGTAATGGAAATATTCAAAAAAGAATTTGAATATACGGGAAGAATTAATGAAATTATTTCAACCGGAAGAATTATGGAGGATAAGCAAAAATATAATATAGATACAGTGTTAATTAATAAAATAATATTAGAAGAAGCGGGATTAAGAAAAGAAAACATAATTGATTCAGGTATATGTACTGTATGTAATTCAGATTGTTTTCATTCATATAGAGTAGATAAACAAGCTTCTGGAAGAAATGGTGCTTTTATTGGATTAAAATAATAATAGTATAAATTATAAGATAAATAAACTCAATATAAAAATATAGAAGAGTATGGTAAGTATTCTTCTATATTTTTATATATAAATTTATTAATTAATCTAACAGTTCAAATTCTTGATATTAACTAAAAATAATGATAAGATATAATACGAAAATTATAGCTAGAAGAAAGGAAAAATTTATGTTTGAGAAAATAAAAAAAGGTGACACAGTAGGAATTATAGCTCCATCTTCAAAAATAGATGAAGATGATTTAGAAACAATAAATAATTCAGTGCTTTTAATGGAGAGTACTGGTTTAAAGGTAAAGTTCGCAAAAAACGCTTTTAAAAAGACTTTAGGATATAGTGCAACTCCAAAAGAAAAAGCCGAAGATATAAATGAGATGTTTGCAGATAAAGAAGTAAAACTTATCTTCGCAGTAAGTGGAGGATTTAATTCAAATACTGTATTTGATTATTTAGATTATGATTTAATAAAAAGTAATCCAAAACCATTATGTGGTTTTAGTGATACTACTTCAATAGAAAATATAATTTATGGAAAAACAGGAGTAATTACATTTAATGGTCCAACATTTAAAGCATTAACCTCTTGGGCTACTCCATATGCATATGAAGAAGTAGTTAAAAGATTTATAGATGGAAATATGCAGCTTGGACAAGATGATGATGAATATATTACTATAAAAGAAGGGAGAGCAGAAGGAATACTAGTAGGTGGAAATTTAAGTTTAGTTAGCGAGATGTCTGCTGGAAAATATAGTATAGATTTTACAGATAAAATCCTATTTATAGAAGAATTTTGCTTAGAAACACCACCAGAGTTCGTTTCTAACTATTTATATAACTTAAAACAAAATGGAGTATTTGATAAAATAAAAGGAATTTGGGTTGGAAATTATGATGGAAGTGTGGCATTAGAAAAAATACTTTTAGATGTATTAGAAGATGAATATAATTTTCCAATAATAAAATCAAACAATTTTGGACACACAGAGAAGAAAACTGTTATACCAGTAGGTGGAAAAGCTAGAATTGATACAAACGAAGATATAAAAATAGAAATAACAGAGAATTTTATGAACTAAAATGTGACAAGAGGGTCTGCCCCCATTGGCACAAAAAGAGAAGGGGTAAAAATGTTTAATAATTGGGAGGACTTAGAAGAATCAATACAAAATTGTAATAAATGTAAATTATGCAAAACAAGGAAAAATATTGTATTTGGTTGTGGAAATAAAACAGCAGATATAATGATAATAGGTGAAGGACCAGGTGCAGACGAGGATAGCCAAGGAATACCTTTTGTAGGAAAAGCTGGCAAGTTAATGAATAAAGCATTTGAAGGCTTGGGGATAGATAGAGATAAGCTATATATTGCTAATATAGTTAAGTGTAGACCACCAGCCAATAGAGTACCAGAAGATGATGAGGCTACTGCTTGTTTAGATTATCTTAGAAATCAAGTTATTTTAGTAAGACCAAAAATTATAGTACTTCTAGGAAGTACAGCTTTAAAAAATATATGTGGTAAAGAATATGGAATAACTGCATCAAGGGGAAAATGGATAGAAAAGAAAGGAATATTATATATGCCTACTTGGCATCCTGCAGCACTTCTAAGAGATGAAAATAAAAAGATAGAATTCTGGAAAGATTTAAAAGAAGTAATGAGAAGATATGAGGAGGAAATAATTTAATTAATATAGTTTAGTATTTATTAAATTATAAATGAAAATATGGAAAATAAATATTATGAAAAAATTGATTATGAGTTATTAGATGAGAAGGTTGCATATAAAGGAAAAAGAATTACAGTAGAAGAACTACATTATAAAAACCCTAGAACAAACCAAATATTATATAGAGAACATGTTTTAGCAGGTCATGCAGCTGTAATAATACCAGAGACAGAAGATAAACAATTTATAATGATTAAAGAGCCACGTACTCCAATTGGAAAAACAGTTATTGCTTTTCCTGCAGGAATGATAGAAGATGGAGAAAATGAAGAAGCAGGAGCAATAAGAGAGCTAGAAGAAGAAACAGGATATAGAGCAGGAAAGATAAAAAAATTAAGAGTAGCATATCCAGCAATTGGTTACTCTAATGAAAGAGTAACTATATTTTTAGCAAAAGATTTAATTAAGACCCATAGACATTTAGATACAACTGAGGACATAGAAGTAATAAAAGTTCCAATTAAAGAAGCAAAAGAAATGCTAGATAAAGGTATAATAAAAACTTCAAGTGAGGAAATAGGATTGTTACATTATTTTATGTATGAAAACAAGCAATGAAAATGTTAATATGATTGTTCAAGTATACTTGATATAAATTATAAAAGATATATAATAAGTAGAAAAATAAAAATGAAAGGAATAATAAAATGAACGAGCGAATAAAACAATATACAGAGTACTGTTTAAATTGTCCTATAAAACCATGTAGTAATAAAGGATGCCCATTAAATAATGATATACCAACATTTATAAAGCTTACTAAAGATGGAAATGTAAAAGAAGCATATGAAGTGCTATCTAAAACTACTGTATTAGGAAGCATTTGTGGAAGAATATGCCCTCACATGAAGCAATGTGAAGGAAACTGTGTAAGAGGAATAAAAGGAGAACCAGTAAATATTGGGGAAATAGAAGCATATATATTTGATAAGGCATTAAAAAACGAGTGGTATAAAAATACTAAAAAAACACAAGAATTAAAAGGAAAAAGAATAGCAGTGGTTGGTAGTGGCCCTGCAGGACTTACATGTGCTGATTTTTTAGCTAGAAGTGGAGCGGAAGTTACAATATATGAAAAATATGATAAACTTCGGAGGAATCTTAAGACATGGTATACCAGATTTTAGATTGGGAAAAGATGTGTTAGATAAAACAATAGAAGCTATTTTAAGCTTAGGAATTAAAGTAGAATATAATAGAGAATTGGGTAATAATCTTTCATTAGATGATTTACAAAAAGAATATGATGCGGTATTTTTAGGATTCGGTGCAAATATTCCATCTAAAATGAATATTGAAGGAGAGGATTTAGATGGAGTATATGGAGGAAATAGCCTATTAGAAACAGGAAATCATCCATCATACAAAGGTAAAAAAGTTGCTGTAATTGGTGGAGGAAATGTTGCAATGGACTGCTCTAGAACAATAAAAAGATTAGACGCTGATAAAGTATATGTAATATATAGAAGAGCAGAAAAACAAATGCCAGCTGAAGCAAAAGAAATTGAAGATGCAAAAAAAGAAGGAGTTGAATTTTTATTCCAAAACAATATTGTAAAAATATTAGGAAAAGATAAAGTAGAAAAAATAGAATGTATAAAAACACAACTTGTAAAAAAAGAAGGAGAAATAAGAGAAGTACCTGTAAATATAGAAAACAGCAATTATGAAATGGATATGGACATTGTAGTAATGGCAGTTGGATCAAGTCCTGAAAAAGAATTATTAGAAAAATTAGGTTTGAACTTAAATAAATGGGGTTATATAGATACAGATGAAAAACATATGACTTCAAAGAAAAATGTTTATGCTGGAGGAGATATATCAGGAAGTAAAGCAACTGTTGCATGGGCTGCAAGAACAGGAAGAGATGCTGCAGACAGTATTATTGAAGATTTAAAATAAGGTATAATAATATTTTAAATTATAATAAAAAGACAATTCAATAAAATTGAATTGTCTTGATTTCATCTAATTTTTTACATTAGATTTTTTCATTTGTAATTATTTTTTCTTTTTCTTTTGTTCTTTTGTTGCTTTGGTTTATTTGATGAATTGGAATTAACTCCAACTCGTCATTTTCATTTGTAATTATTAAATAAATATATATAAATAAGTATTTAATAACTAATTTATTAAGTATTGTCTTTGATATTTATTGATAGCACTAAAATTTATTTATTTGTTTCTGTTCCTGCAGAGAAAAGTGCTCTAATTTTTCTAAAGAAAGTAGATATTTTAGAATGATTAACAACTGTTAAAGATGTGTTATTCATTATACTTTCGTATTTAGCATCTAAGTCCATCATTTTATTTATATAAAAATCATTAAAGCTTGAATAATCATCTGAAATACCCATATAATTTTTATAATTATATAATCTAACTCTATATTCATCTATATCAGCAGTAGTAGTTATTCTAGTAAACTGATTATTAAAATATGATGTATATATTAAATTTTGTGTATCAAAATATAATTGTCTAATTTTCTTTTTGACATTTTCTATTTTTTTAGAAATTCTTTGAGCTTTAGCTCCATTACAATTATCACTTAAAAGTTTATTGTTAAGATTAATTTCTTTTTCTTCTGTTTCTAATAACTTATCTAAATTATTTTCAATTTTTATTAAATTATTAAGACCACATAAATTAGAAAGTTTTTCTTTAAAAGTATCTGAACCATAAAGAGTACTATCAAATAAAGCATCTTCCCCTGTTACATATGCTAATTGTTTTACTAAATTGCATAATAATGGATAATATGACGGACTATTTGTTGGGAATGAAATACCATAGTATTTAACTATTTCTTCTTTTGAATCAATTGCTTTAGACGCCATATATTGAACAGCACCTTCATTTAATCCCATTCCAACAACCTTAAGGTCTCCAAAATCACATAAACCTAATCTTAAAAGGTGACCTTTTTTATCTTTTATCTCTTGTAAATAATGAATAAATTCGTGTACAGCAAATTTCTCTAACTCATCTAAGCTTAAACCTTGTTTAAAATACATAGATGAATTTTTATAGAAATATGTAGCCTCTGCAAAACCTTCTGGAATATCTGCTATATACATAGGAATTCTTGAAAGTGCAATAAAAAGATTTTGAAAAACAAAATGTTGCTCTGGAAATGTTTTGCATAATCTTTCAGCTATATTTCTTGATATTGTGTTTACACTAAGAGTATCTAAAGGCCCAATAACTTTGATACCATCTTTTCTTAAATCTGACTCAATACTCATAATTAACGCATTTCTCCTTAGTATTTCATATATAACATTATACTATAAAAACAAAAAAGTAATATTACAGTAATATTACTTTTTTGTTACAAATATATTACATGGTTCTACGAAATTCTAAAAATAACTTTATTTTACGACTATGTTATATATTTTATTTTTTACATATATTTCTTTTACAATTGTTTTACCTTCAAGTTGCGCTTGTACAGTATCATTTTGATGAACAGTATTCTTAACTTCATCTTCAGCACAATCTGTAGGTACTGTAATTGTTGTTCTTACTTTACCATTAACTTGAACTGGTATTTCAATACTTTCATCTACTAATTTACTTTCATCATATGTTGGCCAAGCCTCATATGTGATTGTATTATTATGACCAAATCTATTCCATAATTCTTCTGCAATATGTGGAGCAACAGGACTTAATAATTTTACAAATCCTTCTGCATATTCTTTTGGAAGAATATCTTCTTTAGTTGCAGTATTTATGAATATCATCATTTGAGAAATAGCTGTATTAAAATACATATTCTCATAATCATTTGATACTTTCTTTACTGTGTAATTGTATATTTTATCAAGATTTTTATTTGGTTTATCTTGAACTTTACCTGATTCAATAAATAATCTCCAAACTCTATCTAAGAATTTCTTAGAACCATCAATTCCATTAGGATCCCAAGGTTTAGCTGCATCTATTGGTCCCATAAACATTTCATATATTCTTAGAGCATCTGCACCATATTCTTTTACCATATCATCTGGATTTATTACATTTCCTTTTGACTTGCTCATTTTTTCACCATTTGAACCAAGTATCATACCTTGATGACGAAGTTTTGCAAATGGCTCTTTTGTAGGAGCAATTCCTTTATTATATAAATAATTATTCCAAAATCTAGAATATAGTAAATGTCCTACAGCATGTTCTGGACCACCAACATATAAATCAACTGGCATCCAATGTTTTAGAAGTTCTGGGTCTGCTATTTCTTTATCATTATGTGGGTCAATATATCTTAAGAAATACCAACTAGAACCTGCACTTCCAGGCATTGTACTAGTTTCTCTTTTTGCCTTCTTTCCTTCAAAACTTGTATTTACCCAGTCTGTAGCTTTATCAAGAGGAGAAGCACCTGTTTTAGATGGGGCATAATCTTCAAGTTCTGGTAGAATTAAAGGTAAATCTTCATCTGCTAAAACATGTATTTGGTTATCCTCTGTAAATACTATTGGAATAGGTTCACCCCAATAACGTTGTCTTGCAAATATCCATTCACGAAGTTTGTAATTTGTCTTTTTGACTCCTACACCTTTTTCTTCTAACCATTGGGTCATTTTATCAATTGCTTCTTGTTTGTCAAGACCATTTAAGAAGTCTGAGTTAATATGAATTCCATCTCCTGTGAAGGCCTCTTTAGAAATATCTCCACCTTCTAGAACAGGAATAATGTCAATTCCAAATTTGGTAGCAAACTCATAATCTCTTTCATCATGTGCAGGTACTGCCATTATCGCTCCTGTACCATATGTTGCTAGAACATAATCTGAAATCCAGATAGGAATTTCTTTTCCATTTACAGGATTGATTGCATAGCTACCAATAAATACACCAGCTTTTTCTTTATTAAGCTCAGTTCTTTCTAAGTCTGATTTTGCAGCAGCCATAGCTTTGTATTCTTCTATAGCTTTTCTACATTCATCAGTTGTAATTTCATCAACTAATTCATGTTCTGGTGATAGAACACAATATGTAGCACCAAATAATGTATCAGGTCTTGTTGTAAATACTGTAAATTCTTTATCACTATTTGCTACTTTGAAAGTAACTTCAGCACCAACTGATTTACCAATCCAATTTCTTTGGATTTCTTTAGTTGATTCTGGCCAGTCAATTTCATCTAATCCAGAAAGAAGGATTTCTGCATATTTTGGAATATCCATAACCCATTGCTTCATATTTTTACGAACAACAGGAAAACCACCTCTTTCGCTTTTTCCATTTATAACTTCATCATTTGAAAGAACACAACCTAAACCTTCACACCAGTTTACTGGCATTTCTATTAATTTGGCTAGTCCATCATTATATAATCTCTTAAAAATCCATTGAGTCCATTTATAAAAACTTGGATCACATGTAGAAATTTCTCTACTCCAATCAAATGAAAAACCAAGCATTTTAAGTTGTTTCTTAAATGTTTCAATATTTTTGGCTGTAAATCCAGCAGGATGATTACCAGTCTTTATTGCATATTGTTCAGCAGGTAATCCAAAAGCATCCCAGCCCATAGGATGGAGCACGTTATATCCTTGCATTCTTCTCATTCTAGACATGATGTCTGTTGCAGTATATCCTTCAGGATGACCAACATGAAGACCTTGTCCAGATGGGTAAGGGAACATATCTAGTGCATAATACTTTGGTTTAGAAAAATCCCATACGTCAGTTTTAAAAGTCTCATTTTTATCCCAATATTCCTGCCATTTTTTCTCGATTTCATTAAAGTTGTATGACATATTATCACCCTTTCAAAATTAATGAGTATATTATACACCATTTTTTGGAAGAATAGAAGAGAAAAAGCTAAAAAACTAAATAAAAACGTATTAAATAGCATATTGACAAAATTTATATTATTTATATAATTTATATATTGGCTTAGAATTTAATTAAGATAAAAATATTAATGGAGGAAAATTATGAATAAATATATGGGAATAGCAAATGATTGTGCTAAAAACGGAATGAATAATAATGAAGGAGGCCCTTTTGGAGCAGTTATAGTAGATAAAGAAGGTAATATAATTGCAAAAGGAAATAATACAGTTATAAAAAATGGAGACCCGACAGAACATGCAGAAATGAATGTAATAAGAGAAGCTTGTAAAAAATTAGGAACATACGATTTATCAGAATATATACTTTATACATCTTGTGAACCTTGTCCAATGTGTTTATCTGCAATTATTTGGGCTAATATAAAAGAAGTATATTATGCATGTACCAGAGAAGATGCTGGAAGTATAGGTTTTAGAGATGATATGATATATGAATACTTAAAAGGAGATAAAAAAGATGTAATAAATCTAAAACAAATAGATAGAGAGGATTGTAAAGATTTATTTAATGAATATAAAGATGAAGGAAAGACTATATACTAAAATGTATATAGTCTAAAAAAAGCTTAATATTCCTTGAAATAGTCTTATTGTGATGATATAATTTCTTATAATATCTAAGGGGATGAGCATTGTTAGTTTTTAGAAAGGGTGTTTAAAATGGCAGGTTCAAATGAGAATATAAACATAAGAGAAAGAATTGAAGAAGAATTAAGAAGAAGAGGGGTAAATCCAGATAATTTATCTGATCAAGGTATAAATAATATAATAAATCAAAGGATATCTGCAATAGGGAGCCAAATTGAGAGACAAATTGCTGGTGCCGTGCAAGCTATTGATACACGAGTTCATGAAAAATCAAGAAAACAAGCTCAGCAAAATATATTAGATTTATTATTATCAGGAAAAACACCAGAAGAAATCCATGAAGACGAGACTTTTAAAGAATATTCATTATTAGATATAAAAAGTATTGAAAAAAGAAATAGAGTAAGAATTCTAGGATTGAAGCTAGTATCTCCAAGAGAAATATCAAATATAGAAGGGGCACGAGTACAAACAATATATGCTAATTTAAGGAATGGAACATATAGAGGAAAAAGTATAACACAAATAAGAAGAGAAAAGGAAGCAGAAGTTATTAGAAGATTAAGAGAAGGACAAAGCGTAGAGGATATAGCGGGTGATAGAGAGTTAAACGTTGATATAGAAGCTGTTAAAGCAATACAAGTAAAACAGCAAAGGCAAAAAGAAAGAGCAGTTGTAAGAATAAGACATGAGGATGAAGATAAAATATTAGGATTACTTTTATCTGGAAAAACGTCAGAAGAGATAAGTAAGTTAGACCAATTTAAAGATTATCCGATAGATTCAATAACAAGGATAGAAGATAGAAATAGAGTAAGAATTTTAGCTATGCAATTAATGCCTTTAGATGAAATAGCAAAAAGAACAGCTAAAAGGGCTGTATCTATACAACAAAATATAAGAAAATATTATTTTGATGGAAAAAGTATTTTAGCAATAAGAAAAGAAAAAGAAGAAGAAGTTATTAAAAGACTAAGTGAAGGACAAAGCATAGATAATATATTAGAAGACAAGAGGCTTAATGTATGTAGAGAAGGTATAGAAAGTATACAAATGAAGCAAAACTCAATTACATGGAGACAAGCAGTGTTAGAGGAATTGCTATCAGGAAGAACACCTGAAGAAATAAGTGAGCTAGAACAATTCCAAGGACATACTGTAGAAGAAATACAAAGAATAGCTAATAAAAATATGCTTAGAATACAAGCTATTCAATTAGTACCAGAAAAAGAATTAGCAAGTACATTTGGTAGAAAAGAAAATTCTGTAAGAGCTAATTTAAGAAATTATAAAATAAACGGAATAAGTATATCACAAATAAGGAGAGAAAAAGAAGCTGAAGTTGAAAGAAGATTGGAAGAAGGACAAAGTATAGATGATATATTAGAAGACAAGACGCTTAATGTATGTAGAGAGGGTATAGAAAGTATACAAGCTAGACTAGAAAATAAAAAACAAAAACAAAGAAAAAATTCAGATACTAGAGATTTAAAAGGAACAGATACTCCAGATGCTGAAAGAGAAGGACAAAATCCTCAACCAATAGAAGCACATGAAAAACTAGAAATAATGAGGAAGAAATATAAAGAGCAATTTGAAAGTCAAAGAGAAAATTCTATAACAACTAGAGATGGTGCAACAACAGATTCAAATAAGAGGACTAGTGGAGGAACAGAAAATATTTCAGATGAAATACTGCAAATAATAACTGGAATCGCAAACGGAAATCTAGATGTGAATAGTGCAAAACAAATAATTGCTGATCAATCAAGTAAAAAAGTAAAAGGAAGAAAAATGTTAAAGTTTGGTTTAACAGAAAAGCAAGAACGAGATGTACTAATATCTGGAATAAGAAAAGTATTAACAGAAAGAGGAACTGAATTTCAAATTAAAAACCCAGAAATAACAATGCAAATTTTACAGGAATTAACAGCAGAAGGAATTACAGCAGGAGGACTTACATCAAATTTAAATGTTGTAGTTAGAAATCAACTAGCTAGACGAAAATTTGATGAAGCAGAGAAATTGTGTGAAGCATATGGAATTAAACAAAAGGATAATATTCCAAATTCAGCGTATATACGAGGGCTTAAAAGATTAGTTAGAAGTGCTAAAGTTGGTGATTTAGTGTATAGAACAATTAACTCTGAAGTAAGTCCAGAAGATGAAGAAAAGTTTTGGAGATTATTACAAGAAGGATTAAAAATGGGAAATGTGAGTATGAGAGATATATCATTAGGTAAAAACAAAGACGGCTCAAAAGAAATAACTTTAGAGGATATTTGGCCAGAGAATATGAAAGAAAGAAGAAAATAAATTGCAAAAATCAACGAAAAAGTACGAAAATGTGAATATGAATTACCTTGACAATATAGACTAATTAATTATATTATAAATAATGAACAAGTTAATATTAATAGCGGAAGATAAAACACTTAAATTAAGGAGGATACCTATGGGAAAAGAGGTAAGTGAAGAAGAACAAGCTAAGATAAAAGTGATGATAGATGAGCTTATATCTAAAGCTAAGAAGGCATCAGAAGAATATATGAAATTAACTCAAGAAGATGTTGATAGAATAGTTAAAGCTATGTCTATGGCAGGACTTGAACATCACATGGAACTTGCAAAAATGGCAGTTGAAGAAACTGGAAGAGGAATATACGAAGATAAAATTACTAAGAACATGTTTGCAACAGAATACATTTATCATAGTATAAAATATGATAAAACTGTAGGAATTATATCAGAGAATGAAGAAGAAGGATATGTAGAAATTGCAGAGCCTATAGGAATTATAGCAGGAGTTACACCAGTTACAAACCCAACTTCTACCACAATGTTTAAATCAATAATTGCAGCAAAAACTAGAAATGTTATAGTATTCGGATTCCATCCATCTGCTCAAAAATGTAGTGTGGCTGCAGCTAAAATATTAAGAGATGCAGCTATAGAAGCTGGTGCTCCAGAAAATTGTATTTTATGGATAGAAGAACCATCAGTTACAGCTACAAACATGCTAATGCATCATCCAGATGTTAATTTAATATTAGCAACAGGAGGAACAGGAATGGTTAAAGCTGCATATTCATGTGGAAAACCAGCACTTGGTGTTGGACCTGGAAATGTTCCATGTTATATAGACAAAACAGCTAAATTAAAAACATCTGTAAATGATTTAGTAATGTCAAAATCATTTGATAATGGAATGATATGTGCATCAGAACAATCTGTTATAGTGGATAAAGAAATAAAAGATGAATTTGAAAGATTAATGAAAGAAGCGGGATGTTATTTCTTATCTGAAGATGAAACAAATAGATTAAGAGAAACAATGTTTATAAAAGAAAAAAATGGTGCTTTAAATTCTGCGATTGTTGGACAAAGTCCATACAAGATAGCAGGAGAAGCAGGAATAGAAGTTCCACAAGACACAAAAGTGCTTGTACTAAAGGAAAATGGTGTTGGAATAGAATATCCATTCTCTAAAGAAAAACTAAGTCCAGTTTTAGCTTATTATATTGTAGATAATAGTGATGAAGGAATTAATTTAGCAGAAAAGTTAATTGAATTTGGAGGAATGGGACACTCTGCAGTAATCCATTCAGAAGACAAAGATACAATATTAAAATTCTCAGAAACAGTTAAAGCTGGAAGAATCATTGTGAATTCTCCATCAACACATGGCGCAATTGGTGATATATATAATACAAATATGCCATCACTTACACTAGGTTGTGGTACATTTGGAGGCAACTCAACAACAGCAAATGTATCAAGTGTAAATTTAATTAATATAAAAAGAGTTGCAAATAGGAGGGTTAATATGCAATGGTTTAAAGTTCCAGAAAAAATATATTTTGAGGCAGGTTCAATAGGATATCTAGAAAAAATGCCAGATATAACAAGAGCATTTATAGTAACGGACCCATCAATGGTAAGTTTGGGATATATAGATAAAATACTATATCATTTAAGAAAAAGAAATGAATATGTACATTCAGAAATATTTTCAGATGTAGAATCTGATCCATCATTTGATACAATAAATAGAGGAGTTCAAATGATGAATGAATTTAAACCTGATGTAATAATTGCAGTAGGTGGAGGAAGCCCAATAGATGCCGCAAAAGGTATGTGGCTTTTCTATGAACATCCAGATGCAGATGTAGAAGGATTGAAACTAAAATTCATGGATATCAGAAAACGTACTTATAAATTCCCAAAACTAGGGAAAAAAGCAAAATTTGTAGCAATACCAACAACATCAGGAACAGGCTCAGAAGTTACATCATTTGCAGTTTTAACAGATAAAAAAATAAACAAAAAATATCCATTAGCAGATTATGAGCTAACACCAGATGTAGCAATAGTAGACCCAGACTTAGTAATGACCCTACCAAAGAAAATTACAGCAGACACAGGTATGGATGTACTAACACATGCTATAGAAGCATATGTATCAAATATGGCATCAGACTATACAGATGGTCTAGCAGAAAAAGCAGTAGAACTTGTATTTAAAAATTTAAGAGAAGCATATAACCATGGAGATAATAAAGAAGCAAGAGAGCATATGCACAATGCAAGTACAATAGCAGGAATGGCATTTACAAATGCATTTTTAGGAATAAACCACTCACTAGCACATAAAATAGGAGCAGAATTCCATATGGCACATGGAAGAATAAATGCAATACTACTTCCATATGTTATAAGATACAATAGCAGTAGGCCAACAAAATTTGTATCATTCCCTAAATATGAATACTTCATAGCAGACCAAAAATATGCAGACTTATCAAGAAGAATGAACTTCCCAGCATACACAAACGAAGAAGGGGTAAATTCATTAATAGAAGAAATAAAGAAATTAAATGCAGATTTAGGAATAGAAAGAAGCTTCAAAGAAGCAGGAATAGATGAAGCAGAATTTATGGCAAAAGTTGATATGCTTGCAGATAGAGCTTTTGAAGACCAATGTACAACAGCAAATCCACGATTACCACTTGTAAGTGAATTAAAACAAATTTTAATAGACAGCTACTATGGAAATTAAAAAACAAATTAATAAAAGAGACGACCAAATTGAGGACGTCTCTTTTTTACTTAAACATTATAAATATTTTTTTACATTAGAAAATACTTCTTCATGAATTTCTTCAATTGTTTTTATTTTTTTATTTTCTACACAGTGTATTTCACACCAATCATATTTTTTTACTAATTTACAAGCTTCATTATATGCATCTTGTAAATGTGATTTATTTCTTTCATGTATATCTTTCTTTTCTTCATGTGTTATTTTATTTGCTCTATTTTTCATTAATTCTTCAGCACATTCTGTTGGCATATTTAAAAATATAACTTTTGTAGGAACTGGTAATCCATATAAATTAAATTCAAAATCCCACAACCAATTTAAAAATTTTTCTCTTTCGCTATCTTCTTTTATTTTTCCTGCTTGATGTACCATATTTGAAGTTGTGTATCTATCTGCTAGAATTATGCCTCCGTTGTTATAGTATTCTTCATATCCAGTCTTGAATGTTGCATATCTATCTGCTGCATAAAATGTTGATGCTATATATGGACTGATTTTTAAAGGGTCTGTTCCAAAATCTCCATTTAAATACATTTTTACTAAACTTGATGACGGGCTATCATAATTTGGGAAGCTTACTGATTTATATTCAATTCCTTCTTTATCAAATCTATCTTTTAATTTTTGAAGTTGTGTTTGTTTACCACTTCCGTCAGTTCCATCTATTACAAATAATTTTCCTTTTTCCATTTTGTTACCTTCTTTAAATAATATTTTATCTTGATTCTCTTTCGCCTTTTCTTACTTCTAATTGTCTAGCAATTTTTTCTGTTAAATCACTTGCACTATCTAGTATAAATTCTTCTATTCTACCTTGATAGTCATCTGTTCTAGTTAACGAATAGCTTGATGATAATGAAGAAATTTCTCCTTGTTTTTCTAAAAGAGTTCTATTATATGCAGTTAAAGTTTCTGGATTTACATATCTTCCAACAGATCCTTTTCTTTTTATACTTAATTCTGGTGAAGTTATAAATCCAAGTGCTATTGGTCTATATCCATTTCTTATACTTTCTAAGTCATATAACCCTTTTATTTTCTCTAAATCTTGTTTTGTCATCATTCCATTTTCTACTGCATTTTCAAGCCATGTTAATCTGTCAATAATTCCTCTATCATAAACAACTATCTGTCCTTGTCTATTTGAAATATCATCTAATAAATTTTTAAATAATTCTAATACCATCCATAAATCATATTGTTTAGAGTCTTTTGCTACTGGATTATATTCTGCTGTTTCTCTTCTTGTAAAAATTTGCATTCCATTGTTGCAAAAAAGTCCTTTTAGGCTTTTTAATAATGTAGTTTTCCCACTTTTAGGAGTTCCTAAAAGTTCTACAAAAATAGGTGGAGTACTTTCTGTTATTCCTGATTTTATTTTTCCCATGTTTCTATTTATTTTTTCTGTCCTTTGTTGCATATCAGCCTTAGTAATTGTTATCATTGTTCATTCCTCCATCATTTATTATTTGAATAATTTATCTAAAACTTCTTTATATCTTTTTACTAATTCGTTATTTTCTGCATTTTCTAAATTGTCTACTACAGCTTTATACATTTCTGTATAATACCAGTTTTGCTCTGAAAGAGGTTTATGGAAACTTTTCCATACTTCTTCACCTTTTTCTTCAAGTAAGTCATATAGAGTTTCTAAATTATTTATTTTGTCTACACATTCAACCATTTTTCCATCAAAACTTGCAGTCCTTACCTTTTCTATTGCTTCTATTTTTCTTTGTTTCCACTCTAGAGATTTATTTTCTGTTACTTCATCTACTATGTTTCTAACATTTTTTCCAAATATATTTTCAATATCTTCTATTGTATATTTAGTATCTTCAACAACATCATGTAAAATACCAGCAATTACTGTATCATCACTCATTCCTGCTCTTTGTAATATCATACCAACAGTAAATGGGTGAAATATCATGTCTACATTATCAGATTTTCTCCTTTGTCCATCATGTGCTTTTGTAGCAAATAAAATTGCGTAATCTAATTTTTGCACTTTATAACCATCCCTTTCTATTTATATATATCTTTTAATAAATTTTTTAACAGTACGCCAATACTTTTCAGGATTAATTTCTTGTGCTTCTGCATGTCCAGCATTTTGAATAACTAATTTTTCTTTTTCACAATTAGCTGAATTATATAGTTTGTCCAGCATATAGAATGGTACAAATTTATCTTTATCACCATGAATAAAAAGTGTTGGTGTTACTGATTTTTTTATTTGTTTAATACTTGATGCTTTTTTTAAAGAATATCCTGCTTTTATTTTTGTTATTAAATTTGCGTAGTATAAAGTTGGAAATTGTGGTAAATGAAATAAGTTTTTTAATTTGCCACTAAATTCTTCCCATACTGATGTATAACCACAGTCTTCTATTATAGTCTTAACATTATTTGGTAATTTTTCACCACTTGCCATCATTACAGTAGCTGCTCCCATAGATATTCCATATAATATAATTTTTATATTTCCATATTCTTTATTTAAATATTCTATCCATTTCAATAAATCTAATCTATCAAGCCATCCCATGCCTATATATTTTCCCCCGCTTTTTCCATGTGTTCTAAGATTTGGCATTAGCACATTGTAGCCAAATCTTAAAAATTGCTTACAGCTTGGTACCATTGAAATTGCTGAATTAACATATCCATGAACAGCAATTACCCATATATTAGATTCTTTACTATTTTTTACTTCATAACCTTGTAATTTAATTTTCTTATTTTGAATAAATATTTCTTTAGCATTTTCATTAATCCACTTTTCATCATCTTTTTTCTTTTGCTCTAATGTTTCATCATAATCATTATTAAATATTATTTCTTTTGAAGATTTAGGATTTAATGCTAAATCAAATAAGAAGTTACCAGCTACAAGGCCCATAATTATCGAAATTAAAATTATTACTATTAAAGCTAATATCATTTTTTTACTCTTTCTTTGCTATTAGTTTTGATAATTATATCATTGGTTAGTGGTTCTTTCAATCTTTTTTAGAGTATGTTTATAAAAAATTGTAATAAAAATTTAAGTACAAATTAAAAACTTCATGCATAAACCTTGACTTTTTTGTATAAATTATAGTAAAATATGTATTATGTATATCAAAAAATACTATTGCGTTGAAGATGACGAGGAATTAAAAGTTACTAACAGAGATAAAAGGTTGTGGGCTGAAAGCCTTTTTTAGAAGAACATAATTCACCAACACATTGGAGCAATTTAATTTATATATATTTCTATATATTTTTTATAAAGTGGAAAATGATGATAAAAATTGTTTTCAAGCTGGGTGGCACCGCGGAAAATATTTCGTCCCTGCATTAAGTTGAATGCACGGGAATTTTTTTATGCCCTTTAAAAAATTTATATTAATAGAAAGGATGATAGTATAATGAGTAGTCTTAGAACTCACACATGTGGAAGCTTACGTATAGAAGACGTTGGTAAAGAGGTAAAAATTTGTGGCTTTGTTGAAACCATTAGAGACTTGGGAGGTTTGGTTTTTTTAGATATTAGAGATATGTATGGAATTACTCAAGTAGTTACATCTGGTAAAGAAGATATTGTTGATTTTTCATCAAGAATTCCGATTGAATCTAGTGTATGTGTGGAAGGAACTGTTAGAAAAAGAGATCCAGAAACATATAACCCAAATATTGAAACAGGTGAAGTGGAAGTTGTGATTAAAAACATCACTGTTTTAGGAAAAAGAACTAAGATGCTTCCATTTGAAGTAAATAAAAATCAAGATGTTAGAGAAGATTTACGCTTAAAATATAGATTTTTAGACTTACGTTCTACTAAATTGCAAAAGAATTTAATATTAAGAGCAAAAGTATTACAATTTTTACGTAGCCAAATGATTGAACAAGGTTTCTTAGAAGTACAAACACCTATACTTACAAGTTCTTCACCAGAAGGAGCAAGAGACTATTTAGTACCAAGTAGACTTCATCCAGGAAAATTTTATGCACTTCCTCAAGCACCACAACAATTCAAACAATTATTAATGGTATCTGGTATAGATAAGTATTTCCAAATAGCACCATGTTTTAGAGATGAAGATGCAAGAGCAGACCGTGCACCGGGTGAATTCTATCAATTAGATATGGAAATGGCATATGCCACACAAGAAGATGTATTTAGTGTAATGGAACCTGTAATTTACAATACATTTACTAAATTCTCTGACAAAAAAGTTGGTAATTATCCATTCCCAAGAATTTCATATAAAGAAGCAATGGTTAAATATGGAACAGATAAACCGGATTTAAGAAACCCATTATATATTATTGATTTATCAGATTTCTTTAATAAATGTACATTCAAACCATTTAAAGACACAACAGTAAGAGCCATAAAAGTAAATGGACATATGTCAAAAGGATTTCATGAGAAAATGCTAAAATATGCAATGTCAATTGGAATGGGTGGACTTGGTTACTTAGAGGTACAGGATGATTTATCATATAAAGGACCAATTGATAAATTCATACCACAAGAATTAAAGAAAGAATTATTAAAACTAGCTGACTTAGATAAAGGGGATACAATCTTCTTTATAGCAGATTATGAAAAAATGGCAAATGAACTTGCAGGTCAAATAAGAACTGAATTAGGAAAAAGATTAAATTTAATAGATGACTCTACATTCCAATTCTGTTGGATTGTAGACTTCCCAATGTATGAATTAGATGAACATGATAGAATTACATTTTGTCATAACCCATTTTCAATGCCACAAGGGGGACTAGAAGCATTGAATAACAAAAATCCATTAGAAATATTAGCATATCAATATGATATAGTTTGTAATGGAATAGAGCTATCATCTGGAGCAGTAAGAAACCACGACCCAGAAATAATGATAAAAGCATTTGAAATATCAGGCTATACTGAGGAAGAAATGGAAACAAGATTTTCAGCATTATATAATGCATTCCAATTTGGAGCACCACCACATGCTGGAATAGCACCTGGAATAGACAGAATGTTAATGTTATTAACAGGAAGTGAAACAATACGTGATGTAATTGCATTCCCTATGAATAGTAAAGCAGAAGATTTACTAATGGGAGCACCAGGAAAAGTAAAAAGAGAACAATTAAAAGATGTTCATATAAAATTAGATTTATAATGCAATCGGTGCCAATGGGGACAGACCCTTTTGGCATGGATTATTAACATAAATAAAAAAGTGAGGAGTGATACTATGGCAGATGTAAGCAAAGAAGAATTATTGCATATTGCAAAATTAGCAAATTTAAATATTAAAGAAGATGAGCTAGATAATTATTTAGCAAACTTACAAGACATACTAAATTTTTCTAATATAGTAAATAATGCAAACACAGAAGGTCTAGAAGAAACAATTGGAGAAAATGATAAGTATAATGTATTTAGAAAAGATGAAGTAAAAGAATTCAAAGAAAATGAACTATTATTAATGAATGCAAAAGAGCAAGAAAGAAATATGTTTAAAATACCAAAGGTTATTAATTAGGTGATGATATGAGAATCGGATAAGTATAAAGAAGAGATGGGAGGAAAGTAAATAATGGATATTACAAAATTAACAGTGCATGAGCTTCAAGAAAAATTACAAAAAGATGAATTAACAAGTGAAGAAATTGTAAAAGCATATGTAGATAGAATAAATGATAAAGAAAAAGACGTAAATGCATTTGTTACTACATTATGTGATGAAGCTTTAGAAAAAGCAAAAGAAATTGATGAAAAGAAAAAGAGTGGCGAAAAATTATCTAGCTTAGCTGGTATTCCTATAGGAATAAAAGATAACATGTGCACAAAAGGTGTAAAAACAACATGTAGTTCAAGAATGCTAGAAAATTTTATTTCACCATATAATGCCACAGTAGTAGAAAAATTAAATGATGAAAATTTAATTGATTTAGGAAAATTAAATATGGATGAATTTGCAATGGGAGCTTCTACAGAATATTCATATTTTAAGAAAACATCAAACCCATGGAAATTAAGCACTGTACCAGGAGGATCTTCTGGCGGTAGTGCTGCAGCAGTTGCAGCTGATTTAGTACCATGGGCATTGGGAAGTGATACAGGTGGATCAATTCGTCAGCCATCATCTTTCTGTGGAGTAGTTGGTTTAAAACCAACATATGGATTAGTATCAAGATATGGACTAGTTGCATTTGCTTCATCACTTGATCAAATCGGCCCTATTACAAAAGATGTAAGAGATGCAGCAATGCTATTAAATATAATTGCAGGACATGATGAAAGAGATTCTACATCATATGATGTTCCTAAAAAAGATTATACAAAAGCTCTAAAAAATGATGTAAAAGGATTAAAAATAGGTATTCCAAAAGAATATTTTGGTGAAGGTATCAATGAAGAAGTTAAAGAAAAATTAGAAGAAGCAATAGCAATATATAAAAAATTAGGAGCTGAAGTTGAAGAATTTTCATTGGATATTGCCGAATATGCCTTAGCAACATACTATATCATAGCTTGTGCCGAAGCAAGTTCAAACTTAGGTAGATTTGATGGTATAAGATACGGATATAGAACAGAGAATTATACAAATTTAAGAGAGTTATATAGAAATTCAAGAAGTGAAGGATTTGGACCAGAAGTAAAAAGAAGAATTATACTTGGTACTTATGTTCTTTCTTCTGGATACTATGATGCATACTATAAAAAAGCACAACAAGTTCGTACTTTAGTAAAGAAAGAATTTGATAAAGCATTTGCAAAATATGATGTATTATTAACACCAACATCACCAACAGTTGCATTTGAAATTGGAACTAGATCAGAAAATCCATTAGAAATGTATTTGGCAGATATCTGTACAGTTTCAGTAAACATTGCAGGACTTCCAGGAATATCAATTCCATGCGGTGTAAATAGTGAAGGTATGCCTATAGGAATGCAGTTAATCGGAAATAAATTTGCAGAAGAAACAATATTAAATGCAGCATATACTTTTGAACAGGAATATAAATTTAGAGATAAATATCAACCTGAGTTTAAAAAATAAAAGATAGGAGGAAGAATAATGTCAAGATCAGATTTTGAAACAGTAATGGGACTTGAAGTACATGCAGAGCTTTCTACTAAAACAAAAATCTTTTGTTCATGTCCTACTGAATTTGGTGGAGAACCAAATACACATACATGTCCAATATGTATGGCAATGCCAGGAACTCTTCCAGTATTAAATGAAAAAGTTGTAGAGTATGCAGTTAAGGCGGGGTTAGCTACAAATTGTACAATATCAAGAAATAGTAAAAATGATAGAAAAAATTATTTTTATCCAGATTTACCTAAGTCATATCAAATATCACAATTTGATAAACCACTTTGTGAACATGGATATGTTGAAATAGAAGATGATGAAGGAAATCCTAAAAAAATAGGAATTACTAGAATTCATATAGAAGAAGATGCAGGAAAACTAAACCATAATGAATTTGGCGGAGGAAGTTTAGTAGATTTAAATAGAGCTGGAGTTCCTTTAATCGAAATAGTTTCTGAGCCAGATTTAAGATCAAGTGGAGAGGTTGATAGATATTTAAAGAAATTAAAATCAATTCTAGAATATATTGAAGTATCAGATTGTAAAATGCAAGAAGGTTCATTTAGAGCTGACGTCAATGTTTCTGTAAGAGAAAAAGGAGCCAAAGAATTTGGCACAAGAACAGAAATGAAGAACATGAACTCTTTTAGAGCTATAACAAGAGCTATTGAATATGAAGCTGATAGACAAGTAGATGTAATAGAAGAGGGAGGAGAAATCGAGCAAGAAACATTAAGATGGGATGATGTTTCTGGAAAGACATTTCCTATGAGAGACAAAGAAGATGCTCAAGATTATAGATATTTCCCTGAACCAGATTTAGTTGCAATAAGACTTTCAGAAGAATATATAGAAAACATCAAAAACAATTTACCAGAAATGCCTGAAAGCAGAAGAGAAAGATATATAAACGATTTTAAATTATCTGAAAAAGATGCTAGACTTTTAACAGCTTCAAAATATTTATCAAATATGTTTGAATCAGCCGAAAAGATATGCGGTAATGCAAAAGCAGTAGCAAACTGGTTACTTTCTGATGTATCTAGAATATTAAATGAAAAAGAATTAGAACCAGATGCAATTCCTTTTAAAGCAGAACATTTAGCAAAACTAGTTGAACTAATTGAAAAAGGAACAATTAGTTCTGCAATAGGAAAGAAAGTTGTAGAAGAATTATTTGAAAATCCAAGAGCCCCAGAAGAAATAATTAAAGAAAAAGGATGGATTCAAATATCTGATGAAGGAGCTATAAAAGAAGTTGTAGAAAAAGTTATAGCAAATAACCCAAAATCAGTAGAAGACTACAAAGCAGGAAAGGATAAAGCAATAGGATTTTTAGTAGGACAAGCAATGAAAGAGACAAAGGGTAAAGCAAATCCTCAAATGTTAAACAAAATGTTTAAAGAAGAATTAGACAAATAATTTAATAAAATAATACGTAAAAGAATTGTCGATTTATGACAATATTTGACGAACGATTTTACTTGAAAAATGGCATATTGTGTGGTTTAATATAACTGTAATTGCATAATATGCTATTTTTATATCTATAAAAATTAATGGTCTGTTTTAATTTAAGTCAATAATAAATTAATACTTTAAAAAAATCTATATTCACCCCTATATATAAATAATATTAGTATATTAAAGTAAGAAAGGAGGATACTCTTATTTAGCATTTATGCAATTAACTAAATACGAACATAATATGTAAAAAGCAACTAATATTATTTTATTAGTTGCTTTATTATGTATTTTAATCATTTTTATGTACTTTCATAGTATCAACAAAAATAGAACATATCACAAAAAATACAGAAAAGAACAAGGCCGAGCTGAATATATTAATTCCAAAATAAAAAGAATATGGATTATGTACTGTTAAATAAATTGAAAGTGAAAAAGTAGCTATTAAACATAGTACAAAGCAAAATTTTAATCCTTTATATAAAACATTTTGGATAGAACTATCCATGGTTTTGAATTCATCAAAAAATAATTTTTTCATAATTTCCTCCATCATATAAAACAATAAATATATAATAATGTTAACATAATACAAAGAACAAATCAAAGGAAATTTTATCCAAAGCATATGCATATAATATAAAAAAAGAGGCAAATAAAAAAGGCTGTAAAATTAAACATTTACAACCCTACATTAATAAAAAACTGTGCACAATTTTCTATTAAAACTCTATGCATTTGCAGCATTTAATTTTTTAGCTAAATTAGATTTTTTTCTAGCAGCTGTGTTTTTTACAATAACACCTTTTGTACAAGCTTGATCTATTTTTCTTGTTGCTGCTGAGAATAATTCTGTAGCTTTCTCTTTATCATTATTAGCTAAAGCTTCTTCAAATCTTCTTATAGCTGTTTTATATTCAGATTTAATCATGTTATTTCTTAATGTTTTCTTTTCAATAACACTTACTCTTTTTATAGCTGATTTAATGTTTGGCATGTTTTGCACCTCCTCTTTAAGTAACCTAAAATTAACGAATAATATTTTATCACATAAATGCGTATTTTGCAAGTGTTTTAGTAAAATTTATGGGCCTGTTGTGAAAAAAATTGTGAGCTTGTTTGTAATTTCTTTATTAGACTGTTAAATACAACCTTTCTTATTCCTTACTTACTTGCGAAAAACACCTAGCGTATGCTAGGTGTTCCTCGTTTGCCTGCTCTACGTAATTAAGAGACGAGTCGGCCATGGTGTATAACATTTTAATTATACCATAATTTACATAATTTTTCAAAAGTACAAAGATTTATCACCGAAGAGAAAACAAAATTGTTTAAATTACTTGAAAAAATAATAAAATCAATATATAATATATGCACAATATAACTAATGAACAATAATTGGAAGGAGAGATTGTTATGAATATAAAAATAACAAGTAAAGAGTTAGAAGCAACAGAAGCAATCAAAGATTACATTGAAAAAAAAGCAGAAAGATTAGAAAAATATTTTGGAGAAGATTTTGATGTTTATGCTACAATAAAAACAGAAGGAAGCCAAAAAGTAGCAGAAATGAACATTAAAACAGATACAGAAGATTTTAGAGCAGTAACAGCTCATAAAGATTTATATGCTTCTATAGATAAAGATATAGATATATTAGAAGGTCAAGTTAGAAAAATGAAAACAAAAAAAGATAGACAAAACAAACTTGAAACAATTAGAGCACAAGAAGAAATGAAATCAGCTGACACAGAAGTAACAAACGAAATAGTAAAAGTTTTATACTATGATATAAAACCTATGACACCAGAAGATGCTAAATTAAAACTTCAAGAACAACCACAAAATAAATTTATGGCATTTATAGATGTTGAAACAGGAAAAACAAATGTAATATATAGATTAAAAGACAACAAAAACTTTGGGTTAGTAGAACCAGAAGGATAATTAGAAAAAGAACAAAGCGACCTTGGTCGCCCTTTGTTCTTGCCGATTTGAGTTTCCGACTAAAAGGAGGAAATCTCAAAGGCAATGGCGATTATAGCCTTTTTATGTAATAGGAAATGAGAAATTTCCTATTACATAAAAAAAGCAACCTCTTTAAATTTACATCTAAAGGGGTTGCTTCTTTACGTGATTTAAGCAAAATATATAAGTATATTAAATTATATGATTTTGATATCTAAAAATTAATAGACTAATATTTTTTGCTATTTAGTTCTACGCAAAAACTATTTCATTTGGCTTTCAGCTTGTTGGATTAATTTTCTAACCATTTGTCCACCTATTTTACCAGCGTCTCTAGCTGATATATCTCCGTTATAACCTTGTTTTAAGTTAACACCAACTTCTGAAGCTACTTCATATTTGAATTTGTCTAAAGCTTCTCTAGCTTCTGGAACAACTTTTGAATTGCTGTTTGAGTATGCCATTCTAATTCACCTCCTAGAATGTGATAAATGTTTATTTTTAAATTTCGAAAAAGTGTAAGTACTTTTTCAATAAATATCATGTACTTTTTTTATAAAAATAAACTGGAAATTTTTGAGAAAAATATTGTAATAAAATTTTTAAATGGTATAATCTAATAACAATAAAGAAATAATAATTATAAAAATAGAATAAGAAGTAATTTAAGGAGATTTTTAATGTATAAATTAATAGCAATAGATTTAGATGGAACACTTTTGAATTCATATGGTCAGGTTTCTGAAAGAAATAGAGAAGCATTAAAAAGAGCGCAAGAAAAAGGTATTCAAATTGTTTTAGCTTCTGGTAGAACAACAAATTCAGTAAAAAATATGGCAAATGAATTAGGAAATAATGATTATATCATTTGTGGTAATGGTTCTTTAGTATATGATTTACAAAGTGAAGAAATAATATACGATAAGTTTATTGAAAAGAAAAAAGCATTACAAATAATAAAAATTTGCGAGGAAAATAGTATATATTATAATGTATATACAGAAAACATGGTTATAGCAAAAACGTTAAGTAATAATGTATTATTTTATCATCAAGAAAATGCAAATAAACCAGATAGTAGAAAAACAAAAATTAATTTGGTAGAAAATATATATGAATATATAGAAAATTTAGATAATGAAAATATATTAAAATTTACTATTAGTGATAGTAGTAATATTATATTTAATAGCATAATTAAAAAATTAAGAGAAATAAAAAATATTGATGTTTTAGATGTAGCACATATGTCTAGAAAAATAATAAAGGCTGGAACAGAAGAAGTTCAAATAGCATATTACTATACTGAAATAACAAGTGAGAATGTAGATAAATGGAATGCTTTAAAATGGCTTGCCGAAAGATTAAATATACCTAATGAAGAGATAATTGGAATTGGAGACAATGTAAATGATAAATTAATGATTGAAAACGCAGGCCTTGGAGTAGCAATGGGAAATAGTGCACCATATATAAAAGAAATAGCAGATAGAGTAGTATCAAGTAATAATGATGATGGTGTGGCTGAAATTATAGAAGAAGTTATAAATTAAAAATATAAAATAGAATATTAAAATAATAATAGTAGAATAAATAATAATTAAATGCACAAACTATATAAATATAGGAGGTGCATTTTTTTGAAAGATGATAGAAAAATAAATGGAATAGAAAAAGATGAGGAAACAGAGGATGTTACAAAATATGGAGAATTTATTTCGTCATATTTTGCATGGGTTAGTCCCGAAAGACAAAAGAAAAGAGCACAGGAATTAAATAAAATGACTAAAAAAGAGGATTCAAAAAAATAAATCATTAAATAAAATGAAAAAATGTTGAAAAACTATAATTTGCAAGTAAAAGGTTGGTTAAAAAAATTTAAGAAAATTAAAAAATGTATTGACAATTAGAAAAAAGAGAGTATAATATAAATGTAGGTCAAAGAAAGTCAAAGTCTAAAAACAAAAAGATAAAGAGCCAAAAAAGAAATGGAAGTGATCAAATGAGAATCTCAGATATGATAGAAGAATTTATAAAAGAACTATTTAATGATGAAGATTATATAGAAATACAAAGAAATGATTTAGCAGAACATTTTAATTGTGTTCCATCACAAATAAACTATGTTATATCAACAAGGTTTAAGCCATCACAAGGTTATTATGTAGAAAGTAAAAGAGGTGGCGGAGGCCATATTAGCATTAGGAAAGTAAATATAACTAAAAGCAATTATTTAATGCATGCTATATCAAGTATAGGAGATCGAATTAGTTCACAAGAAGTAGATGCTTTTTTGAATAATTTCCTATCATTTGGGGTTATTACAAAAAAAGAAGCAAAATTATTAAAAGTTGCGACAAGTGACAATGTACTTACAATCCCACAAAATATAAAAGATGAGGTTAGAGCAAAAATATTTAAGAATATGTTAATAAATTTAGTGGATGATTAAAAAATTATATAAAGGAGGAATTTATTATGTTGTGTCAAAATTGTGGAAAAAATCAAGTTACTTTTAAATATACTCAGGTTGTAAATGGTGTAAAAAAGGAGTTGAATCTTTGCGATAAATGTGCAAAAGAATTAGGACTAAAAGACATGAGCTTTAGTATGCCAATTAGTTTTTCTAGTTTTTTAGGTGATTTCTTTAATGCATATAGCGACAGTTTATTACCAAGTTTTATGGGAACAAAGGAATTACAATGCAACAATTGCGGTACTACTTTTGATGATTTCATAAATACGGGAGTATTTGGATGTGATGAATGTTATGACACATTTGAAGACAGAATAGAACCTTTACTTAGAAAAATACAAGGATCAAACAAACATATAGGAAGAGGTTATAAAAATGATGACCCAACAAGAAAGGAAAACAATAAAAAAGTAGAAATAAAAGAAGAAAGCGAAGAAGATAAAACTAAATCAAAAATAGATGTTTTACAAAAAGATTTACAAAAAGCAATTAAAGACGAAAGATATGAAGATGCAGCTAAAATACGTGATGAAATTATAAAATTAGAAAATGATGAAAAGAAAAATGCAAAAACTAAAAAAGGCGACAATAAAAAAGTGGACGATAAAAAGGATAGCAAAGAAGAATAAAACTAATAACTAGGAGGTAGACTAAATATGTCAAATTGGTATTTACAAAATGGTAAGGATTCGGATGTTGTAGTAAGTTCAAGAGTAAGACTAGTAAGAAATTTAAGTGGATTTAAGTTCTTAAATAAATGTACTAATCCAGAACAAGAAAAAATCTTACAAACTATAAAAGAAATTATACCAAGTTTAGGATATGGGCTTAAATACATAGATTTAGATGACTTAGATGATGTTACAAAAGTAAGTTTGGCTGAAAAAAATTTGATAAGTCCAGAATTTATTAGTGATAATACAACAAAAAAAGCAATCATTATAAATGATGAAGAAAATATATGCGTAATGATTAATGAAGAAGATCATATTAAATTACAAGTATTTAGTTCAGGACAAGAACTAGAAAATTTAATGAACTTAGTAATTGAATTGGATGAAAAAATCGGAGAAATGTTAAACTATTCATATAGTAAAAAAATTGGATATTTATCAGCATCTCCAATTAATATAGGCACAGGAATGAAAGCATCTGTTATAGTACATTTACCAGCACTAACATTAACAGGAAACTTATCAAAAATGCTAAGAATAATAAACAATATGGGAATGAGTATAAAAGGATTATATGGTGAAGGTACTCAAAATGTAGGAGATTTATACCAAATTTCGAGCAATCAAACTATAGGTGTAACAGAGAAAGAAATCGTTTCAAGTGTTAAGAGTATTTCAGAAAAAGTAATAGAACAAGAAAGATTGGCAAGAAAATATTTATGTAAAAATCAAATTGAAATAGAAGATAGAGTATATAGAGATTATGGAATTATGAGTAATGCATTAAAAATATCAGCAGACGAATGTAAAAAATTATTATCAGAAGTAAAATTAGGTACAGACTTAGGAATTATAAAAGAATTAGATGATAGTAAAATAAAGAAATTAGAGCTATATACAAAATCAGGAAATTTACAAAAATATTTAGGAAAAACATTAGACGGATATGAAAGAGAAATTAGAAGAGCAGAAGTAATAAAACAAATTATTAAGGAATAATGCCACCGGGGCAGACCCCCTTGGCATAACCATAAAAGGAGGGAGAAGCTATGGTATACAAATTTACAAATAGAGCGGAAAAAGCTATAGAAATTGCAAATGATATTGCATTAGAACTTGGACATAATTATATCGGAACTGAACATATTTTATATGGTTTAGCTAAAGAAGGAACTGGAATTGCAAGTAAAGTTTTAGAAAACCAAGGAATATCTTCAGAAGATATATTAAATGAAATTGAAATGCTTATAGGTACAGGAAATCCTTTATCACAAGATGAATCTTTAGGATTTACACCAAGAAGTAAAAGAATTATTGAAAATGCTTTTGTTGAGGCTCGTAGATTAGGTTCAGAATTTATAGGTACAGAACATATATTAATAGGTATTATGCATGAAGGAGACAGTGTGGCAGTTAGAATTATGATGGATTTAAATCTAGATCCAAGAAAATTATATAATGAAATTGCAAAAGTTATAAATGAAGATGGAACAGATTCTAATTTAGGAAAAGCTAGTAATGATAAGAACTTAGGAAGTTATAATTCTACACCAACATTAAATCAATATGGTGCAGATTTAACTAAAAAAGCAAGAGAAGGAAAATTAGACCCAGTTATAGGAAGAAAAACTGAAATAGATAGGGTTACTCAAATTTTATCTAGAAGAACAAAAAATAATCCATGTTTAATTGGTGAACCTGGTGTTGGTAAAACAGCAGTTGTAGAGGGATTAGCTGAGAAAATAATTGCAGATGATGTTCCAGAAATGATAAAAAATAAAAGAGTTGTATCACTTGATATATCAGGTATGGTTGCAGGTGCTAAATATAGAGGAGATTTTGAAGATAGAATTAAAAAATGCTTAAATGAAGTTCAAAAAGCAGGAGATGTAATTCTATTTATTGATGAAATTCACACTATAGTAGGTGCAGGTTCTGCAGAAGGTGCAGTTGATGCAGCAAATATCTTAAAACCACTACTAGCAAGAGGTGAAGTGCAAGTAATAGGTGCTACAACATTAAATGAATATAGAAAATACATTGAAAAAGATAGTGCTTTAGAGAGAAGATTTAGTCCAGTTACTGTAGGAGAACCAACCGAGGAAGAAACAATAAAAATCCTAGAAGGATTAAGAGATAAATATGAAGCACATCATGATGTAAAAATAACTGAAGAAGCAATAAAATCAGCAGTTGATTTATCTATAAGATATATTAATGATAGATATTTACCAGACAAAGCAATAGACTTAATGGATGAAGCAGCTTCAAGAGTAAAAATGAGAACATACACAATGCCAGATAGCATAAAAGAAATAGAAGATAAGATAGCAAGTCTTGACAGAGAAAAAGAAGATGCAATTCGTGTACAAGATTTTGAAAAAGCAGCTACATTAAGAGATAAAGAAAAAGAGCAAAAAGAAGTATTAGAAACAGAAAAGAAAAAATGGCAAAATAAAAATAGTAAAAAAGTTATGAATTTAACTGAAGAAGATATTGCAGAAGTAATAGCAAGTTGGACAGGAATACCAGTAAATAAAATTACTCAAGATGAGAATGAAAAATTAAAACATCTAGAAGAAACATTACATAAAAGAGTAATTGGACAAAATGAAGCAGTAGAAGCTGTTAGCAAAGCTATAAGAAGAGGCAGAGTTGGATTAAAAGATCCAAATAGACCAATAGGCTCATTCTTATTCTTAGGACCAACTGGTGTTGGTAAAACAGAATTATCAAAAGCTTTGGCCGAAGCATTATTTGGAAATGAAAGTGCAATGATAAGAGTTGATATGTCTGAATATATGGAACCACATTCAGTTGCAAAACTAATTGGTTCACCTCCAGGATATGTTGGATATGATGAAGGTGGTCAATTAACTGAGAAAATAAGAAGAAAACCATATTCAGTAATACTATTTGACGAAATTGAAAAAGCACATCCTGATGTAATGAATATGTTACTTCAAATATTAGATGATGGTAGATTAACAGATGCACAAGGTAGAACAGTAAACTTTAAAAATACTGTAATAATAATGACATCAAATGTTGGTGCTAGAATGATTACAGATAAAAATGTTTTAGGATTTAGCAGTGACAACAAAGGTAAAGAAGGAGAAGAAAAAGAATATGAAAATATCAAAAAAGATGTAATGGCAGAATTAAAGAAAGAATTCAGACCAGAATTTATAAACCGTATAGATGATATTATAGTATTCCATAAACTAACTAAAGAAGACATAGAACAAATTATAGATATAATGCTAAAACAAGTTCAAAAACGTTTACTAGAACAAGAATACGATATAGAATTTGATAAATCTGTAAAAAATTTAGTAGCTAAAAAAGGTATTGATACAAATTATGGTGCAAGACCATTAAAAAGAGCAATACAAAGTAACGTAGAAGATAAACTAGCAGAAGCAATACTAGATGGAAAAATAATACCACATAAAAAAGCTAAAATAATAGCAGAAAACAATGAAATAAAAGTAAAATAATTTACAATTGGGACGGACTTACAAAACAGTCCGTTCCTAATTGTAATTTTTTTGTTTAAATAATTGAAAAGTGTGTCATAATGTGATAAACTAATGTGTGGCAAAAAAGTTAAATAGTTTTAAGAAAGGAATGGTATAAATGAAAAAAGGTAAAATAGTATTAGTAGGTGCAGGATTCGTAGGAATGAGTATGGCTTATTCTATGTTAAACAGGGGAGGAATAAATGAATTAGTATTAGTTGATGTAAATAAAGATAAAACTATTGGAGAAGAAATGGATTTATCACATGGACTTCCATATGCACCACAAAAAATGGTAATAAAAGCAGGTGATTATTCAGATTGTAAAGATGCTCAAATAGTAGTTATAACAGCAGGAGCTGCTCAAAAACCAGGACAAACTAGACTTGAACTTGCAGAAACAAATACAAAAATAATGAAAAGTGTAACAGAACAAATAATGGCAAGTGGATTTAATGGAGTAATAATTGTTGCAAGTAATCCAGTTGATTTAATGACATATGTTGTAGCAAAAGTTTCAGGACTTCCAAAAAATCAAGTACTAGGATCTGGAACAGTTTTGGATACAGCAAGACTACGTTATTTATTAGCAGACTATTTTAAAATTTCTAGTAAAAATATTCACGCATATATAATGGGTGAACATGGGGATTCTTCATTTGTACCATGGGATCATGCGTATATAGGATGTAAACCAGTTGTAGATGTTATGAAAGATAACCATCATCCAATTTCTGATTTAAACAAAATTCACAAAGGTGTTGTAGAAGCAGCTTATGAAATAATTGAAAAGAAAAAAGCAACATATTATGGAATAGGTATGGCGCTAAATAGAATTGTAAGAGCAGTACTAGATAACGAAAATTCAATTCTTACAGTTTCAACATATTTAAAAGATGGACAATATGGACAAGACGATATATATATAGGAGTTCCAGCAGTAATTAATGCACATGGTGTAAGAGAATTATTAGACCTAGATTTAAGTCAAGAAGAACAAGAAAAATTAGATAATAGTTGTAAAATAATTAAACAAATGAGAGAAGAGTCAATAGATAAAATAATTAATGGATAGAAGGAGGAATTTATGACTAGGACAAAATTAAAAGATAGAATTTTACCTACTTATACAAAAGGTGAAGAAATATTTAATATGACATCACATATAGTTGGCGCTGTTTTAGGTGTTGTTGCTATAGTTCTTTGTGTTGTATTTGCAGCAGTTAGAGGAAATGGCTATGGAGTAGTAAGTGGCGCAATATATGGAACAACAATGCTTATACTATATACAATGTCTAGTATATATCACGGTTTAAGTCCTAGAGGTAAAGGAAAAAAGGTTTTACAAGTATTAGATCATTGTACAATATTTTTGCTTATAGCAGGTTCATATACGCCATTTGCATTATGTACATTTAGAGAATACGATACAGCAACAGGTTGGACAATTTTTGGAGTGATATGGGCAATGGCAATAATAGGAATTGTACTAAATGCTATAGATTTAAAAAAATATAAAAAATTTTCTATGATATGTTATTTAGGAATGGGATGGGCAATTATATTTAAAGCAAACTTGCTTCCAGTACTCCTTTCTACACCAGCACTAGTATTGCTAGTCTCAGGAGGTATAGCATATACAATAGGAGCTATATTATATGGAATAGGTAAAAAACATAAATGGATGCATTCAATATTTCATTTATTTATATTATTAGGTAGTTTACTTCAATTCTTCTGCATATTGCTATATGTAATGTAATAAAAAATATATAAATAAGTTAGATAAAGCAGTCTTACGACTGCTTTTAGTATTTCAAATTATTTTATCATTTTTGCAAAATTTGTAAAAATATGCTACAATTATTATGTAACCACCAAAGGGGGTTGCTTAGTATTGGCCATCGATCAAGGAGGAACATCTATGGCTAGACTGAAGGCAGAATGGGTAACGGAGGAAGGCTGGGAAGATGCCTACGAAATCTTCTACCGAGCTCTCAAAAAGTTAACGAACGAGGGAAAGGAGCGATTCTTCGCAGGTATGACTCCGGAGGGAACCAAGAAGGCGACTAAAGACAGGAATGTTCTTTATCTCGTCTATCGTAGTAGTGACCCTGTACCGGTTGCTGCAATTGCTTTCCTTAAGGAAAGCAGCTACCATGACTATAGAGAACTCCTGAAGGGAGTACCTGAGGAGAAGGTGGCTACTTTCAACGCAATCGCCGTACGCCCAGAGCTTTGGGGCCAAGGCTATGCTAGGCAAAGCCTGAAGCTTTGTGTCAATCACCTGAAGTTCACTGGAGTGAACACACTAGTTGGCACTGTCCATCCCGACAATGTGGCAAGCATCAAGACGATGGAGTATGCAAGCATCTCCGGAAGCTTAAAGATGAGTGCTCCATTCACATGGACAACTCCGAGAGGAAGAATCTTTGAGAGGAGGCGGTTCGCGTTCCAGATTTAATAACACGGGACGCGACTTGGCGGGCGAGTTCTACTCGCCCGCTTTGTTTGCTAAAAAACATGTGGTTAAAATCAAGAGTGCTAATAAATAAATTAAGAAGAAAAAAATACAAAATTGAAAATATGCAGCTTTAAGGATAAATTTTACAAAAAAGCTGTACTATTTTCAAATTATAGTATATAATAATAAATGTGTTTATCCGACAGGCTTATATTCTTAACTAAGAATATACTGTGTATTATATAGAAACTAGAGGTAATAAACATGAAAGATTCAAAAGATTATTCAAATTTTGACAGAAAGGAAAATTTAAAATTTGCATCAAAAGTAGTACATGGTGCACTTGGGGTTGATCCAGCAACTGGTTCAATAAGTTTCCCAATTTATCAAACAGCAACATACAAACATAGCTCAATTGAAAAGAGAGACCCATATAACTACTCAAGATGTATTAATCCAACAAGAGAAGAATTAGAAAAGACAATGACAATATTAGAGGAAGGAACAAGAGCTTTTGCTGTTAACTCAGGAATGGCTGCTATAACACTTGTGTTCTCTTTATTAAAACCAGGAGATCATATTGTTATGTCTGACGATATCTATGGAGGTACATTTAGAGAAGTTAATGAAGTACTAACAGTAAATGGAGTAGAGTATGATAGTATTGATTTATCTGATATAGATTTATTAAAGAAAACTATCAAGAAAAATACAAAAATGATATTTATTGAAACACCAACAAATCCTATGATGAAAGTTGCAGATATTGAAAAAATATCAAAAATTGGACATGATATAGGAGCATTAGTCGTAGTAGATAATACATTTTTAACACCATATTTCCAAAAACCACTTACACACGGAGCTGATATAGTTGTTCATAGTGGTACAAAGTATTTGGCAGGACATAATGATGTTGTGGCTGGAATGGTTGTAGTAAAAGACAGTCAGATTGGTGAAAAACTAGAAATTCAAATGTATATCTATGGTGCAGGTCTTGGACCAATGGATTCATGGTTAATGTTAAGAGGAATAAAAACATTAGCATTAAGAATGGACAAGCATGCAGAAAATGCTATGAAAGTGGCTACATGGCTTAGAGAACAACCACATGTAGAACAAGTATACTATGTAGGATTTGAAGATCATAAAGACTATGCAGTTACTAAAAAGCAAACTACTGGATTTGGAGGAATGATTTCTTTCAGAGTAGATAGCATGGAAACTGTAAACAATATTTTATCAAATTTAAAATTAATTATATTTGCAGAAAGCTTAGGTGGAGTAGAAAGTTTAATTACTCACCCAGTAAGTAGAACACATACAGAAATTTCAGAAGAAAAAAGAAATGCTCTAGGAATTACAGACACATTATTACGTTTATCTGTAGGAATTGAAGATGCAGATGACTTAATTGCAGATTTAGAGCAAGCAATGAAATAAAGTATATAAAAAGCAGACATATTTAGCCAAAGTTAAGAAATTTTGACTGAATAGGTCTGTTTAAATTGTGCTAAAATGGGGAGGAATTAAAATGACAAGATTTACAAAAATGCAAGCATATGGCAATGACTATGTATATATAGATGCAATAAATCAAAAAATAAATAATGTACATGAACTTGCTAAATATATAAGTGACAGACATTTTGGAGTAGGTTCTGATGGACTTGTTTTAATTTGCAGTTCAGATGTGGCAGATTTTAGAATGAGAATGTTCAATCCTGATGGAACTGAAGGAGAAATGTGTGGTAATGCTTTAAGAAGTTTAAGCAAATATGTATATGACCATAAATTAACAGATAAAACTGAATTAGATATAGAAACACTTGGTGGAATTAAACATGTAAAATTAACAGTAGAAAATGGAAAAGCTATAAATATAGAAGCAAATATAGGAAAACCAGGATTAGATACAAAAATTATTCCAGTAAATACAAATCTTCCTGAATTTATAGAACAAGAAGTAAAAGTATTGGATAAAACATTTAAAATAACTGCAGTATCATGGGGAAATCCTCATTGTGTAATGTTTTTAGATGATGTAGATAATTTTGATGTAGAAAAATACGGAAAAGAAATAGAACATAAAACAGAAATATTCCCATATAAAACAAATGTAACATTCGCACAATTAATAGATAGACATACTATAAAAATAAGAGAATGGGAAAGGGGAACAGGAGAAACTATAGGCTGTGGTACAGGTTGCTGTACGGCAGTAGTAGCGGGGGTTTTAACTGGTAGATGTGACAGACAAGTAAAAGTTCACCAAATAGGCGGAATATTAGAAACAAACTGGGATGAAGAAACCGGTACAATGTTTATGAAAGGTCCATCACACACAGTATTTGAATCTGAAATTGATGTAGACAATATACTAAAAAAGAATAGAATTACAAAATTAACAGATTTATTAAAAAATGTGGATTATGAACTTTTAAAAGGTAGTTTAGATGTAGAAATTTCCGATATAAAAGATGATTCTAGAAAAATTGAACCAGATGATATGTATATAGCAAAAATAGGAAGCGTAGCAGATGGACATAAATACATTCCAGATGTTATAAAAAAAGGTGCTAAAGTATTAGTAATAGAAAAGAATATAGATATGCCAAAAGAGGATGTAACAGTAATAAAAGTTAAATCTTCAAGAGAAGCAATGGCGGAAATATCTGCAGCATATTTTAATTATCCTGCTAAAGAATTGACTGTAGTTGGTATAACAGGAACCGCAGGAAAAACATCAACTTCAACTATATTGAAAAGAATGTTAGAAGCTGATGGAAAAAAAGCTGGTTTAATAGGAACAATAGGAGCCTTTATAGGAAAGAGAAAAATTACACTTCATAATACAACACCTGAAAATTATGAAATACAAAAATTGTTAAGAGAAATGTGTGAAGAAGATTGCAAATATGCAATAATGGAAGTGTCTTCACAAGCGCTAAAACTTCACAGAGTAGATGGTTTTACATTTGATTATGGAGTATTTACCAACATATCAAATGAACATATAGGACCAAATGAACATGCAAGCTTTGAAGAATATATGAATTGTAAAAGCTTATTATTCCAAAAATGTAATATTGGAATAATAAATGCAGACGATAAAAATTATGAAAACATATTACAAAATCATACTTGTAGAGTTATTAAATTTGGAATGAATGAAGAAAATCTAGATATGAAAGCATCAAACATAAAATTTATTATGAACGATAAATATTTAGGAATGGGATTTGATGTAACAGGAAAAATTAACGATAGTTTTGAAGTAGCTATTCCCGGCAGATTTTCCGTTTATAATTCATTATGCGCAATAACAATTGCAAATGAATTAGGAGTAAGTATAGAAGCAATGAAAAAAGCTCTTACAACAGCATCTGTAAAAGGAAGAATGGAACTTGCAGTTTCTAATGATAAATATAAATTAATTATAGATTATGCTCACAACGAAGATGAAATGACCAACCTTATGGAAACAATAATGGAATATAAACCAAAAAGAATAGTATGTATATTCGGTGGTGGAGGCAATAGAGCAAAAGACAGAAGATATGATATGGGAGAAATTTCGGGTAAATATGCAGGACTTACAATTCTTACAGAAGATAACCCAAGATTTGAAGAGCTAGAATCAATAAATAATGATATAATTACAGGCTTAAATAGAAGCAACGGAAAATATATTATAATAGATGATAGACAAGAAGCAATTGAATATGCAATGAAAAATGCAATGGAAGGAGATATTATTCTTTTAATAGGTAAAGGACACGAGCAATACCAAGAAATTAAAGGAGTACAATATTTCTGGGATGAAAGAGAAGCGGTTGAAAAAGCTTTAGAAAAAGTATCTAAATAAAAAATAAATATTAAATTAAGAAACTCATATTACAAAAATTGCACATATTTGAAATATTATGTAAATTATGGTATAATATATCTACCGTAAGGTATTCAACAAAATGGGCGTTTACAGCCAAGTCCTACAAGGGCGGAAAGGATTTCTCATGAAGGTCAATGACAACAAGGCACTGTACAACAACTGCGTATTCCTGGGCGGCACTTGTGCCGACTCAACCTGGCGTGCTGAACTTATCAGCATGCTGAAGGACTCCGTTCCTTACTTCGATCCGCAGGTCCCTGATTGGACCCCTGAGGATGCAGAGCGTGAAGACGCCTGCAAGCCGGTTGCCGGTATCAACGTCTTCGTCATCACTGGCGATGCACTCGGTACCTATTCTGGTTTCGAGATTTGCGAGGAAGCTCACCGCGCACCCGAGAAGCTGGTCTTCGCAACTGTTGGCGACCTGCCTGAAAATCAGGTCAAGGGCATTGCCAAGATCAAGAAGGCTCTCGTGGCCAAGGGCTGCCGCGTCTGTGAGAATCTCGAGGAGATCGCGGAGATCCTTAACCAGGCGTACTAAGCAAGAAACCCAGGTGGTTGTGGAGGTATAATTCCGAAACTTCAACCTACTCCGGATGCGAGCACATCGTGTCCGGAGGTTTCTTTTTTTAGGGCTTTTTCATTTTGCTTCATGGGGCTAGACTTTTTTGTATATTTGTTTTACAATAATGTAAAATAAAAATATAAAACAAAGGAAAGATGAAAATGAATATATGGCATGATATAAGTAAAGAAAGAATAAATAAAAATGATTTTATAGGTGTTGTTGAAATACCTAAAGGTGGAGATGTTAAATACGAGCTAGATAAAGAAACAGGAATGCTAAAATTAGATAGAGTACTATACACAGCAACACATTATCCAACAAATTATGGCTTTATACCTCGTACATATGCAGAAGATAATGACCCATTAGATGTACTTATTTTATGTAATGAGCAAATTATTCCACTAACATTAGTTGAATGTTATCCTATTGGAGTTTTAATTATGAATGATAGTGGCGAAGAAGATGAAAAAATAATTGCAATTTCAAAAAAAGACCCATATTTAAATGAATATAAAGATATAACTGAAATACCTAGACATATATCAGATGAGATTAAACATTTCTTTGAAGTGTATAAACAATTAGAAGGAAAAACAACTACAGTAGATAGAATGCTAGGTAGAGAAGATGCAGAAAGAATTATTGAAAAATGTATGAAAGCATATGATGAAAAATTTAATAGATAAAGTTACTATTAGAGTAGAAGTTTGTTGCTAAAATAAAAGCTTACTATTAAAGTATGCTATTGCAATAAACTTTGCTATTGAATTAATTAATTACAAAAGCAGAACAAATTAGAAAATAGGCGGTGACAGAATTGGTAGAGAAAATCATATTTAATTTATTGGCTTTTGCAATATTTATTATAACTTTTGGTAGATTTATTAGAAAAAACGATACAAGTTATGTATATATATTGGGAATAGAGTTTATAGGTATAGTAATTAATTTCATAGAATTATTATTTAGTGTAAAATTAAATATATTTTTTAAAGTAATAATTTATTTATTATCTATTATAATTCCTGGAATTATTTTATTAATAGAAAAATATAAAAAAGTGGATTTCCCAGAAATGTTAAATATTACTTTAGCTAATATAGCATTAAAATCTGGAAATATAGATAGGGCAAAAGAATATTTATTTAAGTTAATAAATAAATATCCAGATAGTTATGTTGGTCACAAGCTATTGGCAGAAGTATATGAAAAAGATGGAAAATACGATTTAGCAATAGATGAATATATTCGTACAACTGAAATAAATAATAAAGATTTAAAAATTAGTCTTAATTTAGCTAGCTTATTAAATAAAGTTGAAAGACCAGATGATGCAATTACAATGTTACAAGATTTATTAAAAAAGAAGCCAGAATATTATGATGCATCAAATCTTTTGGGAGAAATATTATATTCAAATGAAAGATACAAAGAAGCAATAAATGTATATATGAGTGCTCTAAGATACCATCCGGGAGACTATGATTTATACTATAATTTAGGAATGGTATGCACAATGCTTAATGATTTTCAAAGAGCAAAAGAGTTTTATAAAAAAGCTGCAGAAATTAATTCACTTTTATATAATGCAAAATTAAGTATAGGACAAATTGCTTTAATAGAAGGAGATTTAGATGAAGCAGAAAAATATTTTAAAGAAAGTTTAAAAGGAGAAGATGCAGAGTCTGGATCATACTATTACTTAGCGCAAGTTGCAATGCTTAAAGGTGATAAGGAAAAAGCTATAAATTATATGAATATTGCAGTTGAATTAGAGCCAAGTATGTATAAAAAAGTACAAAAAGAAACTGTATTTACTCCAATTAAGGCAGAAATAAAAAAGCCAGCTAAGGAAATAAATGCAGAAAGACGCAGAAACAAGATGAAATTAAAAGAGAAAAAAGCTATAAATCATTTATCTAAAATATGTACATTAAGTGCAAGTCTTAATAATGAAGACATTGCAATGATGAAAAAAATAAGAGAAAATGAAAGAAGTAGAGATGATTATCAAAGAAGTAAATAAAGTACAAGATATCCTCATATAATATATAAATATTGTATGAGGATGTGATTTTTTTTATGGATATTTCAATAATTGGTGGAGATTTAAGAATTGCAAGATTAGCAGAGATGTATGCAAAAGAGAAAAACAAAATTTATACTTATGGAATGGAAAAATATTTTAATCAAAATAAGCAAATAGAAATTGACAATAATATCATAATGTGCAAAAATATTGAAGATGTTATTTCTTCATCAAAAAATATTATAAGTAGTATACCTTTATCAAGGGATGATAAATATATAAATACACCACTTTCTGAGAATAAAATAGAGATAGAAGAATTGTTAGAAAAACTATCTAATTACTCTACATATTTAAAAAATAAAAGTAACGAAAATATAAATTTTATATCAGGAAAAATCCCAAAAGAATTCTATAATGGAAAAATAAATAATATAGATTTATTAGAAAATGAAGAATTTAATATTTTAAATTCTATTCCAACAGTTGAAGGAACAATCAAAATAATAATACATGAAAGAGAAGATACCATTCACGAAAGTAATATACTAGTTTGTGGTTTCGGAAGAATTGGCAAAATTTTATGTAATAGATTGAAAAGTCTAGGAGCTAAAGTATATTGTGCAGCAAGAAGAGACACAGACTTAGCATGGATTAGAGAAGAAGGCTATATTCCTTTAAGATATAATGAAATAGAAGAATTGCGGAAATAAATTTGATATATTAATAAATACAGTTCCTTCTAAGGTTATTGATTCAAAGAAAATAGATTCATTTGATAAAGATATATTAATTATAGATTTGGCGTCAAATCCAGGGGGAATAGATAAAGAATATGCCTTATCCAAAAAAATAAAAGTGATAATAGCACTTGGAATACCAGGAAAAGAAATGCCAAAAGCTGCTGGAAAATATATAAAAGAAATAATAGATAAATTGTTAAATTAATAAAATTTTAATTTTTTAATAAAAAAGATATGGTATAATATCGAATAACAAACAATATTAAAACAAAAGAAAGGGAGAAAAATATGTTTTTAGACATTTTAAAATCCATTATATTTGGAATTATAGAAGGTATAACAGAATGGTTACCAATTAGTAGTACAGGGCATTTAATATTAGCAGAACAATTTTTAAAATTTCAAAATGTATCACCAGAATTTTGGTCTATGTTTCAAGTGGTTATTCAACTTGGAGCAATTCTGGCTGTAATATTAATCTATTTTAAGAAAATATGGCCATTTACAAAAAACAAAGAAAAAGCAATTAAGCCAAAAGGAATCTTATCAATTTTTGATAAAAAAATTATGAATTTATGGGGAAAGATTTTAGTTGCTTGTATACCTGCCGCAATCATTGGGCTATTATTTGATGAAACATTTGAAGCATTATTTTATAATCCAACATGTATAGCAATTGCTTTAATTGTTTTTGGTATTGCATTTATTGTTATAGAAAATTGGAACAAAAATAGAAAAAGTATTAAAAACAAAAATTCAGAAATTACATATAAAGATGCATTAATAATAGGAGTATTTCAATTATTGGCAGCTATATTTCCAGGAACATCACGTTCAGGAGCAACAATTATTGGAGGACTATTAATTGGACTATCAAGAGAAAATGCAGCAGAATTTACATTTTATTTAGCTATTCCAACTATGTTAGGAGCAAGTTTACTTAAAGTATTGAAATTTGGATTAGCATTTACAAGTGCTGAAATTGCAATTTTGATAGTGGGAATGTTAGTTTCATTCATAATTTCTATGTTTGTAATTAAATTCTTAATGAATTATATTAAGAAACATAATTTCAAAGCATTTGGATACTACAGAATTATTTTAGGTATAATTGTATTAGCGTATTTCTTTTTAGCAAAATAAGTGTAGTGTACTATAAGTAAATTAAGCATAATGAAACAAGATAAATTAGTCATAAATAATAAAATTAAAAAATATAAAACAAGTGTAAAAACTAGGGCTGCACTTGTTTTTGTCATTTGTGATAAATAAAAAAAGAAATATTACAAAAATATTACAATAGTGTTACAATAATATTAAATATCTACGGGTTATATTGACTTTTAGCGAAAAAACGATAAAATATAAAAGGTAATTATAAGTATAAAATGATAAAATTGGGCGGAAAAAAGTAGAAGTATTATTTATATAATGATGTGAAAGAATAAATAATAAACAAATAAAAAAACAAAGGAGAAGAAAATGTCTAGCAGTTTAGGATTATGTATTGAAAAAAATCTAATTAAATATGCTAAAGTGACAAAAAATCGTGAAGAGCTAACAGTAGATGCATTTGGAATAAAATTTTATGAAGACGTTAAAGAAGCTATAAAACAAGTTATTTCAGAAACATTAAGTAAAAATGTTCCAATAAGCATAAATCTAACAGATGAAGTTTATAATTATTTCGATGTTTCTAGTCTTTTAAATAAAAATGAATTAAAAACAGAAATAGAAAATGATTTTAATGAATTTTGTGAAAAGAAAAAAATATCAAGCGAAGATTATGAATCAAGATATAGTATATCCAAAGAAGATGGAAAAGATACATTTAAAGTAATGCATGTTTCTGTATTTAAGTCGTCTATAAATAGTATATTAGATAATATCGAAGATGGCAAAGTGTCAACAATTACTCCATTAGGAATGAGTATAGCAAATATTATTTCTACAAAACCAAAAGAAAATGTAATTGTAGTTAATATGGATGATGAAACCGTAATTACAAGTATTATAAATCAAAAAATAAACGATGTAAAAAGAATAAAACAAGGACCAACAAATGTTTTAAAAAAGATTGCTGGTAAAGAAAATTCATATTCAAAAGCATACGAAATATGTAAGAATTCAACCATTTATACAATGGATGGTAAAGAAACCATAGATGAAGGAAACGAATACATGGAATTTATAATACCAACATTGTACAAAGTTGTTACTGACTTACAAAAATATATAACAAAATCTAAAATAAATTATGACAAAATATATATAACAGGAACACTATCTGTAGTAAATAATATAGATTTATATTTCCAAGAATTTTTCCAACAAGAAAAATGCGAAATATTAAAACCATATTTTATAAAAGATAGAGCAAAAATAAACATAAAAGATTATATAGAAGTAAATTCAGCACTTTCTTTAGCAATGCAAGATTTGGGTTATGGAATGCAAGAAATGAATTTCCAAAAACAAACTTTTTCTATGCCAATACCAGAAATTTTGAAAAAAGAGCCAAGCAAAGAAAAAGTAAATAAGCCCAAAAATATAAGTAAGCTTAATAAAGTTCCTAACAAAATACAATTAGATTTTGATATGTCAGGAAAGTTAGAAAAAACAGAGAAATGGATGCTAAGAGGTGCGGGGCTTTTAGTTGCAATTATTTTAGTATATTCGATTTATTCTATATATTTAAATAATAGAATAAATCAAAAGCTACAAGAAGTACAGGATTCAATCACGTACACTGATAGCCAAATAGCTATGGCTGATACAGATATTAATGAAATAAACGGAAAAGCAAATGAATATAATCAAATGATAAATGATTTGAATAACGTAAATTCAAGATTGGAAACTAATATGGACTCAAAAGGCAGAATTCCAAACCTTTTAACAAACATAATGTCAATCATACCAGAAAATGTTCAAATTACAGAAATAGATAATACCTCTGATAGTGATGGTAAACATGTTATTATAAAAGCTCAATCAGAATATTATGATGAACTTGGATATTTTAAAGTAAAATTAAAAGAAGATGATATTTTAACAAATGTAGTATCTTCACAAGAAACAACAGAGAATTTTGTTGAAATGGTTATAGAGGGGGATTTGCTATGAGAAAAATTTTAATATCAATATTAATTATAGTATTAATTATTTTAGCATATTTCACCGTATTTCAAGGAATATCTATAGGCGGATTTAAAATTTTAGGTGCAAAACAAATATCTGAACTAAGTACTCAACTTAAAGCAAAAGCAGATGAGGCAAATAACAAGATGACAGTAGAGTTACCAAATAAAAAGCAAGAAGTTTTAACTAGTGTAGATACTTTATTAAAAAACAAGGAAAATTATTTTAGAGTAGCAAATATTAGTACTGAGACAGAATTAACAAAAGCTACTACTGAAGAATATTATAATGCTGAATATTTGTATTTGAAAATAGGAGGTTATGCTAGAGAAGAAGGAGTAAAAATGAGAATGGACATCATGGCAACAGATAACGAAAACACAGAAATAAAAAATCTAGCATTTACAGTTACAGGTAAATATGTTGGTATTATAGACTTTATATCAGCTTTAGAAGAAGATAATGAACTAGGCTTTATAATAGAAGATTTTAAAATGGTACCAAATGAAGATAATTTACAAGCAACATTTAATGTAAACGGAGTAAAAATCAAATTGGATGAGACAACTCAAACAGATGATAACTCAAGCGAAGATTTAATGCAAAATATATTAGCTCAAAATGTAAGTAAAGACTAGTATCAAGATAAAAGAAGGTGAGGTTAAAATGCTAAAGACAGTAATAAAAGAAATTTGTATATTATTACTTTTAAGTATAGCTATGCTACTAGTATTTGGAATTATATTTTATGACTATATTCCAATAGGCGTAACAATTCCAGCAAAAGAAGCATACGAAACACCTGCTGAAGTAAAAAATGAAATAAATGATTCAACAGCAGAATCAATAAAAACTGAAAAAACTTATGAAGTAACAGATTCTGACTTGAATGTATATAAACAAAAAGCTAATTATACCGAAGGAAAATCAGATCCGTTTGCTTTAGAAGAAGATACAAATGATACTACTGCTAGCAATAGCATAAATATAAAAGATACAGATAAAAATCAAAGTAATAGTAGTAATAATAACAAAAGTAATAATTTAACAAATGAGAAAAGTAGCTTAAAATAAGATGTTTTAAGCACAAAGGAGTCAAATGAAAAATTTAATTCCTTGCTAAAACTAGAATATATTTATATATTTTATAGATATACAGATATATACAAAATTTTATATAAGGAGGAAGAAAGATGCTAAAGAATCAAAAAGGTGTTACATTAGTTGCATTAGTAGTAATAATTGTAATATTAATAGTAATTGTAACAGTAGCAATATCATTTGCTTTTGGAAATAATGGTTGGGGATCATCATCAAATGATTATGAAAGCTATGCAACAAATACAGACTACAAAATAGACACTTTTATGAATGAAACAGAAGTAAAACTTCAAGAAATCGAAGCAAATGTTTCAGCACAACAAGAAGTTGTAACAGAAACAACAAATAATACATTAGATGAAAATCAATCAAATGTGCTTAATGATGTAAATGAAGTAGTAGAAGATATACAATAATTTAAAGTTATTTTATTAAATAAAAGAGGATATGCTTTAGTAATTTTAAATGTTATTTGAGTATATCCTCTGTTTTAAAATAAGGAGTAATTATGGATTATTTATTATATATTTTAATTTTTTTAATAGGAGCCTTATGTGGAAGTTTTATAGCATTAGCAGTATATAGAATACCATTAAAACAAGATATAACACACTCTCGTTCTTACTGTCCAGAGTGTAAACATAAATTAGGATTTTTGGATCAAATACCTATATTCAGTTATATTTTTTTAAGAGGAAAATGTAGATATTGTAAGAAAAAAATAAGCCCTACCAGTTTTTTTATAGAAATACTAACAGGTGTGATATTTGTTTTATTTGCTGCGTCAATTAGACTAAGTTTGTTTAACATTACAACTTCAATATTTATATATTTCGTAGTTGGTATTATATATTTAACAATACTATTAATTATAGCTGGTATAGATAAGAAAAATATAATGGTAGATAAATCGGCATTAATTATTGGATTTATTTGTGTTACAGCATATATGATTCATTTATATATAGTGGAAAGACCAATTGATGTTGGTATGTATAGATATGTTATATATCTTGTTTTAGCATGTTTCTTAGTTTTATTTAGCGTAATATATTTAAAAAGAAAAGGAAAAGATAGTTATACAATAGATATTTTAATGTTTTCAATTTTTATAATATTATATACATATGAAGCAGTATATATATATACAGTAATGATTACACTTATTGCAATTGCAATTCAATTAATTATGCATAGCATAGTTAAAAGAAAGAAAAATAGTAAATATGTAAAAGGTATAAAAATAGAAGATTCAAAAATACCAATAGGATTTTATATGGGAGTAGCTAATATAATGGCATTGCTAATTACAAACTTTACAATGTTTTATATATAAACTTTTGAAAACTATTCAATGTACAAGGAGTACACCTCATAAATTTCAAACTCGTTTTCCTTGCCAAAATTTAATTATTTTCTAACACAAAATAGAGGGAATGACAAGAAATAGAGAGCCTGAAAAGAAAGGAGCAAAATCAAAAATGAAAATTGGAATTGATGTTGGCGGTAGCCATATTGGAATAGGGTTATTAAATGATGAAAATAAAATAGTAAAGAAAATTGAAAAAGATGTAACATATGAAAAAGAAACTTCAGAAAGTGTAATAGATTATTTAGAGAAAAATATAGACGAACTAGGAAAAGAAAATAAGATAGAGCTAATTGGAATAGCAACTCCAGGAAATATAAAGGAAAATGTAATTACAAACTTAGTAAATCTTGGATTAAATGAATTAGACCTAAACCATATTATAAACAAATATACGGGTATTCCAATAAAAATAAAAAATGATTCAAAAGCAGCTGGGTTAGCAGAAAATGAATATGGTGCGCTAAGAGAATATAAAGATTCAGTGTTTTTATGTTTGGGAACAGGAATTGGTTCAGCAGTATTTCTTAATAATAAATTATTAATAGCTAATAAAAATACTGGATTTGAATTAGGACACATGATAATAAACAAAGGAGGAATAAAGTGTAATTGTGGCAAAGATGGTTGTTTTGAAACATATTGTTCTATAAAAAGATTTAAAGAAAAAATAAAAGATATTTTAGAAATAGATAATTGTTTATCAGAAGAATTATTAAAGATAATAGAAAAAGAAATTAATAACGATAAAGTAAAAGAAGCAATAAATGAATACATAGAAAATATGATAGTTGGATTATCTAATATAATTGATATGTTTGAACCAGAAGCCATTTGCTTAGGCGGAAGTTTTGTGTTTTTCAAAGATATTTTTTATAATAAATTAATTTCAGAAATGAATAAAAGAAGATATGTATTTAATAAAGATACAATCCCTAAAATAGTATTAGCAACCCTAAAAAATGATGCTGGAATTATAGGGGCAATTCTATAGCCAAAGTATCAAATTTGACAAAACGCATAAAAAATAGTATAATAATTTACAGTTGTTACCAAAATAAGGTAAAGAAGAGATTTATATAGTATTTATAAGATAGATAATTAATAAAATATAATATTGTAAATTATTGAGCGGTTAAAAATAAATATATTAATAAAGAAAAATATATAGATATGCTTATAGTGCGGAAATTAAAAATAAGCATTCTCTGTATATTTATGTTTGGAATAATGGTATAGGTGTGTCAATAAGTGTTTTTGTACGTGAAAGTAGTTTATAATATTATAAACTACTTTTTATTTGTATATTTTGTATATAATGTATAAATTAATAAATAATATAAAAAGAGAAAGGGAGAGAGGAAATTTAATGGACAAAAATCAAACAATAGAAGAAACTGCTTTGAACAAAGCAGAAAAAACAATAAAAAGAAAAAATACAAGAAATGTAAATAAGAAAGAAAATGTTAAACAAAACAATAAAGTGGCAAAAAAAGAAAATACTAGAGAGAGTAAAAAATCAGTAAAAAAAGAAAATAAAATTGAAGGAAAAATTGTTAAAGAAAATACAGAAAAAAGAGAAATAAATAGAAAAAGAAATACACCAAAATTTGAATTCAAAAAAGATAATTTAAAAATAATTCCATTAGGCGGATTAGATGAAATTGGAAAAAATATAACAGTATTTGAATATGGTGATGAAATAGTATTAGTAGACTGTGGACTAGAATTCCCAGAAGATGATATGCTAGGTGTAGACTTAGTTATACCAGATGTAACATATCTAGAAAAAAACAAAGAAAAAATAAAAGGATTAGTAGTAACACATGGACATGAAGACCATATTGGTGCAATTCCATATGTACTAAAACAAATAAATATTCCAATATATGCTACTAGATTAACAATTGGATTAATAAAAAATAAATTAGAAGAACATAAATTACTTTCATCAACAAAATTAGTGACAGTAGAACAAGGACAAACAGTTAATTTTGGAAATATAAAAGTAGAATTTATTAGAAGTAGCCATAGTATACCAGACTCTGTAATGCTTGCAATTCATACACCAGTTGGTGTAATACTTCATACAGGAGACTTTAAAGTAGACTTTACACCAATAGATGATAAAATAATGGACTTTGGAAGAATTGCTGAACTTGGAAACAAAGGAATTCTTGCATTAATGTCAGACAGTACAAACTCTGAAAGAAAAGGATTTACAATGTCTGAAAGAACAATAGGAGATGTATTTGATAGATTATTTCAAAATAATAGAAAAAGAATAGTGGTAGCAACTTTTGCATCAAATGTACACAGAGTTCAACAAATAGTAAATTCAGCAAAGAAATATGGTAGAAAAATTGCAGTTTGTGGAAGAAGTATGGTAAATATGATAAATACTGCAAGAGAAATAGGATATATAGATGCGCCTGAAAATATGTTTATTGATATAGACATGATAAAAAATTATACAGATGACCAATTAGTAATAATAACAACAGGTAGTCAAGGAGAAACAATGTCTGCATTAACAAGAATGGCAGCAGGAGAACATAAAAAAGTTGTAATAACACCAAATGATATGATAATAATATCAGCTACACCAATACCCGGAAATGAAAAATTAGTATCAAATGTAATAAATGATTTAATGCAAATTGGTGCAGAAGTTATATACAGTACTTTAGAAAATGTTCATGTATCAGGACATGCTTGTCAAGAAGAGCAAAAATTAATAATATCTTTAGCAAAACCAAAATACTTTATGCCAGTTCATGGTGAATACAGACAATTAAGAGCACATGCAGAAACAGCTAAACAAATGGGAATACCAACAGAAAATATATTTATACTAGAAAATGGAAAAACATTAGAACTAAACAAAAAAGAAGCAAAAATAACAACATCAGTACCATGTGGCAAGATATTAGTAGATGGACTTGGAGTAGGAGATGTTGGAAATATAGTATTACGAGATAGACAACACCTATCACAAGATGGATTAATAGTAATTGTTATGACAATGGACAGCTCAACAGGAGAAATAATATCAGGCCCAGATGTAGTATCAAGAGGATTTGTTTATGTAAGAGAATCAGAAACATTAATGGACGACGTAAAGAAAGTAATAAATGAAGAAGTAAAAGGATTCGAAGAAGACGGAATAAGAGATTGGTCTACAATTAAATCAACTTTGAAAGATGATTTAAGAGACTATATATTCCAAAGAACAAAACGTAATCCGATGATTTTACCAATAATTATGGAAGTGTAATTTATATATATATTTGAAAAAATTGGAAAAAGTATTTACTTTTTATGAAAAATCTAGTATAATATAATAACGAATTAAGAGAGAAAATGAAGCCTTTGAGTTCATTTAATTCCTCCTTAATTCAAAACTTAATAATGGTTTTCATAAAGGAACAAAAAATACTAGAGTACTGTGAATACTCTAGTATTTTGCTATGTATTAATCAAATAACTTAAGAATAAGATAAATGATTAATAATACTAGCATTTTAATAATGGTTTTCATTGGTTTCACCTCCTTTCGTTAAAAAACGAAAGAAAAAGGAACAAATATATTATATGACAGAAATTGGAAATAATCAATAAAAATTACCATTTTTTTACAAAATTTAGCATATACTTTAATAAATTAAACATCAAAGTCTAATGTGGAAATAGTAGCAAGAGTATCACCTAATTGAACAAAAAATGCTGACAAAATATCTATTTCTCTTTGTGTTTTATCTTGAGCAATGGCACATGCAAGAGTAGAAATAAATGTAACAAACTCACAAGAATTCATGTTAGAAGCCTCCTACGAAAATATAAGATAATAAATAATATGTTCGTAACATCCAATTAGTGTAATTTAAGTTAAATATATATATAAGTTTTTATTGTAAAATACCACAAAATAGAGTATAATATACAAAGATTTTTTAAAATAAAGAGAGGGAAGAATATGGATTACAAAGATTTAGCAGATTTAATATTTCCAAACGCAAAGGATATTTCATATTATGAAGAAAAATATCCAGAAAGAAATTTATCAGAAGGAGCAGTAGTATCAAGATTTGCACCAAGTCCTACAGGATTTGTTCATATAGGTGGATTATATCAAGCTTTAGTTGCAAGAGAAATAACTAAAAAAACAAATGGAGTATTCTTTTTAAGAGTTGAAGATACAGATCAAAAAAGAGAAGTGGAAAATGGTGTTATAGGAATAGTAAATTCTTTAAAAGATTTTGATATGGCACCAGATGAAGGAATGGTAACAGAAACTGAAGAGGTAGGAAATTATGGACCATACAAACAATCTTTAAGAAAAGATATATATCAAGCTTATGCAAAATATTTATTATCACAAGGTAAAGCATATCCTTGTTTCTGTACACCAGAAGAGGGAGAAGAAATAAGAAAAAAACAAGAAGCTGCAAAAGTTAGACCTGGGTATTATGGAGTTTGGGCTAAATGTAGAAACTTAACAGTTGAAGAAGCAGCAGAAAAAATAAAGAACGGTGAAAAATGTATAATACGTTTTAAATCTCCAGGAAGAGAAGATAGAAAAATTAAGCATCATGATATTATAAAGGGAAATGTGGATTTTCCGGAAAATGACCAAGATATAGTAATAATAAAAGCAGATGGATTACCAACATATCACTTTGCACACGCAGTAGATGATCATTTAATGAGAACTACACATGTAATACGTAGTGATGAGTGGCTTTCATCAGTTCCTTTACATTTACAATTATTCCATGAATTAGGATTTAAAGCTCCGAAATATGCTCATATAGCACCAATAATGAAAAATGATAATGGAAACAAACGTAAATTAAGTAAAAGAAAAGATCCAGAAGCAGCAGTAAATTACTACAAAGAAGAGGGAGTACCTCCTCTAGCAGTTAAAGAATATTTATTAAATATTGCAAATTCTAATTTTGAAAATTGGAGAAGAGCAAACCAAGATAAAAGCATAGATGAATTTGATTTCCAATTAAATAAAATGAGTGTAAGCGGTGCATTATTTGATATGGTTAAATTATTAGATATTGGAAAAACAGTTATATCAAAAATGTCTGCAGAAGAAGTATATGATAAATCATTAGAATGGGCAAAAGAATATGATAAAGAATTAGAAGATATGTTAGAAAACAAAGAGTATTCTTTAAAAGTATTAGGAATTGAAAGAGGAAATAAGAAACCAAGAAAAGATATATCAAAATGGGCTGAAGTAAAGAATAATATTATATACATGTATGATGATAAATTCTTAAATGAAGATATAGAATATGACTATGCAAAAATATCAAGCAATGAAGAAATAAATAAAATATTAAAATTATATATAGAAGAATATTTTGATATAGACCATGATAAAGAAACATGGTTTAATAAAATTAAAGACTTGGCAGAAAAAACAGGATATGCAAGAGAGGTTAAAGAATTTAAGAAAGAACCTGAAAAATGGCCAGGACATGTTGGAGATATTAGCACAGTTATAAGAGTTGCATTAACAGGAAGACAAAACACACCAGATATGTATGAAATAATGCAAGTATTAGGAAAAGAAAGCGTAATAAAACGTTTAGAAAAAGCTATGAAATAATAAGAGATAATATAAAATAATTAGGTTACAATATTTGAAAAGCATTTTCAATAAAGAACATGCAATAAGCAACAAATTGAAAGGAGGGTGCAAAATAAAATGGAATATAATGTAGGAGATATTGTAAGAACAAAAAAACAGCACCCTTGTGGAAGTAAATTATGGGAAATAACTAGGGTAGGAGTAGACTTCAAACTAAAATGTTTAGGGTGTGGTCATACTATTATGCTAGAAAGACAAAAAGCTTTAAAAATGATTGCAAGAAAAGTGGAAAACGATGAAAAATAAAAATGCCAAAGGGGTCTGTCCCAATGGCATTTTTTAAGATAATTAAAGGTATTTTTCTATTTCTTCCCAAACTCTATCAGAGTAAATACGTCTTTCTGAAGAGTAAGGTAAAAAAGTAAAATCTTTTAAAGGATTTAATTCGTTTTGCAAGTTTTCTACATAAGAATCAACCTTAGTAACAGCTATTTTATCAGCTTTATTTGCAATAATTATACAAGGACTATTTGAGTTTATAACATATTGATACATTAATCTATCGTTTTCTGTTGGTGAGTGTCTTATATCAATTAAGAAAACTATTAAAGCAATATTTTTACACTTTTTTAAATATTCCTCAATAAATCCTCCAACCTTTACTTGTTCTGCTTTAGACATTTTACTATATCCATATCCAGGTAAATCTACAAAATAAAATTTATCATCCATTTTATAAAAATTAATTTGTCTTGTCTTGCCAGGTTCACTACTAGTTCTAGCTAATCTTTTTCGGTTAATCATGCTATTTATAAAAGATGATTTTCCAACATTTGATTTTCCTACTAGTACAACTTGTGGTAGTTCATCATCAGGATATTGCTTAGGACTAACTGCAGAAATTTTAAATTCAGGATTTTTAATAATCATTTTTTTATACTCTCCTTAATTTATTTTTTATTAGGAATTAATTTTTCTGTTCCACCCATGTATGGACGAAGTACTTCTGGAATATTTACGCTTCCATCTTCATTATAGTTGTTTTCCAAGAAAGCAATTAACATACGTGGTGGAGCAACAACAGTATTGTTTAAAGTATGTGCATAATAGTTTCCTTTTTCGCCTTTAATTCTAATTCCTAAACGTCTTGCTTGAGCATCTGTTAAATTAGAACAACTTCCAACTTCAAAATATTTTTGTTGTCTTGGACTCCATGCTTCTACATCACAACTTTTAGCTTTTAAGTCTGCTAAGTCTCCACTACAACATTCAAGTGTACGTACAGGAATATCCATATTTCTAAATAGTTCTACAGTGTAAGACCATAATTTATCATACCATTTCCAGCTATCTTCTGGTTCACATACAACAATCATTTCTTGCTTTTCAAATTGATGTATACGATATACACCACGCTCTTCTATACCATGAGCACCTTTTTCTTTTCTAAAACAAGGTGAATATGATGTCATTGTATATGGCATATCTTCTTTTTTTAGAATTTGACCTTTAAATTTTCCTATCATAGAATGCTCACTAGTTCCAATTAAATATAGGTCTTCTCCTTCAATCTTATACATCATTGCATCCATTTCTTCAAAACTCATAACACCTGTAACAACATCACTACGAATCATATATGGTGGTATACAATAAGTAAATCCTTTATTAATCATAAAGTCTCTTGCATATGAAAGAATTGCTGAATGAAGTCTGGCAATGTCTCCCATTAAATAATAGAAACCATTTCCTGCAACTCTTCTTGCAGAGTCTAAATCTAACCCATTAAAGCTTTCCATTATATCTGCATGATAAGGAACTTCATAATCTGGAACAATAGGCTCTCCAAATTTTTCTATTTCTACATTTTTACTATCATCCTCACCTATTGGAACTGATTCATGTATCATATTTGGAATTTTCATCATTCTTTCAGTTATTTGTTCAGAATATTCATGCTCTAATTTCTCGTTTTCTTCTAATTCTGCGTTTATTTTTTGAACTTCAGCTTTGATTTTTTCAGATTCTTCTTTATTTCCTGTTCTCATTAGGTTTCCAATTTCAGAACTTAAAGAATTTCTTTTCATTCTTAAATCGTCGCCTTTTAGTTTTACTTCTCTGTTCTTTTTATCAAGCTCTAAAACTTCATCAACTAAAACAAGTTTATGGTCTTGAAATTTTTTCTTAATGTTTTCTTTTACTGCATCTGGATTTTCTCTTAAAAATTTAATATCTATCATAAAACTCCTCCTTAAAAATATATATTTAAAATTAATATACTAAAAACAAATACAAAAATCGCCCTTATATCAAGTATAAGGACGAATATAATCCGCGGTGCCACCTTAATTATTCAAAACATTTTGACATCTCTAAAATGCTTATAACCTAGCATCACTCGGTTTTATTTTCATAAAAAGCTCTAAAAGTAGATTCGCATAATATTTTAAACTATTTCCACCAACCATAGCCTCTCTATATAAAACCATTATGTTACTATTCTTTTATCAAACGCTTATTTTATTAACGATAGTCATATTTTACCACCATATAAGAAAAATATCAAGAAAAATTTGATAAAATGTGGATATATACTTCTAAATAGTATTAATATTTGTAAATAATATAATTTCTAATATTTTCAAAAATTGAATAAATTTATATAAAAAGGAATAAACTAGTACAGATAAAATATAAAAAATAGATTGGAGGAAGTATGTACGAAAAATATATAAGGGAAGAAAAAATAGAAGATAAATCCGAAGATGAGAAAAATTTAGAATTAATAGTTAGTATTATAAAAACAAAAAATGATTTAGAAGAAGCATATAAAAATTTTGAGTTTGCAGAAGAGGGGCTTATAGATTATTATTCATATCAAATAAAAGCAAATCAAACAAAACTAGATTATCTTATGAAAAAGGCACAAAAGAAAGGAATTGTATTGGATATGATAAATGAGATTTATATAAGAAGAAATAAAGCTTAAACTGAAAAGAATATTTGTCCATAAATAAACATACTTATTATAAAGAGGTGTTTTATTTATGGACATTAATACAATAGGAACATTTGTAATTTGTATTATTTTATTATTTATTTTGGGTAAAATATTTATATGGCCACTAAAAAACATATTAAAATTAATATTTAATTCAATTTTAGGAGGAGCACTTATATATCTAATTAATATAATAGGGATGAATTTTGGATTTCATATTGGATTGAATTTATTAACTGCTATATTGGTAGGAATATTAGGGGTTCCAGGTGCAATATTATTGGTTCTATTAAAAATAATAATTGGTTAAAAAAGTAGAATTATAATTGTTATATACAAATAAATATGATATTATTAAACAAAAATGAGGGAGAAAACAGATGGATATAGATGCTTCAAAAGAAGAAAGTAAAGAATATACAGATGAAGAAATTAAACGATTACTTGCAGAATATGAAGAAAGAAAAAAGCAAATAGAACAATATCCTGTAAAATATGATGATATTACAGTAGAAACAGGAATAACTGCTTTATCAAGAGCTTTTACAGATGACAAAAGAGTAGTAAATCAATTAGCGAAAACTTTTAATGATGCATTATCTTTTATGGAAAGCCATACAGATTTAGAAAAAGATGAAATATTAAGAAGAATCAATTCTAAAGTGTGGGAGATTGAACTGGTTGACGGATACGAAGAAAACCCTGAAGGTATAGGATATGTAGACAATATGTTAGGAATAGTAAGTGTTAACAAAAATATTTTAACAGAAAATCAAAGAACAATATATGAATTTATAAGACATGAAATGACACATATGCTAAGTGGAAGAATGGTGAAAAAATTTTGGCAGAAAAGACCTGAGCTAGTATCTGGATATTCCAAAGAAGATGTTTTGGGCAGTGATACGGGAGATTACAAAAAAGAAAATGAATACTTTAATGAAGCTGTTGTTGAGATATTCTGCTATCAAGATGATGATTATAGGGAAGAAGAAGCTTTTGGCTATAATGTATATACAAATCAAGATTTTAATGAAGGATAATATGCAATAAATTCTAATATTATAAGACAAATTATGTTAGCAAGAGGAATAGATAGAGATACTTTGTTTAAAGGCTTATATGATACAAAAACAGCTGAAAAAGTAGAAAGAAAATTTAAAAAGAAAGTATTTAGACAATTATCTGAAAATATGGATGATATATCTGATGGAATATTACAATATTATAATTTGGATAATTCACGAGAAGATGGAGTTGAAAATGGGGATTTAGATGAGCGAATTTCTTCACAACAAAAAGAAATTACAGATAAAATCAAAGAATCTGAAAGAACTGTGATAGATAAAATTTTAATGCCAAGATTGAGAAGATTATCACCTGAGCAAAGAGCAAAATTGTTATCTGAATATGATAAATTTATAATTTGCGAAAGAGACTATTTTAGACAAAGAACAGGCTATCATGCCATAGCAAACCCTAGTAAAAAAGAAAAAACAGAGGACAAACCTTGGCTACAAAAAGTGGATGTCGATATACAGGCAGTATTAGATAGACAAGGAGAAAGAAGTCCAGAAGAAACACAAAGACCATTAAATCAAGATAGAGAAAAATAAATAACAATATAAATATAAAAAATACAATTTAAAAAGTGAGCAATAGTAGATTTGCTCACTTTTTTTCTATGTTACATTTATTTATAATTTGTCTTTAGTTTAATTGTAATTTACATTACTTTATCATTAGTTAGAATTTATTAAATTAAATTATATTGAATTAATTAATCTAATAATCAAATTTATTTTTTCTATTCTACTGTTACAGATTTTGCAAGATTTCTTGGCTTATCTACATCTAAACCTTTAAATTTAGAAATGTAGTAAGAAAGAAGTTGCATAGGAATAACAGATAAAATAGGTGAGATAAGAGGATTTGTTTCTGGTATATTTATTATATAATCAAAATGTCCGCTAGGAAGTATTTGATTAGTAATTACCAATGTTTTAGCTCCTCTTGTTATAACTTCTTGAATATTACTAATTGTTTTTTCAACTAAATGTTGATTTGTAATAATACCTATAACTGTAACACCATTTTCTATAAGTGCAATAGGTCCATGTTTTAATTCACCAGCTGCATATGCTTCTGAATGAATATATGATATTTCTTTTAATTTTAAAGAACCTTCTAATGCAACATTATAGTCTGTTCCTCTTCCTAAGAAGAACATATCTTTTTCTGTATATACTTTTTTTGCAAATGCTTTAATTTCATCAGTATTTGCAAGTATTTGCTCTATTTTAGCAGGTAAATCAATTAAATCAGATTTTAATGCTTCTATCTCAGCAACATCTGCTGTGCCAAGAGTTTCTGCAAAATACATGGCCAAAATTGCAATTAAAGCTACTTGAGAAGTATATGCTTTTGTAGATGCAACAGCAATTTCAGGACCTGCATGAGTATATATTGAAAAATCTGCTTCTCTTGTTATAGAACTTCCTATAACATTCGATATTGCAAGTGTTTTTGCCCCATGAGATTTAGCAAGTTTTAATGCTGCTATTGTATCAGCTGTTTCACCAGATTGACTTATATAAATACATAAAGTATGTTCATCAATTAGTGGATGTCTATATCTAAATTCAGAAGCAATATCTACTTCTGTAGGTATTTTGCAAAGATTTTCTATTAAAGCTTTGCCTAGTAAGCCAGCATGCCATGCTGTACCACAAGCAACAAAGAAAATCTTATTAACAGTAGATAAATATTCTTTAGTAATTTCTATATCATCAAAAGAACATTTTTCACCTAATTTAAATCTAGAACCTATTGTTTCTCTTATAGCTGTAGGTTGCTCAAAAATTTCTTTTAGCATATAGTCTTCATATCCATCTTTTCCTGCAGCATTTGCATCCCACTCTATATTTTTTACAGCTTTATTATGTTCAATTAAACTATTATCATAAAATCTTATGCCATCTTTATAAACTACAGCAAATTCATTATCATCCAATAGATAAAATTCTTTTGTATGATTTAAAATTGCTGGAATGTCTGAAGCAATGAAATTTTCGCCGTTCCCTTTTCCTATAACTAGAGGACTATCTTTTCTAACAACAACTATTTCATCAGGACATAAATATGAAATAGCCTCTATAGCATAACTTCCCTTTAAATCATATACTGCTGATTTTACAGCACCTAAGAATCTTTCTTTTTTATCTTTCAAAATAGATACTGGTCCATTAGTATAATAATAATGAATTAAATTAGGAATAACCTCCGTATCTGTTTGTGAATAAAATTCATATCCATTTTTAGTTAAGAAATCTCTTAATTCTGAGTAATTTTCTATAATACCATTATGAACAACAGCAAATGTATTACTATTGTCTGTATGAGGATGAGCATTTTCTTTTGAAGGTTTACCATGAGTTGCCCATCTTGTATGAGCTATTCCAACAGTTCCCTCTAAGTCATTTATACCCTCTAAATCGTATAAATTATTAACTCTTCCTTTATCCTTCATAACTTTTATTGAATCTTTTTCAATAGTAGCAATTCCAGCAGAGTCATAACCTCTGTATTCTAAACATAAAAGGCCATCTATTAATACTGGTGTTGCCTTTTTATCACCAATGTACCCAACGATACCACACATAAAAAAATACCTCCTTAATTTTATTTAAGAAAGCATTACAAATAAAGATTACCCTACTAGCTCTGTATACTAATATTACTATTAGGCTTTAACTAGTATTTATGGCAGTAATCCTATGCCAAGAAACCATCCGCCGAATCTTTCGATAAGTTTCTATCCTCGTCAACGTAAACTAAAGTCACGTCCAGGCGCTTAAAATAAAACAATAACTCCTTTCTAAATAATATTTTTAATATATTTGTAAAGCATTTCTTAGTATATGGTAGTATATTACTATAAAATTAAAAATGTGTCAAATTAGAATTAAATATATTTATAATATATAGAAAATCAGTAAACAATATGTGTTTTAAATTTTTACTAAATATAGCTTTATATAGCTTTGAGTCAAAAAAAGTTTGGTAAATCACTTGTAAAACGTTAAAAAATGTGCTACAATAGTTAACGTTAGAAAATAGCGAGAGCTATTTTTCCTTACTTATGACATTTAGTTCATAGGTTATATATCCATGAGGAGGTGAAAGATAATGAATAAATACGAAAGTGTTATCATTATTAATCCTAATGTTGAAGAAAATACATTAAATGAATTAACAGAAAGATTTTCAACATTAATTAATAGTGATGGTAAAGTTGAACAAGTTAATAACTTAGGAAAGAAAAAATTAGCTTATGAAGTAAAGAAAAACAAAGAAGGATACTATGTAGTACTTGATTTCGAAGCTAATCCAAACCTAATAGCAGAACTTGAAAGAAATTATAGAATTACTGACGAAGTAATCAAATTTATAGTTATAAAAAAATAGAACTATAACCCTTGAATTTGGGGGCTTTCATAGATGAAAGGTAAAAGGTGTAAAATATGAATAAAGCAATTTTAATGGGTAGATTAACAAGAGACCCAGAAGTAAGATACACACAAACAAGTAACACACTTGTAGCTTCTTTTAGCTTAGCAGTTAATAGAAGATTTGTAAGACAAGGAGAAGAAAGACAAGCAGACTTTATAAACATAGTTGCTTGGGGAAAACTAGGAGAATTTTGTAGTAAATATTTTAGAAAAGGTCAACAAGTAGGAATAATAGGTAGAATACAAACAAGAACTTGGGATGATGATCAAGGTCAAAAACATTATGTTACAGAAGTTGTAGCAGAAGAAGCTTATTTTGCAGATAGCAAAAGAGATGGAGATAATAGTTCATCAACATTTGATTCTACATTTGGTGCAATGCCAAATACAAATACAAATTCAGATTTTGAAATATCTTCAGGAGACGATCTACCATTCTAGGAAATACATATAAAATAAAAAATAAATAAACTACTTAAACCTTATAAAATTTAGTCAAGTAAGGGGGTAAGAAAATGGCTGACAACAAGAAAAATAAAAGAAACGGCAGAAACAATGGTGATAATGATTATAATCCAAGATACAGAAAAATGAGAAAGAAAGTATGTCCTTTATGTGCAGACAAGAACTTAGTATTAGATTATAAAAATGCTGATCAAATAAGAAAATTTGTTAATGATAAAGGAAAAATACTTCCAAGAAGAGCAACAGGAGCTTGCGCTAAACATCAAAGAGATATAACATTAGCAGTTAAAAGAGCAAGACAAATAGCAGTATTACCATATACAGCTGAATAATTTAAAAATATAAATTAAAATATCGCTATAGAAATTTACTATAGTGATATTTTTTTTAGACTTCTTCTCTTCAAGTTTAAAAAATGAAAAAAGGCAAATAATACAAATAATAAGTATAAAAATTTAAGGAGAAAGGTCTATGAAAATAGGATTAGCATTATCAGGAGGAGGAATAAGAGGGATAGCTCATGCAGGAGTTATAAAAGCGCTAGAGGAAGAAAATATAAAAATAGATATAATAGGAGGAACAAGCGCTGGAAGTATGGTTGCAAGTTTATATGCAATGGGATATAGTCCTGATGAAATATTTGGATGTTTTTTAGCAAATTACCCTAAAATAATGGGCAATACTAAGTTTAATTTTTTTAATGGTATGAAAAGTTTTATAAATAAAAATAAAATAAGTAATGGTTTTCGAAATGGAAAAGATATTGAAGAAGTATTTGAAAATTTAGCAGATACAAAACAAATAAAGAATATAAATGAAATAAAAATGCCAATAGTAATTCCAACAGTGGATATTATAGAATCAAAAGAATATGTATTTACAAATCGTATCCCAGAGGGTATAAAGAACAGCAGTTATAATAAATATATCAATGATATTAGCATAGGGGAAGCAATAAGAGCTAGTAGTAGTTTCCCTGCAATGTTTAATATATGTAATATAAATGCACATTCATTTATAGATGGAGGAGCTTTAGATAATGTACCTGTTGGGGAAGTAAAAAATCAAGGGGCTGATAAAGTAATTGCCGTAAAATTTAAAGGAGAGGATGTTAGCGATAAAAGTAATATTTTTGATATAGTTATGAAAACTATTGATATAATGGGAAATAAAATAATAGAAAAAGATTTAGAAAAAAGTGATTATATTTTAGAAATAGGCATAGATGATGTAGGAATATTTGACACAAATAAAATAGAAAAATGTTTTGAAATTGGATATGAATCTATGAAAAGAAAATTGAAAGAATTAAAAAATATTTTAAACAATTAAATTAAGCAAAAGGAGAGTGGTCACCTTTTGTATTAATTTACATAAATATATTGAAAAAATATGGGAAAAATGGTATTATTATAAAGGTTATATGGAGGTTTTTTATGAATAAATACGTAAAATACGGGATTACTATAGCAGTTATTATTTTAATAATTGTTTTATTAGTAATTTTAAATATAAATAAAAATAATAATACCCAAAAAGAAGATGGAGTAACTAAAATAGTTACATCTTTTTATCCAATGTATATAATAGCAGAAAATATAACAGACGGAGCGCAAAATGTGGAATTAGTAAATATGGCAGATGTAAATGTGGGATGTTTACATGATTATACTTTAACTACAGAAGATATGAAAAAAATAGAAAATGCAGATTTGTTTATTATAAATGGATTAGGAATGGAAAACTTTATAGAAAAAGCTATGGAATCTAATGACAAAGTGACAGTAATAGATTCAAGCACTAAAGTTTCTAATATTATAAAACACGGTGAAGAAACAAATGCTCATATATGGACCAATATAGATAATTATATATTACAAGTAAAAAATATATCTGAAGGGTTAATTAATTCAGACAAGCAAAATGCAGAAATATATAAAACAAACACTGATACATATATTAAAAAATTAGAAGAATTAAAAGAGGAATATTTAGAAAACTTAAAATTTTTAAAAGACAAAAAAGCAGTATCATTAAATGAAGCATTTGATTATTTAGGACAAGAACTAGATATGGAAATGACAACAATAGAAACAGACCATGAAGAAAGTACAATGTCTGCAGAAATGCTTAAAAATATTATAGATAAAATAAAACAAGAAAACATAGAAATGATAATAATTGATAAAAATGATAATGAATTAAATGCAAAAGCAATAGCTGATGAAACAGGAGCTAAAATATATAAATTAAATTCAGGATTAAAAGGGAATTTAGACAAGGATGCTTATATTAATCAAGTAAATGAAAATATGCAGATTTTAGGTGGAGATAGAGCAAATTAGCTCGAATGGAGGTTAAAATGGAGAAAGCATGTGGACTACATTGCACAAAAATCAATAATATTGGAGTTAAAATAGGCAATGAAGAAATACTAAGAAATGTAAGTATACATATTCACTGTGGTGAACTAACAGTTATAATTGGAAGAAATGGTGCAGGTAAGTCAACATTATTAAAAGCTATATTAGGTGAAGTTGAACATACTGGAAACATTACATTTGTAGATCAAAAAGATAATGTAGCAAAAAAAATAAAGATTGGATATGTACCACAAAGTATAAATGTAGAAAGACATATGCCAACAACTGTATATGATTTATTTGCATCATGTATTACACATATACCAGTATTCTTAAAAAAAGACAAAAAAATATATGAGGAAATAAAAGAACAATTAAAAATATTTGGAGCAGAGAATTTAATAGACAAAAGTATAGGAGATTTATCAGGTGGTGAATTACAACGTGTGTTAATAGCAATAGCAACAAAACCAACACCAAATTTATTAATATTAGATGAACCAGTTTCTGGAATAGACAGAAATGGAATACAAGATTTTTATAAAATAATAAGCAAACTAAAAACAGAATATGATATGTCTATAATTCTTGTATCACATGACTTGGATTTAGCTAAAAAATATGCTGATAAAGTAATATTATTAGATAAAGAAGTTATAAAAGAAGGAAAACCAGAAGAAGTATTTAATAGTTTAGAATTTAAAAATAGATTTGGAGAATTATCTTAAATAAAATTAAATGGGGGAAAAATGGAAATAATAGATAGCATATTAGAAGTAATATTACCTTTTGAATTTATAGATTATGAATTTATGAAAAATGCACTCTTAGCAATAATTTTAATATCACCAATATTTGCAATATTAGGAACAATGATAGTAAATAATAAAATGGCATTTTTCTCAGATGCATTAGGACATTCTGCATTAACAGGAATAGCACTTCGGAAGCTTAATAGGAATAAGTAATTTAAATATAGGAATGATAATATTTGCAATATGCTTTGCGCTATTATTGAACTATGTAAAAAACAAAACAACATATGGAGCGGATACAATAATAAGTGTATTTTCATCTATTGCAATAGCATTAGGACTAGCAATGTTAGCACAAACAGGCAATTTTAATCAATATTCAAGCTATTTAGTAGGTGATATTTTAAGCATAACAGATACAGAGATATTATACGTATTTTTAATAGCAATAGTAGTTTTAGTATTTTGGTACTTTACATTTAATAAACTAAACTTAATAAGCATAAATACAACACTTGCAAAAAGCAAAGGGATAAATACAAAAAAAATAGACAATATATTTGCAATATTAATAGCAATAGTTGTAATGATATCAATAAGATGGATAGGAATATTATTAATAAACTCACTACTAATATTACCAGCAGCATCAAGTAGAAACATAGCAAAAAACATGAGAAGTTATCACTTGTTTTCAGTAATATTTTCACTATTCTCAGGAATATCAGGACTAATTGCATCATACTACTTTAATATACCAACAGGACCAATGATAGTAATAATATCAGGATGCATATATTTTATAACACTAATAACAAGAAAGACATTAATAAAAAACTAAAATTAACTAGGAGGAAAAAATATGGATAAAAAAAGAATACTTACAGGAGACAGACCTACAGGAAGATTACATATAGGACATTATTTGGGTTCACTTAGAACTAGAGTTGAAATGCAAAATTCAGGCAAATATGAACCATACATATTGATTGCTGATGTACAAGCATTAACAGATAATTTTAACAATCCTGAAAAAGTAAGAAAAAATGTAAGAGAAGTTATGCTTGATTATTTATCTGTAGGATTAGACCCAGAAAAAACAACAATATATATTCAATCAATGATACCAGAGGTTGCAGAACTTACAGTGTATTATTCTAATTTAGTAACAATAGCGAGATTAGAGAGAAATCCAACAGTAAAAACTGAAATCGCACAAAAAAGAGAAATATTTGGAGAAAGCGTTACATATGGATTTTTAGGATATCCAGTAAGCCAAGCAGCTGACATAACAGCATTTGAGGGAGCACTAGTTCCAGTAGGAGAAGATCAACTTCCATTAATTGAACAATGTAGAGAAATAGTTAGAAAATTTAATAGCATATATGGAGAAGTACTAGTTGAGCCAGAAGCGGTTTTATCTAGTACAAAGAGAATTAAAGGATTAGATGGTAATGAGAAAATGGGAAAATCTTTAGGAAATGCCATATATTTATCAGATAGTCCAGAAGAAATAACTAAAAAAGTTATGGGAGCTGTTACAGATCCTAAGAGAATAAGAAAAGATGATAAAGGAAACCCAGATATATGCATGGTAGCATATTATCACAACTTATTTACTAATAAAGAAGATTGTAAAAAAGTGTGCGAAGAATGTAGAGCAGGACAAAGAGGGTGTGTTGCTTGTAAAAAAGAACTTGCAAAAAACATAATAGACTTCTTAGAACCAATAAGAGAAAAAAGAAAATATTATGAAGAAAGACCAGAACTTGTTGATGAATTGTTAAAGAAAGGTACTGAAAAAGCAAGAAAAACTGCAAAAGAAACAATGAAAAAAGTTAAGAAAGCAATGAAATTAGATTATTTTGAAGAGACTTAAAAAATAATTGCTTCTTGGCACTGTTACATTAGTATTTATAGAAAGGAAGAACAAAATGTTTACAGACTATGTAAAAATTTATGCTAAAGCTGGAAATGGAGGAAATGGAGCAATTTCATTTAGAAGAGAAAAATATGTTGCAGCAGGAGGACCAGATGGTGGAGATGGCGGAAGAGGCGGTAATGTATATTTTGAAGTTGACCCAGATTCTAACACATTAATAGATTTTAGATATAGGAAAAAATTTAAGGCTGAAAGTGGTAAAAACGGAGAAGGCGGACATAGATTTGGTAAAAGCGGAGAAGATTTATATATAAAGGTCCCAATAGGAACAATAGTAAGAGATGCAAACACAAAAGAAATATTAGCTGACCTTTCAGAACCAGGACAAAAAGCCTTAATATTAAAAGGCGGAAGAGGAGGAAAAGGAAATGCACATTTTGCCACATCTACAAGACAAGCTCCTAGATTTGCTCAAGATGGAGAAAATGGAGAAGAAAGAGAGTTAATATTAGAACTTAAGCTTTTAGCAGATGTTGGATTAATAGGATTCCCAAATGTAGGAAAATCCACATTTCTTTCAATGACAACTTCTGCAACACCTAAAATTGCAGATTATCATTTTACAACATTACAACCTAATTTAGGTGTAGTAAAAACAGATTATGGGGATAGTTTTGTAATAGCTGATATACCAGGAATTATAGAAGGAGCAAGTGAAGGAACTGGACTAGGATTACAATTCTTGCGTCATATAGAAAGAACAAGACTTCTACTTCATGTGATTGATGTATCAGGTTCAGAAGGAAGAAATCCAGTAGAAGATTTTTATACTATAAATAATGAATTAAAAAATTATAGTGAAAAGTTAAGTAAAAGAAAACAAATAATAGTTGCAAATAAGATTGATATAATGCAAGACGAAAGCTTATATAAAGAACTAGAAAAAGTAGCTAAAGAAAACAATATGGAAATATTTAAAATATCAGCAGCAACAAATACGGGAGTATCAGAATTAATAAAACATGTAGCTGAAGTATTAAAAACATTACCAAAAGAGAATTTAGTAGAAATAAAAGATAGAAAAGTATATACTTTAAAAGATGATGATGAGTATACAATTGAAAAAGAAGATGGAATGTTCGTAATTAAAGGCGAAGCGGTTGAAAGAGTAATGAGAAGAGTAAATATAGCTGATAATGAATCATTATATTATTTCCAAAGAAGTTTAGATGAATTAGGAGTAAATCAAAAACTTAAAGAAATGGGGATAAAAGATGGTGATATTGTTAAAATTTGTGATTATGAATTAGAATGGGAGGATTAGTAATAAAAAAATAAGTCAACTAAATTATCTATTTTAAATATTACGAAACAAGCTTAAAAAAGATAAAAATGTCAAACAAAATCAAAAATTTGTTTGACATTTTTTTGTTTGTATGATACCATAGTGTAAAATAAAATTTGGAGGGATGATTTAATGGCAGAAGGAAAGAAAAGAAAAACAAAAGAATTAACACCAAGACAAAAACAAATACTTAGATATATTACAAAACAAATTGAAAAAAATGGTTATGCACCATCTGTTAGAGAGATAGGGAAAGCTGTAGGACTAAGTTCAACAGCAACTGTACATTCTTATTTAAAACAATTAGAGGAATTAAGATATATTAAAAAGGAAAGTCAAAAAGGAAGAACTTTAAGAATTTTAAAATCAGAAGATGAATTATATATGCCAAAGAAACCTGGAACACCACCAGCAAAAGCTTTTTATAATAAAAAAGAAATGGTTGATGTACCAGTAGTTGGAAAAATTACAGCAGGTGCTCCAATCTTAGCAGTAGAAAATATAACAGATACTTTCCCAATACCATTAGACTTCGTTGGAAATAGCCAAAGCTTTATGCTAGTAGTTAGAGGAGAAAGCATGATAGAGGCTGGAATTTTAGATGGAGATTTTATATTAGTAAGAAGACAAAATGTAGCTGAAAACGGAGAAATAGTAGTTGCATTAATAGATGATGAAGCAACAGTAAAAACATTTTACAAAGAAAAAGATCATATTAGATTACAACCAGAAAATGATACAATGGATCCAATAATAGTTCCAGATTGTACTATACTAGGAAAAGTAATAGGTGTATTTAGAAAAATGTAAATGATATATTAGTGGAAAGGAATGAAATAATATGAGTTATACTGATTTTTGGTTTATTGATACCACAGTTCAAACAAGAAACTTCAGAAGATATTTCATTTGGTTTATATTATTATTTGCATTTGTATCAATAGGAAGTATTATGGCAATAAAAACAATGTATAAAGATATGACTGTATATAGAATTCAAGAAACTAATCCGGCAATCACTGTTAGTGAAGCAAAAGCCACAAATGTAAATGGTTATATAAAAGGAGAAATAAAAAACAATTCGGATGAAAGTGTCACTGATAAAAATTTAACATTTTTCTTATATAATAGTGATAATGAATTAAAAGCAACAGAATATATAGATATAGGAACATTAAGTGTAGGACAATCAAAAACATATGAACTAAAATTTAAACAAGATGGAATAGATAGATTTTTAGTAGCAATAACAGATAAAGAATAGAAAAAATAATATTAATAGCATGAAACGAATAAATAAAATACCTTTTAGTATAATAAATATGGTAAAAGGTATTTTTTTATGTTAAAATACAAAAAGTCATTGCTATTTTATTTTAAATGTAATATAATTGTAACGTAAATGTAACATAAATGAAACATAAGGAAGGAAGATGGAAATGTTTAAGTGGGGACAAGACATTGGTATAGATTTAGGAACTGCATCAGTAATTGCATATGTTAAAGGTAAAGGAATAGTCCTAAGAGAACCATCCGTTGTAGCTATTGATAACAATACAGGGGAAGTGTTGGCTGTGGGAAAAGAAGCTAGAAGAATGCTTGGAAGAACCCCTGGAAATATTGTGGCAACAAGACCTCTAAGAGATGGAGTTATTTCAAATTATACAGTAACTGAAAAAATGCTTAAATATTTTATAAATAAAATATGTGGTAAGTTTGTTTTTGCTCCACGCATTATGATATGTATTCCATCACAAGTAACAGAAGTTGAGAAGAAAGCAGTTATAGATGCTGCTTCACAAGCAGGTGCAAGAAAAGTATTTTTAATAGAAGAACCAATCGCAGCAGCAATTGGTGCTGGAATAGATATATCAAAACCTTGTGGCAATATGGTAGTTGATATTGGTGGAGGAACTACTGATATAGCAGTAATTTCACTTGGAGGTTCAGTTGTAAGTGAATCTTTAAAGGTTGCCGGAGATAAATTTGATGAAGCAATTGTAAAATATATAAAAAGGAAACACAACATAATGATAGGAGAAAGAACAGCCGAAGATTTAAAAATAAATGTTGGATGTGTTTTTCCTAAAATTCAAGACACAGAAATGGAAATTAGAGGAAGGGACTTAATTACAGGACTTCCTAAAAACGTAATAATACATTCAAGTGAAATGTTAGAAGCATTGGCAGAACCAGCAACATTAATAGTAGATGCAGTTCACTCAGTATTAGAAAAAACACCACCAGAACTAGCAGCAGATATTAGCGATAGAGGAATTTACATGACTGGTGGAGGATGCTTAATAGATGGGCTAGATAAATTATTACAAACAAGAACCGGAATCAATGTTATGATAGCTCAAGAACCAATATCATGTGTTGCGCTAGGAACAGGAAAAGCTCTAGATAACTTAGACACATTAGATAGAAGAAAATAAATAAAATTATGCCTTTGGAAATAGTGAAGTGAATCCAAATTATTAGACAAAAAGTTTAATAATTTGGGTTTATTTTATGTAATGAAGACTCCTGTTTTATAGGAAATCTATATTTAATTTGTGCGATTGGTCGAAAACATAGTAAATACTTGCATATTTTAATAATAAATTATATAATTAATATAGTTTTTTTTAGGGTGAAAGCGTATGAACAAAACAAAAAGAAAAATATTTGAAGCTTCAATGCAACTATTTGCAGATAAAGGTTATGATGCAACTAGCATTGAAGAAATAACTGCTACAGTAGGAGTAGCAAAAGGAACTTTATATTATCATTTTTCAAGTAAAGAAGAAATATTTAACTTTTTAGTAGATGAAGGAGTAAAACTATTAAAAAATAGTATTAGTATAAAGACCGAAAAATTGAATAACTCATTAGACAAATTAAGAGCTATAGTATTAATACAAATAAAGATACTTTTCAAATACGAAAATTTCATGACAATTATACTTAGTCAAATATGGGGAAATGACGAAAGAAGTAAAATGTGTAAAAAACATGTATTTGAATATATAAAGATAATTGAGGGAATAGTAAAAGAAGGAATAAAAAAGAAAGAAATAGTAGATAAAGATGCAGATATAATAGCATCTGGAATATTTGGATTTACTTGCTCAAGCTTTATTTATAAAATGAGACATGAAGAAGTAGATGTACAAAAACTTTTCGAAGAAATAGATAATGTTTTTATAAAAAAATTAAAACCATAAAAAAATATACAAATAAAAAACAGGAGAAACAGAAAAGAAAAGAAAATAAAAGGTAATTATTGGGAGTGTAAAAAAATGAGAATATTAAAAGATTTTAAAGTACCAAATTTTAAATTTCCAAAATTTCATATGAAAGAAGTATCAGAAATTGATGAAGTAAATGTTGATTATGAAAAATTAAAAAAAGCAGAAGAAAATAAATCAAAAAAAGACAAGAAGAATTTTCAATATAAAGGAACATCTTTTACAACAGTAAAGGAAATGTTTATAAATTCTTCAAAAGAATATGCTGACAGAACTTTCTTATTAGAAAAGTTTAATCCAAAAGGAGATTGGACTGAGATAACATACAATCAATTTAAAAACGAAGTAATAGGATTGGGAACAGCATTAACAAAAAAATTAAATTTAAAAGATGCAAGAGTAATTATCATAGGAGAAAACACACATCATTGGTATTTATCATATATGACAATGCTTTGTGGTGCAGGAATAGCAGTACCAGTAGACAAAGAACTACCAGAAAATGAAATAGAAAATGTTATAAAAAGATCAAAAGCAAAAGCTGTAATCTTTTCAACTAGAAAAGCTGATGTTATAAAAAAAGCAGCAGAAAACTTACCAGAAGTAGATTATTTCATACAAATGAATTCTGACCAAGAATTAGAAGGAAGATTAGTTGGATTAGACTATTTAATAAAAGAGGGTACAGAATTAGTCAAAGCTGGAGATAATAGTTTCATGAATATTGAAATAGACCCAGATGAATTTAAAGTTTTAATATTCACATCAGGAACTACAGCAAATGCAAAAGGAGTTATGCTATGCAATAGAAACCTAGCAGAAAACGTAAATGCTGCAACTGCATATGTAAAACTTACACCAGACGATAGATTAATGTCAATTTTACCACTACATCATACTTATGAATCATCAATTGGATTTTTATTACCATTTGGTATAGGTGCTTCCATAAGTGTATGCCAAGGTTTAAAGCATATTGTTCCAGATTTGCAAGAAACAAAACCAACAGCACTTTTAACAGTACCACTTCTAGTAGAAACATTATATAGAAAAATAAATAAAAATATTAAGAAAAGTAAAAAAGATGGATTAGTAAATTCAATGATTCATGTAACTAACGCATTAAAAACAGTAGGTGTAGATATAAAGAGAAAAGTATTTAACGAAATATATGAAAACTTAGGAGGAAGAATAAGAATAATAGTTTCTGCAGCAGCACCAATAGATGCTAAAGTAGGAAAATGGATAGAAGATATAGGAATACTTTTCTTACAAGGATATGGATTAACAGAAACAGCACCAATAGCAGCACTAACACCAGATTTTGATACAAGAGTTGGATCTGCAGGTAAAGCTGTAGTAGGAGCAGAATTAAGAATAGACAATCCAAATGAAAAAGGCGAAGGAGAAGTATTAATAAGTAGTAAAACATTAATGCTAGGATATTACGAAGATGAGCAAGCAACAAAAGAAGCCATATTTGAAGAAAACGGAAAAAGATGGTTCCATTCTGGAGATATAGGTTATTTGGATAAAGATGGATTTTTATATATAACTGGTAGAAGTAAAAACGTAATAGTAACACAAAATGGAAAAAATATATACCCAGAAGAAATTGAATTAATGCTTTCAAAACATACGGAAATAAAAGAATGTATGGTTTATGGTAAAGAAGTAAAAGGAGAAAAAGAATTAATTATAACCGCAAGAGTAATACCAAATTATGAAGAAATTGAAGAAAAATACGGTAAAGACCTAGATGAAGATAAAGTATATAAAATAATATGGAATATAATAAAAGAAGTTAATAAAGAGCTTACTTCATATAAAGCCGTAAAGAAATTAGAAATTAAACATGATGAATTTGTAAAAACAACAACCATGAAAATAAAAAGGTATGCAGAACTAAAAAATGACAAATAATTATAAAAAAGTCTTGACTATAGCGAAAAGTTGTAATAAAATTATAATGAAATTAAAAAAACGAAATCCTATAAAAAGGAAATTTTACTTACGGAAATAAGCATTACATAGGATAAAGGAGGGAAGGTTTACAATGTCTAAGTCTGGCATAGTAAACGTGAGAATGGTAATCACGGAAGAAAAGATTTTATCAAATATTGATAAAGTACAAAAATTAATTAATCCAAATAGTAAAAAACAAATCATTCAATTAGAAGATGATGCGTATTTTAAAGATTTAATAGAATCAATAAAAACATATTTAATAGAATATCCAAAAAAGAAAAACTTTCCTGTAAGTGTATACAAAGCAGCTTATGGACTAGTTGAGTATGCAACAAATCAATTTGAAGAGAACACAAAGAAAATTGAAGAGTTGATAAGACAAAGAGAAAAGAATATATCATTAGCAGCAAGCTTAAAATCTGTTTTAGAAGCTGTAGAATCAAAAGCAGATGGGTGGAAAGATCAAGTAAAAAATATTTCAGGTGATTTCTCAGAAGATATAATAGAAACTTTAGGTGTTATAGGAAGATCAAAATCAAATACTTCTGACAACTATAAAGATGCATTAAAATTAATAAATGCAAGAATAGGTAACTTAGAGACAAATCTACATATCGAAATAGATATGGAAAGAATAGAAGATAAATCAAAAGCTTTAAGTTATATAGGAATAGAAGTAGCTGATGCATTAAAATTAATACCTGCACCAGAAGAAACAGTACAAACAGTTGTAGAAGAAAATGTTGAAGAAACAGTAACAGAAACAACAACTGCAACACCAGAAGAAACAGCTGAAAATCAAAAATACATTGAAGAAACAAGAGTTGATGTTAAACCATCTCTATGGCAACGTATTAAAAACAGTAAAGTAGTTAGAGCTATAAGATATATAATGAAGATTAAAGTTGTAATAGAAATGCCAAATAGTCTACCAGAAGGTAGAGGAGAATAAATAAAAAAATAGAAGTGGAATTATATTTTCCACTTTTATTTTTATACTTTTATAGTTTATATTTATGTCTGTTATTGTATTGTCAAAAGTTATTCAGAAACGTTTATATTGTCTAAATTAGTATAACAATTACTTCTAATTATCATTATTTACAAAAAGTAATCTGATAGCCCATAAACCAGAGATTCCAACTAATATATATATTATTCTACTAATTATAGACATAGTACCAAAAATTGTATCAACTAAATTGAAATTAAATATACCAATTAATCCCCAGTTTATAGCTCCAATTATAACTAAAGCAAGAGATATTTTATCAATAATTTTCATTAATAACCAATCCTTTCGATAAAATTTTACTATTAGTTTATACGAAAGTTAAAAAAATATACATTAAAAATAAAGACTAAAAGATTTGAATGAAATAATGAAAAACACGTTTTATTAAATTCTTTTATTTGTAAAATTTAATACATTTTTTCGTTTTTTTTACAAAAAGTATTGACAATATATTAAAAATGTTTTATACTTTTAATTGCGTTCGAGATGCGCCCTTAGCTCAGTTGGTTAGAGCAACCGGCTCATAACCGGTAGGTCCAAGGTTCGAATCCTTGAGGGCGCACCATTTTTATTAAATAAATTTTTATTTAATAAAATATTTCGGGTAGGTGGCCGAGTGGCTAAAGGCGGCAGACTGTGGTCTTTGGTTAATCAAAACCTAAACTTGCAGCTCATATAAGTGATTATATGATGAACACCGGGCTAATTCGGGGAACTCTTAACAGTACGGCTGATGACAATCCCGAGCTAGAAAAGAAATTTTCGAGTGTAGAGACTTTATACCTGGTATCTTAATTATTAAGATAAAGAGAAAGTCCAGACTACAAACATATATATGGTAGTGAAAACTATAGTAGTAAGAAATCTGTTCTCATTTGAGTACGATGGTTCGAATCCATCCCTGCCCACCAAAATGCTGAATTTTTAAACGAATTTAGCATTTTTTATTTTTGTCTAAAATTATTTAAAAGGTAAGTTGTCAGCCAAATGATTTATAAAAAAGATTGACTACATATCAATATTTTGATAAAATATGTATATAATATTAATGGAGGTGTTTATTATGCCAATTATTAGACCAAGCTCTGATTTAAGAAATAATTATAATGAGATTTCTACAATTTGTCATCAGACTAATAGACCAGTATATATTACTAAAAATGGTGCTGGAGATTTAGCTGTGATGAGTATTGAATTATATGAACTTTTAACAGATAAGCATATATTATACAAAGAATTAGAAAAAGGAATAAACTCTTTAGATAAAGGAGAAAAAATTTCAGAAGAAGAACTTTATAAAGAACTAGATAAAATATAGAAAGAAGGTTTATTTGTGAAAAAGTACAATATAGAACATTCAAAGGAATCTAAACAAGATTTAATAGGAATAAAGCAATATATTAAATATAATTTACAGGAGCCAGAAATAGCTAAAAAATTGATTTCTAAAATTAGAAAAGAAATAAATTCTTTGAAGAATAACCCTGGGGCATGTGCAATTATAGATGACGATATAATAAAAAAACTAGAAATAAGAAAATTAATAGTAGATAACTATATTGTATTTTATAGAATAAAAGAAAACAATAGTACTGGAGAAGTTATATTTAAGTCCATTCTTCCATATATAACATTAGGAATAATTACAATTGTAGTAATAAATATATCGTTAAAAAAATATCACAAAATAGCAAGTCAAAAATTAAGTATAAGGAGAAAGAATATTGATAGATATTGATAGTGCAATAGAAAAATTAATTAAATATACTCAACAATTTGGGGACAATCCAAAAATAGATATAAAAAGAAGACATTCATTAAGAGTTATGCAAAATTGTGAGAAATTAGCTGTATATTTAAATTTAAATAATGAAGAAATAGAATTGGCTAAACTGATAGGACTTATACATGATATAGGAAGATTTGAGCAAGTAAAAAAATACAATACCTTCCTGGATAGAAATAGCGTAAATCATGGTGAACTTGGAATTCAAATATTATTTGATAATAATAGAATTAGAGATTTTATACAAACAGATAAATATGATAAGTTAATAAAGACAGCTATTTTAAATCATAATTATAGAGAAATAAGCGAAGATGTAAAAGATAGTAAAACATTATTATATTGCAAGATTATTAGAGATGCAGATAAAATAGATATATTTCCTGTAGTTATTGACGATGGGCTTGAAAATGCAGTTGTATTTAAAATAGAAGATATATCAAAAGAAAATGTAAGCGATGAAATTATTGAGGATTGCTTAAATCATAGATCTTGTAGAAAAGAGTTTATGAGAACTAATATTGATTGCATGGTTGTATGGATAAGTTATATATATAATTTGAATTTTGATTGTTCCTTAAAAATTATAAAGGATAATAATTATATTGATAGAATGATAGATTTAGTAGATTACAAAAATGAAAAAACATATCTTGCTATGAAGAAAATACAAAAAAGCGCAAATGAATATATAAATTCAAAATATAGTTAAAGGAGAAATATATATGATACACAAAATGAAATTAAATGAGAGTCCATTTGAAAGAATAAAAAATGGAACAAAAACAATAGAATTTAGATTATATGATGAAAAAAGACAACAAGTAAAAGTTGGCGATAAAATAAAGTTTTCAAAGTTACCAGATTTACAAGAAAAGCTATTAGTGGATGTTATAGATTTATATAGAGAAGATACTTTTGAAAATTTATTCAAAAAATTGTATACAGACGAAAAAGAAATATCCATGAAAACTCAAGGCATGTATACAATCTATTCACCAGAAAAAGAAAAGCAATATGGTGTTTTAGGAATTAAGATAAAAATAAATGTAGATGGTATAAAAGAAAATATAGAAAAATTTATTCCATATAATGAGCAAGAAGAAGTAGAAAAGAGAGTAATGCTAAATTATATTAATGATTTTAATGATGTTTTAACTAGACAAAATGAATATGGACACTTCACTAGTTCATCATTTATCCTTAATAAAGAAAGAACAAAAATTTTAATGATATATCATAAAATATATAAATCATGGGCATGGACTGGCGGACATAGTGATGGAGATAATGATCTTTTGTATGTTGCAATTAAAGAGGCAAAAGAAGAAACAGGAATAAAAAATGTTAGACCTATTTCTAATGATATTTTTTCTCTAGAAATAATTAATGTAAATGGACATGAAAAAAGAGGAAAATATGTGGCATCACATGTTCATCTTAATGTAACATACTTGTTAGAGGCTGATGAAAAAGAAGAGGTGCATATTAAAGAAGATGAAAATAGTGCCGTAAAGTGGGTTCCAATTGATAAGATTTTAGAAGTAACTTCTGAACCTTGGGTACGAGATAGAGTTTATGCTAAAATAATAGATAAAATGAAAAGAGATGGAATTGTTAAATAATTAGGAATAAATGCAGAATAAAATAAAGCAAAAAATAATAAGGCTTACCCAAAAAGGTAAGCCTTAAATGTTGAAAAAAATAATAAAAAATGCAAATAAAAATGAAATATTTTTATTCAATAAAAGCTTTATTTTTGAAGCGGTTTTTCACACAAAATTCACAATAAAAATTAGCAATAAGTATTGACAATTGCTAATTTTGGTTATAATATATATGAAGTTAGCAGTCAAGATAAACAATTGCTAAAAGAAGGTGTAAACTTGAGTAGTTTAGATGAAAGAAAAAAAAGAATATTACAAGCAATAGTAGAAGAATATATAAATACAGCAGAGCCTGTAAGTTCTGGGAGTATAGCAAAAAAATATGGCTTGGATTTAAGTAGTGCAACTATTAGAAATGAAATGGCAAATCTAGAAAAAGTTGGATATATTGAAAAACAACATACTTCTAGTGGTAGAGTACCATCAGCAAAAGGATACAGACTATATGTTGATGAATTATTAAATGACCATAACATTAGTTTAGCTGAGATAAAATATATTCAATCAAAATTAACTGCAAAAGTAAATGAGATTGAAGATTTAACAAAAATTGCAACTAGTACCATTTCAGAAGTTACACATTATACAACAGTTGCAATAGGACCTAAGGCACAAATGCAAAAAATTGAAGAAATTAAATTTGTACTTTTAGGAACTAGAATGTTGATGGCAGTTATATTAACAGATACAGGAATAATTAAAGAGACAATGATAAAATTTAATCAAGATATAACTGAAGACCAAGTAGAAACTTTAAATATTATCTTTAATAATAAATTAAAAGGAAAGCCTTTAGAGTCTATAGATAGACCAATTGAACAATATATATTCTCTCATATGAATTATAGCTTAGGTGTAATAAAACCAATAATTAATCAATTGAATAAAGCCATAAATGAAGAAGAAAAAATATATCTTGAAGGAGCCAATAAATCTTTTGATTTACCAGAGTTTAAAAGCTTAGAAGTTGCTAGAAATTTCATAAACATTATAGATCAAAAAGAAATTGTTTCAGACCTATTAAATACAGGATTTGCAAATGACATAAATGTATATATAGGTAATGAAAATGAAAACGAAAAATTAAAAGATTTTAGTATAGTAACATTTAAACATAGGTATAAAAATAAAGATATAGGAACAATTGGAATTATTGGACCTACGAGAATGAATTATTCAAAAGTAATTTCAGTAATGAAATATATTAGTAAGAAATTAAATGGCGAATAGGTAAATAAACAGGATATAATTTAAGTCCAAATATCAAAACAGGCACCACGACTTAAAAGTATTAAAAGAAATATAGTGGATCGGAAAGGAATGTGAAGTAAGGAAGACAAAAAAAAATGAAAAAAGAAGAAAAGCAAGAATCAAAAAAGGCAGATGAAATAA